>NZ_QBUE01000009.1:0-175620 GCF_003058045.1 Novosphingobium sp. GV079 | reverse complement strand
GCCCCCCATGATCTGATGACCAAACTCGCGGCATGACGACACCGGTTTGAGCTTAATTTTGCCGCAAACCTGTCCAGGAAGGCGGGACCACCTCACAGCGGCAGCACGACCATCAGCTTGAGAATGTACCACAGCATCACGCCGCATCCTTGCGCGGGGCGTTTTCGCTGCCGGCCAGTTCGACGATGCGCAGGCCAAAGCGATCACCCTGGGCAACCACTTCGCCGCGCGCGATCAGCTTGCCGTTGACCATCACGTCGAGCAGTTCATCGGTCAGCCGGTCGAGCATGACCACGCTTTCCTCGTTCAGCGCCAGCACGTCCTTGAGCTTCATCTCGGTGCGGCCCAGTTCGACGGTGAGGCGCACATCGACATCCTTGAGGAAATCGAAACCGCGCGGTTGAAACGACATTGTGAAACCCCCCAAATGAAATCTTAGAAAATCTGCGAAAGCTGCACGGCCAGGCGATCGTCCACCGCGCCCACCGTGCCATGGCCGATGGTCTGCCCGGCCACGCGCAAGGGCACCGCCCGCGCTACCGGCACCGGCAGGATCTGCCCCACTTCCAGCGCGGAGATCGCCGCCAGCGGCACCCGCATGTCGACCAGCACGGCGCTGAGCGGCAGCGGCACATCGGCAAAGGGCGCGGCGCGCGGATCGGCCGGGGCATGCTCGGCGCTGGCGGGCGGGCGCTCGCCATTGGCGAACAGCGCGGCCAGCGTGTCATAGGGAAAGGCCATTTCGATCGCCCAGGCCGGGCGGCCGGGCTCGGTGATCGAAAAGACCAGCGCGACGATATGCTCGTCGTTGCCGAACGGGGCGAGGTGGTCGATGTTGCCCTCGCGGCGCAGCGGGCGGATCACGTCGGCAGTATCGGCACCCAGCGCGCTGGCCAGGCAGCCGGCCAGCATGGCTTCCAGGCGGTGCACCATCAGTTCGGCCGACAGCGGCAGTTCGCGCGGCAATTGCTGCGGTGCCACGCCGGCACCACCAAACGCGCGATCGACCAGCCGCAGCACCACTTCGCCGGCCACCATGCCCAGGATGCGGTCATTGGCCGCGCCCGCGCCAAACAGGGTATAGGCGCCCAGGTTGCGGTGGCCCATCACCTGCATCGTGGCATAATCGGAATAGACGGTGCGTTCGGGACGGCTGCATTCCACCAGGGGTTCATCGCCACCCAGCAACCCGGCCAGGGCGCTGCCCAATTCGCGCGCCAGCTTTTCGGCCGTGCGGCTGAGCGCCGTGACCAGGTCTGCCTGGCTCGCTCCGGGGCGCAGCAGTTGCGGGCAGTGGCTTGCCACTACCCGCTCTGCCACGAATTCCCGTTCAGGCTTCATCGTCTTGCTTCCCCATTGCCCGTAAAATGCCCGTCAATCCGCAAACCTGCGGCTCACTGCACGATGAATTGCTTGAAATAGACCGCATCCACCCCGCCAAAGCCTTCGGTGTCGGTCAGCACCTTGTTGATCGCGGCGGTCATGCGCTGTTGCAGGCGCTGCTTGCCCTGGGTGGTTTCCACGTCGGTATCGGGCGTATCGGCCAGGACGGTGAGCAGGGCCGAACGGATCGCCAGCTCGTGCTTCTTCATCCACATCACCACGCGATAATCGCGGCGCGTCGATGCCGCGATCGAGGCCTGGACCAGGCGATCGCTGTCCTTGAGGTTCGAGGTGAAATCGTCGGAAAACGAATAGTAGACGGTGCGGTATTCGCTGCCGCCTTCGCCTTCCACTTCCTTGGCCCCGCCTTCGCCTTCGCCGCCTTCCTTGGCGACGGGGGCATAGGGGTCTTCCTCGCCCTTGCGGATCAGCTTGGGCTTGTTGTCTTCATGGATGACCACTTGCGGCCCACCCAGGATGTGCATGGCAAACAGGGCATAGACCCCGCCACCACCCATCACCAGCGTGGCCACGACCACGCCGATGAGCACCACAAGACCGCCCTTTTTCTTCTTGGGCGCGTCCTTGTCCTTTTCCTTCTTGTCGCTCATGCCGGTTCCTTGATCGTCAGATGGCCAGGGGATTGAGGCGTCGATTTACGCGCGGGATCACGCGTAGACGCCGCCCTGGGCCGTGTCGGGCTCGTCGCTCCGGTCCGGCGCGCGGCGGGCGGCAAGGCCCGCGCTGTCCGGCGCCGCGGCGCGTTGCGGCTGGCGCGGATCGCCACCCTGGCCCTGTGAAGGGGTTTGTGATTGCGACTGGCCGGCAAACGCCTGGCCAGATCCACTCTGGCTGGCGCCGTTCTGGCCCGAAGTGTTCTGGCTCGATGCGTTTTGGCCGGCCGGGTTCTGGCCAGCCGAGTTTTGGTTGGCGGCAGTGGCGGCGTCCGCACGGCTGGCTGCCAGCACGGCGGGGGCAAAGCCGGGATCGGCGCTGGCCATGGTCACGGTGAGCCCATCGTCCTTTTGCCGGAACTGCAGATCGATCCGCCCGAACGTGCCATGCGCCAGCGTGGCAGCCACCGTGGCGCCCTGGCCATCCTGGCGGGCACGGGCCACGGCATCGACCAGCGCGGCAACCTGCGCGCCGGGGATAGTGGCGGCAGGCGCCGGACCAGTGATGGCTGGCGTAGCCACTGGCTGGGGCGCGGCCACGGCGAGGGCGGAAAGGGGCAGCGGCGCCACGGCAGTGGCGCTGGCTGGTGCCAGGGGCGTTGCGGCCGGTTCGGTTTCGGCCGGTGACGCTGGCTCTGCAGCAACTGGCTGCTGCGGCTGGCGCGCCGCCAGCACCTGTTGCGTCGCAATCGGCGCAGTGGGCACAGCGGGCGCGGGGGCGTGCGCGATCGTGGTGGCAACCGGGGCAGGCGCCGGGGCAGCCGCTGCGGCTTGCGGCACCAGTGCCAGCGGTTCAGCCACGGTGGCGGCGGGCGTGGTGCTATCGGCTGGCGCAAGCGGCAGCGGTGTCGCCAGCGCGGCCGGCATCGCAAGGTTCGTCGGCATTTCCGGGCGAGGCTGGCCGGCCTGGGGCAGGGCAGCCTGAACGGCCATCGGCCCGGGCGCGGTTGGTTGCGCAAGCGCTGGCTGCATCGCTCGCGCCGGTGCCGGGGCATGCGCGATGGCCTGCTCTGGCGCGGGCGTGGCCGGGGCGACAGGCAGCATGATCGGCGCGGGGATGCTGGCCAGGGCCAGGCTGGCTGCGGCCGGGGCTGGCGCAGGGGCAGTGGGCGTTGCATCACCGGGTGTTGCCGGGGCCGCGGGTGCGGCGGTTTCGTCTACCGCCAGATCATCGGCATCGGCATCGGCATCAGCTTTGGCAGCGTGGCGCAGGGCCAGCAGGCTGGCCATGGCGCGATGCGTCACCACCGGCATGGCGGCCGGCGGCGTTGCCTCTGGCACAGCGGGCGCCGAATCTGGCGTGACGGGCGGCGCTGCGCCCTGCACAGGGGCCGGCATCGCTGCGGACGGCAGCACGTGCGCGGGTGCTGGCAGGGGCGCAGGCGCAGTGCCGGCGACAGGCTGGCTTGCCATCGGCGTGGCAACAGCCGGTGCAGCAACAACCGGTGCAGCAACAACCGGTGCGACGACAACCGGCGCAGGGCTCGGCGCCACGGCGGGAGCCGCCGCCACAGCCACAGCTGCGACGGGAGCGGGCGCTTTAGGCGTGGCGGCCTTGCCGTTTGCCGGCAAGATATTGCCGGTTTCGGCCAGCAGGCTTGCCGTGGCAGGCAGCGGCAGTTCCGCCGGGGCGGCAGGCGCGCTCAGCTCGGCCGGAATGGCGGCGGTGGCTGGCAGGGCCGCTGGCAGGGTCTCTACCGCGTCGAGAAGCGCCGCAAATCCGGTGGTTTCGCCCGGTTGCACCTGGTCGGCGACAATCGCTGCCGTCGCGCCCGCCATGATGGCGGGGGCGGATGAAGCGGCAGTGGGGGTGGCAATCGATACCATCGCGGTACAAGCTCCTGGGCGGTATGCCCACGGTTAATTCAAGAGCCGTGCCAATCGCCCGAATGCGGCATAGGGATGGTTTCGGATGCGGGCTCTTCGCGGTTGCGCGCGGCACCCAGCGGGGTGCCGGCCTGGGCGCGGACTCGGGCCAGGGCCTGCGCCTCTGCCGCGATGCGATCGGCGACGGCGGCGCGGCGCCGCTCGGCCGCGGCCACTTCGGCGGCGCGGGCATCGGCAATGCGGCGGGCCGTGTCGATTTCGCCGGCGGTGCTGCGGGCAATGCGCTCAAGCCCGGCGCGAAATGCGCCAAGGTGGGCCAATGCCGCACCATCATCGGCATCGGTGCGCGCGGCATAGCTTTCCGCCAGGATGCCGGTGCGCTCGGCCAGGTGCTGCAGCTGGGCCAGCGTGCTCTCGGCTTGGCCAGCGGCCAGCATCGCCTGGCGATGGCCGATCTCGCGCAGCTTTTCCAGCCGGCGCAGCCGCACCAGCCGCTGGTTGCGGGCCTTGATCGTCATGGCGCGCTCAGCCGCCCAGCAACTGGGTCAATTGGTTAATGCAGCTGTCCAGTGGCACGATGTCCTGCGCGGGTTGCATCAGGAAATCGGCCAGCGCGCCGTGCATGGCGATCGCCTGGTCCAGCTGCGGGTCGGCCCCCTGGCGATAGGCGCCCATCAGCACCAGATCGCGGTTGGCCTCATAGGCGGCGATCAGCGCGCGAAACTGCCGGGCCAGGGCCTGGTGCTGCGGGCTGGTGATGTCGGTCATCACCCGGCTCAGCGAGGCGGGAATGTCGATCGCGGGATAGTGCCCGCGCTGCGCCAGATCGCGTGAGAGCACGATGTGCCCATCCAGGATCGAGCGGGCGGTATCGACCACCGGATCGTCCTGGTTGTCGCCATCGGCCAGCACGGTGTAGAGCCCGGTGATCGAGCCGCCACTCGCCGCCGAATTGCCGGCGCGCTCGACCAGCTTGGTGATCGTTGCCAGGGCCGAAGGGGGATAGCCGCGCGCCGCGCCTGGTTCGCCCAGCAGCAGCGCGATTTCGCGCCCGGCATGGGCCACGCGCGTCAGGCTGTCCATGATCAGCAGGACGCGCCGGCCCTGGGCGCGGAAGTATTCGGCCAGCGCCGTGGCCATCATCGCCCCGCGAATGCGCAAGTTGGGCGCATGGTCGGCCGGCACGGCGATCACCGCGCTATGCGCGCGCTTGTTGCCGGCCATGTGCCGCTCGACAAAGTCCGACACTTCGCGGGCGCGCTCGCCGATCAGGCCGACGATGACGATTTCGGCCTGGGCGCCATGGGCGACCATGTCGAGCAGGACAGATTTGCCGACGCCCGATCCGGCCATGATGCCGATGCGCTGGCCCACGCCGAACGTGGTCAGGGCGTTGAGCGCGCGCACCCCGGTATCGAACGATTGCCGCACCGGGCTGCGATCGAGCGCGCCGGCGCGCACCCCGCCGGCCGGCCATTCGGCATGGGTGGCGAGCGGCGGCCCGCCATCGATGGGATGGCCTTCGCCATCAACCGCGCGGCCGAGGAATGCCTCGCCCACCGGCACCATGCCAGGCCGCCCTTCGGGCCGCACATAGGCGCCCGGGCGCAACAGTACCGGATCGCCCAGCAGCATCATCAGGCTGCGCCCGTTGCGAAAGCCGATCACTTCGGCCGCCAGGTCGCCGCGCCCGTGGGCGATGCGGCATTGCGTGCCGATCGGCACCGACAGGCCCGACACTTCCAGCAGCCCGCCATCGCAGGCGCTGAGCCGGCCATAGCGGCGCGGGGCAAGATCGGGATGGGCGCCGGCCAGGCGCGCCAGCAATGGCAGCGCGGGATGCAGGCCGCCGGTGGTGCGATCAAGGCTGCTGCCATCGGCTGGCGGCATCAGCATTGTCGCAGCGCCTCTTCCACCGCGCGGCGCCATTGCAGCGGGCCATCTTCCACCCCGCCCAGCGCGCCATCGACGCGCACTGCGCCGCGTTCCAGGCTGGAATCGGGCTCGCAGTGCCAGTCTTCGGGCAAGTGCTGGCCCACCAGCGCCAGGTCTTCGGGATGCAGGCGGATCACGCGGGCATCTTCGGCGCGGGCGAGCATTTGCGCGGCGCGGCGCACGCGCTGCTCCAGCGCGGCGGGATCGATCGCGGCATCGGCCAGCACCGCCTCGCACAGGGCCAGCACGGTCTGGCGCAGCCGCTGCTCCAGCGCATCGATCTGCGCGGCGTCCATGGCGCGCAAGGCGCTTTCGATGCGGTGGCGCGCGGCGTCCTGGGTGGCGGCATCGGCCTGTGCCTGGGCCAGTGCGGCGGCTTGGCCGGCGGCAAAACCATCGGCGCGGGCGCGCTCGATCGGGTCTTCGCGTTCGGGCTCGGGCATCGCGGCAAATTCAGCCGGGGGCGCCACGGGGATGCGGGCAAAGCGCGGGTCGAGCGTGAAGCCCTGCGATTGCGCCGGCACCGCGCCCCAGGCGCGCAAGGTGCGCCCGGGTTCGGGAATGCGCAGCAGGTCAGACATAGTCATCGTCACCCGAGCCGAACACGATCACCCCTTCGGCCGAAAGGCGGCGAGCGGCGGTAATCATGGCCTTTTGCGCCTCGGTCACTTCGGCGCGCTTGAGGCGTCCGCGCGCGGCGATCTCGTCGCGCACGCCATCGGCGGCGCGGCTCGACATGGCGCGGAAGAACACCTCGCGCTGCGGTTCCTCGATGCCCTTGAGCGCGGCGATCAGCGTGTCGCTGTCCACCTCGCGCAGCATGGCGCCCATCGATTGCGCATCCAGCACATAGAGATGCTCGAACTTGAACATCTCGTTCTCGATTTCCTTGGCGAGGGCTTTGTCCATCTTGGTGAGTTCGGGCATGACCCGCTTCTCCACCGCCTTGGCCGCCGCGTTGATGATCTCGGCCGCCTCGCGCGGGCCACCCATGGTCAGGGCAGAGCGGCTGTGGATCGCCACGATGCGGCGGGTCAGCACCTCTTCCAGCATACGCAGCGCCTCGGCCGAGACCTTGCCCAGCGTGGCAATGCGGTGGACCACCTGGGTCTGGATCGTTTCGGGCAGGCCGTGCAGCACGGCGGCGGCCACTTCCGGGTCGATCTGCACCAGCAGCACGGCAATTGCCTGGGGGTGCTCGCCGCGCACCAGCGGGATCAGCACTTCGGGGTTGAGCCAGCGTGCCAGTTCCAGGGCCGAGGTATCCTGCGCCGCTTCGGGCGCGATGCGGTGCATCAGGTTGACGGCCTTCACCTCGCCCACCGCGCGCGTCATCAGATCGCGCACCTGGCCCACGCGATCGTGCGCGGTCAGGCCCAGGCGCTCGGTCCGCTCGACAAAGCCGGTGATCGACTGGGCGATGGCCACCGGGCCGATCTCGCCCAGCGCGCACATCTTTTCGCCCAGCAGACGCAGTTCCTTGGGATCGAGCTGCGCCAGCAGATCGGCCGCCTGCTGGTCTTCCAGCAGCATGACCATGACGGCGGCCAGTTCGGGATCGGTCATGCTGCCCAAACCCTCTGCCATGTCGCTGTCCATGTTATGAGGCGCCTTCTTCGCTCGGTTCCTTCAGCATCTGGCGCAGCACGGCCACGGCGCTGTCGGGCTTTTCCTGGACCAGGCGCTGGGCCAGGCCCACCTGGCGGCTGAGCAGTTCGGTATCGATCGCGCCGGTTTCATCTTGCGCTGGCGCCAGCATCGGCTTGATCATGCCGGTGGTGGGCCCAGGGCCGATCTCGCGGCTGGGGCGCGGGGCGTTGGGATCGGCAGCGCCCTCGGCGCGTGCGGCGTTGGCCTCCTCGGCGTCCTCGTCGTCGTCATCGCTGGCGGCAGCCTTGCCCTTCTTGCGGGCGTCCTTGCCCTTGGCCGATGCACCGCCATCGCGGCGCAGCGCCTTGATCAGCGGGCGCACGCCCAGCAGCAGCGTCAAAAGCACCGCCACCAGTGCCACGCCGTTGCGCACCGCCATGGCAAACCAGGGCTGTTCATAGAACTTGGGCGGGGTGATGTCGGCCGGGTTGAACGCGCGCACCGCCACGGCCACCTGGTCCCCGCGCGTGGGATCGGCGCCCACGGCCGCGCTCACCAGCTGCTTGATCTGGTCGATCTCGGCGGGCTTGGCCTTGGCCAGCACCGCCGAAGACAGCGCCACCGCCACGGTCAGGCGGCGGATCTTGCCCGGCGTGTTGTTGGTCACCGCCACTTCGCGGCCCAGTTCATAGGTTTTCGATGACGAGCTTTCGCCATTGCTGGGCGCCGCGCCCGATGGGCTGGGCGAGGGCGTGCCCTGCGGCGCGCCAACCGCGGCGGTGGTGGGCGCGGGCGGGGTGTTGGACAAGACACCCGGCACCCCCACCGCGCCCGGCCCGCTGGTCTGCGAGGCCGATTGCTGCTCGGTGCGCACGGCGCCCTGCTTGTCATAGCTTTCGCGGGCCGAGGTCACCTGGTCCATGTCCAGATCGACCTGCACCTCGCTGGAAAAGTTGCCTTCGCCCAGCATCGGGGTCAGCAGCTGGGAAATCTGCTCGCGCAGCTTGTCTTCCAGCCGGCCCTGGATTTCCAGGCGATCAGCATCGCCCGGCTTGTCGGCCGACAGCAGGCGCCCGTGCTGGTCGATCACCTTGACCGCATCGACCGAGAGTTCCGGCACCGATCCGGCCACCAGGTTGACGATCGCCGAGACCTGGCTGGTGGCCAGTTGCCGCCCCTTGGCCAGGCGCACCATGACCGAGGCAGAGGGCGCGGCGGTATCGCGCACGAAGACCGATTTTTCCGGCTGGGCCAGGTGCACGCGCACCGCCTCCACCCCGTCGATCTGCATGATGGTCAGTTCCAGCTCGCGCTCGCGCGCGGCTTGCAGCCGCTGCCCTTCCAGGGTGCGGCTGGCGCCCATCGGCAGCTTGTCGATCATCTGCTCGCCGGTTTCGGGCGTGGCCACTGCGCCATCGGATGCCGCCACCATGCGCGCCTTGTAGAGGTCGTTTTCCCCCACGGTGATCGCGCCGGTGGAATTGTCGATGTGATAGGCGATCGCCGCCTTATCGAGCGCGGCCGTCACCTGCGCGCGCTCGGCATCCGACAGATCGGAATAGAGCATGCGCTGCGGCGCGGGCGCCATGGTCAGCCACAACAGCCCGGTCAGCCCGGCGGCGGTAATCCCGCCGAACCAGGGCAGCATGCGGCGCAGCGGCGGCTGGCGCAGGAATGCGCCCATCCGGGCGGGCAGGGCGCCGCCGGCCGGATCGGTCAAGGGCGCCAGAAGCGAGGGTGGCGGGCTGCCACCGGCCCCCACGGGAACCAGATCGGCCATCTATCAGACCCCCATCCGCATGATGTCCTGGTAGGCGGTCAACAGCTTGTTGCGCACCTGCAGCGTGGCTTCAAAGGCAACGCCGGCTTCCTGGCGCGCCAGCATCACCTTGGCGACATCGACCGTCTCGCCCTTTTCATAGGCAGCGCTGATGCCGTCGGCCTTGGTCTGGCTGGCATTGACCGTGTCGAGCGCCGACTTGAGCGCGTCGGTAAAGCCACCGGTCGGCGAATTGGTTTCGGCCGGTAACCCGCTTTCGGGCGTGCGGATCTGTTGCAGCAGGTGCGAGCGATCGATGATCTGCTGGCGCATGGCCATGATCTGCTGGATGCCGCCTCCGGCGCCTATGCCGTTGATCGCGCTCATCGCCGGCCTCCTGCCACGGCAATGCCGGCTTCACGGAAGCTGGCCAGGCGATAGCGCAGGGTGCGTTCGGAAATGCCCAGTTGGCGCGCCGCTTCCACGCGGCTGCCGCCGCAGGCTTCCAGCGTGGCCAGGATCGCGCGCGCTTCGGAAAGCTGGACAATGTTGGACAGCTTGCCCGCCTGGGGCGCGCGCACTTCGGCCAGGGCCGCGTCGCTGGCGGGGCTGCGCGCGGGGCGGTCAAACACGATATGCTCCGGCCCGATTTCGGCCTGGTCGCCCGCCAGCAGCAGGGCGCGGCGCACCACGTTTTCCAGCTCGCGCACGTTGCCTGGCCAGCCGTGGCAGCCCAGCATGGCCAGCGCCGCGTCCGACAGCCAGGGCAGCGGCCGATCGGCCGGCGCGTGGCGCATCATCAGGGCAAAGGCCAGCGGCGCGATATCATCGGGCCGCTCGGCCAGTGCGCGCAGCGTCAGCGGAAAAACGTTGAGCCGGTAATAGAGATCGGCGCGGAACCGCCCGTCTTCCACCTCGGTTGGCAGATCGCGGTTGGCGCAGGCGATGATGCGCACGTCCACCTTGACCGGCTGGGTCGCGCCCAGTGGCACCACTTCGCCTTCCTGCAGCGCGCGCAGCAGCTTGGCTTGCAGCGACAGCGGCATTTCGGCGATTTCATCCAGCAGCAGCGTGCCCCCATGGGCCGCGCGGAAAAAGCCTTCGCCCGCCGCGCTGGCGCCGGTGAACGCGCCCTTCTGGTGGCCGAACAGCAGCGCTTCCAGCATGGTTTCGGGCATCGCGGCGCAGTTGACGCCGATGAACGGCTTGTCGTGGCGCGGGCTGGCGGCGTGGATGAACCGGCTCAACACTTCCTTGCCGGTGCCGGTGGGGCCGTTGATCAGCACGGGGATGTCGCTGACGGCCAGACGCTCGGCCAGCGCCAGGATCGATAGGGTTTCGGGATCGGCGGCAATCGGCATGCCGGGCGCGGTGGCGCAGGCGATGATCGCGGCCAGCGCGCTTTCCGACAGCGGATCGGCATAGCGCACCACGTGGCGCTTGCCATTGGCCATGCGCGCCAGCGCCGGCTGCGCCCCGCGTTCCAGCACCACCGCCGGGCGGCGCGGATCGAGCGCGCCCACATCGGTCGAATCGGCCAGCACGGGCAGGGGGCCCATGCCCGGCGTATTGAGCACCGCTGCAGCGCGCATGATCAGCGCGCCATGGCGCGCCTGCGCCTGGCCGCTTATCGGCAATCTGTCGCCGCAATCGCTGTTCATCACTTTGACCCCCGTCTTAACCATATCCACGACGCTGTTTTTCGCGCGAAACCGTCAAATGGTGTGAAACTTTAAGATCAGCGACCGTGCTAAGTGGAAACACGTATATGGCGCCGCCGCAAAACCGCTGACCGGCAAGATTTTGCCCTTAAATTGCCGCCCATCCTGCCGGTCTTTGCCGTGCAGCCGGTCAATCCCTGGACTGGCAGCGATTGGGGTCTGTCCCGAAAATCGGAGAAACATCATGGCGGTAATCAACACCAACGTCAGCGCCATCAAGGCGGCCAACGCTTCCAACTCGGCAAGCAAGCTGGCTGCAACCGCGATGGAACGGCTGTCGACCGGCAAGCGAATCAACAGTGCCAAGGACGATGCGGCGGGCCTGGCCATTTCCACGACCATGACCGCGCAGATCACCGGCATGTCGCAGGGCGTGCGCAACGCCAACGACGGCATCTCGATGGCGCAGACGGCCGAAGGCGCGCTCAGCGAAGTGACCAACATGCTGCAGCGCGTGCGCGAACTGGCCGTGCAGTCGAAGTCGGACACCTACCAGCAGTCTGACCGCGACGCGATGCAGTCGGAAGTCTCGAACCTGAATGCCCAGATTTCCGACGTGCTCAACAATACCGAGTTCAACGGCAACAAGGTGTTCAAGGTCGCCAGCGGCACGGCGGCCACCGACGGCAGCGATGACGTGAAAAGCTCGATCCAGACCGGTGCCAACACCACCGACACGGTCGACCTCGTCAGCAAGGCGTTCTCGGGCGTCAACCTGTTCGGCGGCACCGACACGTCGTACAGCGCCACCTCGACCACCCAGGCGCTCGACGTGTCCGACACCGGCAAGGCATCGACCACGATGGACAACGTCGATGCCGCGCTCAAGGAAGTGAACGCCACGCGCGCCACGCTCGGTGCCGGCCAGAACCGCCTCAGCTCGGTGGTCAACAACCTGAACGACAACATCACCAACCTGTCGGATGCCCGTTCGCGTATTCAGGATACCGACTACTCGGCCGAAACCACCCAGATGGCCAAGGCGCAGATCCTGGCCCAGGCGTCGACCGCGATGATCTCGCAGGCCAACCAGAACCAGCAGAACGTGCTGACGCTGCTGCGCTGATCCCAGCTGCCAATACCCGGTTCTCCACGGTGCCGGCGATTCCCCTGGGGATCGCCGGCCATCGTCGTTGTTGGGGGATCAGGTCCTTGGCTGGCCGGTATTTGGCTGGTGCAACAGCCCGTGGGCAAAGATGCGCGCGGCGTGCGCGGCGTGGCAGCGAATCGTTTCTGCGTCGGGCGCCGGCATCACACCCACGGCCACGCGCATGTGCAGCTTGCCCCGCACCATGCCCAGGAACTGGTCTGCTGCCAGGCGCGGATCGGGCAGGGCCAGGCCGCGCTGGCCAGCCACGCGGTGCAACACGGCCGCCAGGGTAGTGCCGGCAATTTCCGGCCCGCAGCGGAAGAACATCTCTGCCGCTTCGTGGAATTGCACCCCGTCGGCATGGACCATGCGATAGACATCGATCGAGCGCTGGCTGCACAGCCCGGACAGGAAGCGCGTGCCGAAATCGGTAAGAATGCCCTCAAGGTCATCCGATTCGGTTTCCGCCAGTTCCTGAAGCGAGGCCATGACCGCGCCGCAGCCGCGCATCAGCACCGCTTCAAACAACTGCTCCTTAGATGGAAAATACTTGTAAAGCGTGGCCTTGGAACCGCCCAGCTCGGCCGCGATGGCTGACATCGAGGTGGCGCCATAGCCCGTCTGCGTGAACACCTGCGTGGCCACGGACAGGATGTGTTCCCGCCGCTCATCGGGCGAACAGCGTTTGAGTCTGCAATTGGACGGGTTAGTGACCATTCTGTACACATAGCTGTTGACAGGCGCAGTGCAAGGGCGCAGTTGAAGATTAGTGACCGATCCGTACACGGTCGTCCCGTTCCCGATTGCGCAAAGGCCCTGCATGACTGCCTCCCCCGCCGGTCTTTCCAACCGCGCGTCAGCCCTGTTTTCCGCCGCGTTTTCCGCCGCCGCGATTCGGCCGTTCTGGCGCGCGCCGCTGGTGAGTGGCCTGGCCATGGCGGGCCTGCTGGCCGGCTGCGCCCCCGTTCCCGATCTTGGCCAAAAGCCGGCGCTGCGCCAGGCAACCGCCAGCGATCTGGCGCTGCCCGCGTCCGCGCCAGCACAGGCCACGACGCCGGCCGATTGGCCTGCGGCCGATTGGTGGCAGGCGTTGCGCGATCCGCAGCTTTCCGCGCTGATCGCGGAAGGCGTGGCCAATTCTCCCACGCTGGCCCAGGCCGATGCCCGCCTGCGCGCCGCGCGCGGTCTCGCCCAGGCGAGCGGGGCGGCTTTGCTGCCCGGTATTTCCGCCAGCGCCAACGCGGCCGAAGCCAAGCAGAGCTACAACAACGGCATTCCCCCGGCCTTCGTGCCGCAGGGCTGGAACGATACCGGTGCGGCCTCGCTCAGCCTCAGCTACGAACTGGATTTCTTTGGCAAGAACCGCGCCGCCCTGCGCGCTGCCACGTCAGAGGCGCAGGCCGCCGAATATGAGGCGCAGGCCGCCCGCCTCGCCATCGCCACGGGCGTTGCCGATGCCTATGCCACCCTGGCCCGCGCCGCGGCCGCCCGCGATGTGCGGGCCCAGGCGCTGCAACTGCGCGAGGATACCGCCAAGCTGGTGCGCCAGCGCGTGGTCAACGGCCTCGATACCCGCGCCGAGCAGCGCCAGGCCGAAGCCGGCATTCCGGTTGCCCGCGCCGATCTGGTGGCGGCGGACGAGGCGATTGCCCTGGCCCGCCATGCCCTGGCCGTGCTGATCGGGGCGCCGCCGGCGCGCGGCGATGCGATCCCCCTGCCACAGCTTGCCACGCTGGCGCCGCAGGGCCTGCCCGCCAACCTGGCGCTCGATCTGGTTGGCCGCCGCGCCGATGTCGCCGCCGCCCGCGCGCGGGCAGAAGCGGCGGCGGCGCGGGTGCAGGTGGCGCATGCCGCGTTCTATCCCAACGTCAACCTGATGGGCTTCATCGGCGTGCAGGCGCTTGGCCTTAGCAATCTGACGGCGAGCGGTTCCGATGCCGGATCGATCGGCCCGGCGATCAGCCTGCCGCTGTTTTCGGGCGGGCGCATCGCCGGTGGCTATCGCCAGGCGCGCGCCAGCTATGACGAGGCCGTGGCGAGCTATGACGATACCCTGCTCAAGGCGCTGCGCGATGTGGCCGATGCCGCCGCCTCCCGGCAATCGATCGATGCCCAGCGTGCCCAGCTGCAACAGGCGGTGGCCGCCTCTGACGATGCCTATCGCATTGCCCGCCGCCGTTACGAAGCCGGCCTGTCCACCTATCTGTCGGTCCTGTCGGCGCAGGATGCCCTGCTCGCCAACCGGCGCCTGCTTGCCGATCTCCAGGCCCGCACGCTGTCTGCCCACGTGGCGCTGGTGCGCGCCCTGGGCGGCGGCTTCCGCGCCGGCTGACCGCCGACGCGCTGCCGTTTGCCTGATCCCTGTTCTTCTTCTTTCTGATGCCGAGACCCGCCCATGGCTGACATTGAACCCAATTTTCCCGATACGGACCAGGCCTCCAGCAAGGCCGATGCGCGCAAGGCCGCGCGCAAGCGTGGTTTCCTGATCTTTGCTGGTGTCGTGGCGCTGGTCGCGGCCGGTGTCGGCATCTACGAATGGATCGAAGGCGGGCGCTATGTCGAAACCGACAACGCCTATGTCGCGGCCGAAGTGGCACAGGTAACGCCGCTGGTCGCCGGGCCGGTGCGGCGCGTGGCGGTCAACAACACGCAAGTCGTCCGCAAGGGTGACGTGCTGGTGGAACTCGATCCCACCGACGCCAAAATCGCCCTGGCCGCGGCCGAGGCGGACTATGCCGATGCGCTGCGCAAGGTGCGCCAGACCATCGCCACCGGCACCGCGCTGTCGGCCCAGGTGGGCGAGAAGCAGGCCGATATCGCCCGCATGACCGCGCAAGTGCAGGTGGCCATGGCCGATGTCCAACGCGCCGAGATCGATCTCAAGCGGCGCCAGTCGCTGGTGGGCGACGGGGCGGTGTCGGGCGAGGAACTGACCACCGCGCGCAATGCCTATGCTTCTGCGCAAGGTCAGCTTGCCGCCGCCCGCGCCAACCTGGCCGCCGCCCAGGCCGCGCGTGGCACCGCCAATGGCCAGCAGGCGGCCAATGCCGCATTGATCACCGGCACCACGCCGGAAACCAATCCGCAGGTGCTGGCCGCCAAGGCCAGGCTTGACCAGGCGCGCATCAATCTCGATCGCACGGTGATCCGGGCCCCGGTCAGCGGCGTTGTCACCCAGCGCACGGTGCAGGTGGGGCAAAGCGTGGCCGTGGGCAGTCCGATGATGACCATCGTGCCGATCAGCCAGGCCTATGTCGACGCCAACTACAAGGAAAGCCAGCTGGCCCATGTGCGTCCCGGCCAGCCGGTGACGCTGACATCGGATCTCTATGGCGATGATGTGGTCTATCACGGGCGCGTCGTGGGCTTTTCCGGTGGCACCGGTTCGGCGCTGGCCGTGATCCCGGCGCAGAATGCCACGGGCAACTGGATCAAGGTGGTGCAGCGCCTGCCGGTGCGTGTCGCGCTCGATCCGCACGAGTTGGGCGCGCATCCGCTGCGCATCGGCCTGTCGATGGACGCCACGATCGATACGCGCCCTGAAAAGGACCGGTCGCAGACCGGGCAGAACTGACATGGCCGGCGGACCGCCGATGGGCTTTGGCGATGGGCCGGCACCGCTCAAGGGCGCCAAGCTGGCGCTGGGCGGCTTTGCGCTGGCGCTGTCGAACTTCGTCGTGCTGCTTGATATCACCATCGCCAACGTGTCGGTGCCGCATATCGCCGGCAGCCTGGCGGTGTCGCCCACGCAGGGCACCTGGGTGCTGACGTCCTATGCCGTGGCCGAGGCGATCTGCGTGCCGTTGACCGGCTGGCTCGCGCGCACGTTTGGTGCAGTGCGGGTGTTCATCATGGCGCTGCTGGGCTTTGGCCTGTTTTCGATGCTGTGCGGCATGGCCGGCAGCCTGAGCCTGCTGATCGCGTTCCGCGTGTGCCAGGGGCTGTGCGGCGGCCCGATCATGCCGATGACGCAGACCTTGCTGCTGCGCATATTCCCCAAGGACAAGGGCGGCGCCGCGCTGGGCCTGTGGGCGATGACCGTGGTGGTCGCGCCGATTGCCGGACCGATCTGCGGTGGGTTTATTTCCGACAACTGGTCGTGGCACTGGCTGTTCTTCATCAACATTCCGCTCGCCGCATTCTCGCTGATCGTCGCCTGGCGGCTGGTGCGGCCGTACGAAACTCCCACGCAGAAATCGCCGATCGATTTCGTCGGTCTTGCGCTGTTGGTGATTTGGGTTGGTTCGCTGCAGATCATGCTCGACAAAGGGCGCGAGGAAGACTGGTTTTCCAGTGGCTTCATCATCACGCTCACCGTGGTCGCGATCATTGGCTTCATCTCGTTCCTGATCTGGGAATTGACCGAAGATCACCCGATCATCGACCTCTCGGTATTCCGCAACCGCGGGTTTACCGTGGCCGTGGTGACGCAGTGCGTGGCCTATGCGGCGTTCTTCTCGTTCATCGTGCTGATCCCGCTCTTCCTGCAAACCAACCTCAACTACACCGCCACCTGGGCAGGTCTGGCGGTGGGCTGGGTCGGTGTCCTGGCCGTGGTCTTTTCGCCGATCGTGGCGCGGTTCGTGGGCAAGGTCGATACGCGCGGGCTGATCTCGTTCGGCATCCTGTGGCTGGCCGTAGTCGCCTGGCTGCGCACGCGCTGGGTAACCGACATGGGCTATTGGACCATCGCCTTTCCGCAGATGCTCCAGGGGCTGGGCATGCCGTTCTTCTTCGTCGGCTCCACCGCGCTGGCGATGGCTTCGGTGCGGCCCGACCAGACCGCATCGGGCGCGGGCATCCAGAACTTCATGCGCACGATGGCCGGCGCCTTTGCCACTTCGATGTCCACCACGCTGTGGGAACATTTCACCAAGTACAACCGCGCCGAACTGGTCGGGCTGATTCATCCGCCCACGCACACCGGCCTGCCGGCCGCGCAGGCGAGCATGATGTTGAGCCAACTGGTGCAGACCGAGGCGGTAACGCTCGCCACGCGCCAGGTCTTCATGGTGTGCACCATCGTCCTGTTCGTCTCGGCCGGGATGATCTGGCTGGCCCCCAAGCCGGGGCGGAAAAAGGGGTAGCGTTGCGCAAGCCGCTCGACTGGAAATTACCCGGCATTGTGAGCGCATGATGAAATTTCGCGCAGAGGCGAAGAGAGTGGCTGTTAGCCGCGCCTCTGCACGAGCTGGTTTGATGGGGATGTGCATACCCGGCAATGGCGGAAATCGCCCAATCCTGGTCGATCAGGTCTTGAACTCGCGATCCCGAAAGTTGCCGATTGTTGGCCCGGATCAGTCCCGATTTCTCATGCCTGAGACGCATATTTGGAAAAGAGGAATCGGGAACATATTTTGGGAAAGCGAATGCACCGAACGGCTTCCAACCCGAACGTGGGAGGGCACCGATCTCTCAAAAAAGGTTCCTTCTCGGTAGGAGGCCGACCCGTTAAGGCGTCATCATGAAGATCATATTCGTCATGCTGTTGGCATCAGTTGCCGCCGGGGCGCAGGCCCAGACAGCGCAGGCACGGCCCGGTGAGAGTGCAACAATGAACGACGCAACAAACGTGATCGCCGTGGACCACACGGGCTTCGCTGTATCGTCTTTGGACGAAGCCATTCGGTTTTGGACGGAAGCGCTCGGCTTCACACTTGAGCGACAAGCGGAGATGGGGGGCGACTTCGTGCATCAAGTCACAGGTGTCGATGATCCGAGTGTGAAAACGGCGATCGTCAGGGCGCCAAACGGTTACGTGGTCGAACTGTTGCAATATTCAAAGGGACGCCAGAACGGGGCGGTGCCCGATAGCGCGGGGGCGATCGGTGCGGCGCACCTAGCTCTGACCGTGAAGGATATCCATGCCGCCATAGCCCGCGTCGAGGCAGCAGGATGGAAGGCGAAGGGTAGCCCGCTGCCAATCGCAGGTGGTCCCCGCAAGGGAACTTTGGTGACCTATGTTTCAGGCCCGGATCATATCACGATAGAGCTTATGCAGCCACCAGCCCGCTGATGTAGCCTGCCGAAGTTTCCCGTTCCACCATCGTTTTTGGGAAGGCAGCTATCGCCCGCGCCCTTCGAAAGCTGCCTGTCCGTTTCCAGCGACTTTTAATCCATTTCTTCGTCATTCCCGCGCAGGCGGGAATCCAGTTTCGGCGTGGTCTCAATCGCCCGGAAGCCACTGGATTCCGGCCTGCGCAGGAGTGACGAAGTCGGAGGCGGCAAAGGCAACTCTTCACTACCATCAGCCATTCGACATCGGGCTATCCGGATCGGTCAGTCTGCGATCCCAACCGCTCTGCCTGAAAATCCCACACGAAGCCACGAAGACACGAAGAAGGGTCTTTCCTTCGTGTCTTCGTGGCTTCGTGTGACTCCATGACAAAGCACCACGCCCGGTCTCGCGCTTGGCACCGCAACCGGTTCAATCCAGCAGCAGGATCGACATGCGGCGGTTGCTCGGGTCGTTGGGGCTGTCGGGCACCAGGGGTTCGCGGTCGGCCACGCCTTCGATCCGTTGGAAGCGGGCCTCGCCCACGCCGTTGCGCATCAGGGCCTGGCGCGTGGCTTCGGCGCGGCCGGCCGAAAGCGACCAGTTGTTGGCCGGGTCGCCAGGCTTCCACTGCAGCGCGTCGGTATGGCCGCGCACGGTCAGGCCGCCGGGTTCGGGCGCGATGGCCTGGCCGATCGCCCGGATCAGTTCCAGCGCATCGGGCGTGAGGATCGTGGTGCCCAGGCGGAACATCGAGAAGTGCGCATCGTCGAGCATGTCGATGCGGATGCCCTCGGGCGTCATCGTCATGTGCACCTGCTTGGCCAGTTGGCGCAGCTTTTCATTGGCATCCAGCTTTTCCTTCAGCCGCTGCTGCATCACCTGGGTGCGCTTCATCTTCGATCCGCCATCCTTGGGGCCGCCGGTGGCATCGCGCGGGATGGTCATCGTGCGCGTGCCGGTCTGCCCGGCGCGGTGGGGATAGTTGTCGGCATCGGTCAGCGACGAGCCGCCGAGCAGCCCGTCAGACCCGGCGCTGCCCTTGCGCGTCTTGACCAGGGTGGGGGTAAAATAGTCGGCAATGCCCTTGCGCTGCTTTTCGGTGGTCGCGCCCAGCAGCCACATCAGCAGGAAGAACGCCATCATCGCGGTCACGAAATCGGCATAGGCCACTTTCCAGGCCCCGCCGTGATGGCCGCCGGCCACCACGGTGATCTTCTTGACGATGATCGGCTTGGGTGCGTCCTTGCCCTTGGGTGGCTTGGCCATGGCGATCCCTTTCGCTTAGCGGCCGCGCAGCGCGTCGAGCAGTTCCGACAGGCCGGGCCGGAACGCATGGCCCAGGCCCGAACGCGCGCTTTCCACCACCAGCGGCTGCGGCCAGCCGTGCAGCGAGGACACGATCACCTGCTTGACCGCCTGGTAGATCATCGCATCCTGATCGAGCACCTGCTTGAGCCGGCCAGCCAGCGGCGCGACGATGCCATAGGCCAGCAGCACCCCCATGAACGTGCCGACCAGGGCCGAACCGATCATCGCGCCCAGCACCGTGGGTGGCTTGTCGATCGAGCCCATGGTCTTGACCACGCCCAGCACGGCGGCCACGATCCCCAGCGCGGGCAGGGCGTCGGCCAGGCCTTGCAGGGCGTGCTGCGCCTCTTCCTGCTCGTGGAAATGGGTTTTCATCGCGTGGTCCATCACGTCTTCCACGGCATGCACTTCCAGCGTGCCGGAAGACACGACGATCAGGGTCAGCGTATCGCAGATCAGCGAGACCAGCGCGCTATGGGCCAGGATGCGCGGATATTCGGCAAACAGGGCCGAGCTTTTGGGATCGGCCACATGGCTTTCCAGCGCCACCGGGCCATCGCTGCGCAGGATCTTCATCAGCTTGGCACACAGCACGATGGCATCGACATGGTCCTGCTTGTTGTGCTTGGGGCCCTTGAACACTTTGCCTAGGCCCGCGCCGATGCCCTTCAGTTCGTGCATGGAATTGCCGGTGATCGTGGCGCCCAGCGCCGCGCCGCCGATGATCAGCATTTCGTGGGGTATGGCTTCGGCCACCGGGCCGATTGCGCCACCGGTGATGATGAAGCCGCCAAAAACCATGGCGAGCAGGACGACGATGCCGATACCAGCAAACATGAAGCGGTGACCCTGTCGATAAACCGTGAAAGCCGGCGCTATCGCCCGGCCGTTGCTGCAATGCAGAACGGCACGGGCGCGCGCACTTTCAGGACATCATGGTAAAGAGCGAAAGGCCCGAGATCTTGGTGAAGCTGGCCTGGCTGGCCTGCAGCACCGTGGCCAGTTCCTGCAACCGGGTATAGGCCGATGGGATGTCGGTGGCGCCCAGCGTGCTCTGGTCCTGGCTGCGCGCCTCGCCCATCGTGGTCTGCCGCTCGGTATTGAGATCGATCCACGACAGCCGCGCGCCCACCACGGTCTGCCCGGTGGATACGGCCGTCATGGCATCATCGAGCGTGGTAAGCGCACTGTTGGCGGCAGACTGCGCGCCGGTGCCGCCCGCGCTGATCGCGTCGGTCAGGCTCTTGAGCGCGGCAAAGACATCGCTGCTGGTGCCGCCCGACGAGAAATTGAGAAACTCCGGCCCGGTCAGGCTGCGCTTCACGCTCTGCCCGTCGCCCAGTTCCAGCGTGCCGGCGCTGCCGCTGCCGACATAGCTGACCACGCCGGTGGTGGCATCCACGCTATAGGCCGCGCCCGCCGCATCGCCGCCGAACAGCGCATTGCCCGCGCTGTCACGCGAATTGGCGAGCGAGACCAGGTTGTTGCGCAATTCGGCCAGTTCCTGGCCAATGCTGGTGCGCTGCTCGTTCGACAGCGTGCCGGTAGCGGCCTGGTTGGCCAGCTGGCGCGTGCGCTGCAGCGTGTTGATCATCTCGGTCATGGCCGAATCGGTCAGGTTGAGATCGGCCGTGGCGCGGTTGGCCGCGCCGGCATCGACCTTGGCGATGGCATCCTGGCGTTGCAGGTTGCGCAGGCGCGAGGCGGTGAGCGGATCGTCTGACGAGGCGGTCAGCCGGTTGCCGCTGGAAATCTGCGTCTGCACCTGCTCCATCTGGGTGCGCAAGCCGTTGAGATCGAGCGCGGAGCGATCGTAGAACGCGGACGTAGTGGTCGATACGCTGGATGACATGGGCGACCTACTTGATCGAGAGGATGGTGTCGAACAGGTTGCCGGCAACCTGCATCACCCGGCCCGAGGCTTGGAACGCCTGCTGGAACCGGGTCAGGTTGATGGCTTCGGTGTCGAGATCGACTCCGGCCTGGGCGGAAAGCGCGGTCTTGGCCGCATCGGAAATGGTCTTGAGCGCATCGCGCGTGGTGGTGCGCGCCTGCACCGTGGCAGAGGCCTGATAGATCAGGGTATCCATCGTGCCGGCCGGATCGGCGCTGGTCAGCGCATTGCGCAGCGCGGTTAGGTTGGTGGTGTCGCGGCTGCCGGCGGCGGCGCCTGCGGCCGCCGTGGCGATCGCGCTGCCCTGGGTGGTGGCAAGCGCCATGCTGCCCGCGCCCGTGCCGGAAAACAGTGCAGGGCCGGTCGATCCATCAAGCGCGGCGCCATTGCCCTGCACGGTGTTGACCGTGTCGATCACGCTCTTGGCCAGGGTGTCGAGCTGGCCATGCACATCGGCCAGGTTGGCCAGTACTTGTTGCTGCCCCGCCAGCGAGCCGCCCGACAGAGTGACCGCGCCGCCGTTGACGGTAAAGCCGATCGTGCCATCGGTAGCGGTGGTAACCGCCAGCGCTTGCGCCGTGGCACCGGTCACCAGCGGCGCGCCCGATGCGCCGCCCAGCGTCACATCAACCGCGCCATTGCTGGCAAAGCTGGTGGCGATATCGGCATAGCCCGCCAGCTTTTCGAGCAGCATGTCGCGCTGGTCGAGCAGGCCGGTGCGATCGCTGCTGGCATCGGCCATGCGCGCCAGCCGGCCGTTGACCTTGGCCAGTTCGGCCGACATCGTGTTGATCTGGTTCACGCCATCGCTGGCGCCGCCCTGCTGGCCCTTGGCCACGGCATCGAGCTGGTTTGACGCGATGTTGAAACTGTTGGACAGGGTCTGCGCCGCCGCGATCACCGAGGCGCGCAACGGCGTGTCGGTGGGGCTTTGCGCCAGTTGCGTGAGGGCGGTTTCAAAGCCGGTGATCGCCGAATAGACGCCCGGCGCCTCAAGCGCGGACTGGATATCGGTAAGGCCGCCCACTTCGGTATCGGCGCGCGCGGTATCGGCGCCGGTGCGCCGCACCTCGGCCTGGCGAAAGGCATCGGCATTGCGGATAACCCCGGTCACCCGCACGCCCGACAGCGACACGTCGCGGTTCCCGGCAACATAGCCGGGCGTCATCACCTCTTCGGTGGATACCGTGCGGCGCACATAACCATCGGTGCCGGCATTGGCGATGTTCTGGGCGGTCACGTCCAACTGGGTGCGGGCGGCGCGGGTGGCGCTGCGCGCGATCGAGAGCAGGTCGGTGGTCATGGCGCTCAGGCTCCCCCACCGGTTTTAGGCTTGGCGCCAGTGGCCTGGGCAGCCGCACTGGCCAACTGGCTTTCCAGCCGCGTGGCCAGGCCCAGCGTGCCGGCCTTGGCGGCGATCTCGGCAAAGCGTTCGTCGCGCATCTGGGTAAAGGTATCGTCCTGCTTCTTGCCGAACAGATCGTCGCCGCCCAAGTCGGTGCTGCGCGCGGTGCTCAACATCTGGCGCAGGAACATCGCCTCGAAACCCTGCGCGGCCTTGCGCAGCGCGGCGCGATCGGGGCCGCTGGCCGGGGACGTGGCGGCTGCGGCGGCGCCCGAAACGGCGCCGGTGCTTGTCGATGCAGAAGTCATCAGATCACCACCATTTCGGCCTTGAGGGCGCCGGCCTGCTTGAGCGCTTCCAGGATCGCCACCAGATCGGACGGCGAAACCCCCAATTTGTTAAGGGCATTGACCAGCGAAGAGAGCGAGGCACCGGGCTTGAACAGCGCCACGTGGTTGCCCTGTTCCTCCACGCTGATCTGGCTGCTCGGCACCACGGCGGTCTGGCCGTTGGAAAAGGGGCCGGGCTGCGATACGCGCGGTTTTTCATCAACCTTGATCACCAGCTTGCCGTGGCTGATCGCGGCGGGAGACAGGCGCACCGCGCTGTTGATCACCACCGTGCCGGTGCGGCTGTTGACGATCACCTTGGCGGCGGCCTCGGCCGGGCTCACCTCGATCGCCTCGATCGCGGCCATGGCGCTGGCGCGGGCATCGCTGCCATTGGGCAGGCGCAGCGCCACGGTCACGCCGTCTTCCACGCTGGCGGTGCCGGGAAAACGCGTGTTGATCGCATCGCGCACGCGGGCGGCGTTGAGGAAATCGGCGTCGAACAGGTTCCAGCGCAACACCTCGTTGCGATCAAACCCGGTATCGACCGCGCGCTCCACCGTGGCGCCTTCGGCAATGCGGCCCACCGTGGGCACGTTGACGGTCAGCTGCGATCCATCCTTGGCGGTAATGCCCAGGCCGCCGACGGCAAGGTTGCCCTGCGCCATGGCATAGATCTGCCCATCGGCACCATAGAGCGGCGCCAAGACCAGCGCCCCGCCGCGCAAGGACTTGGCCTTGCCGATCGTCGATACGGTCACGTCGATGCGCTGGCCGGGCTTGGAAAAGGCCGGCAGATCGGCCGTAATCATCACCGCCGCTGCATTCTTCAGGCCCGGCGCCACGCCGGCGGGCAATTGCACGCCCAGCCGGCCCGAAACCCCGCGCATCGCCTGGGTCAGGTATTCCAGGTTGTCGTCACCCGTGCCGGGCAGGCCCACCACGATGCCATAGCCGGTCAGCTGGTTCGAGCGCACGCCCTGGAACTCGCCCAGATCGCGCACCCGTTCGGCATGGGCGGCGGTGCCCAACACCGGCAGCGCGGCCAGCGCTGCGGCCACCATCACCAGCCACAGGCCGGGGCGCACTGCCAGCAGGCCGCGCCGCCACAGCGGGCGCAGGGCCAGCCCGGCCAGCGCCGCAGCGGCCAGATCGAACGCGATGGGAGAAGCGATAGACATCAAGGGTTCCCTAGAACGGGCTGACAAGGTTGAAGAACTTGGTCAGCCAGCCTTGGTGGGCAGCGCGGCTGACATCGCCGTTGCCGGCATAGGTGATCCGCGCATCGGCCACCTGGCCCGATTGGACGCGGTTGGTCGTGTCGATATCAGCCAGGCGCACGATGCCCGATAGCTGCACCCATTCCTGGCCCTGGCTCAGCGTCAGGCGCTTTTCGCCTTTGACCAGCGCGGTGCCATTGGGACGCACCTGGGCGATCGTCACCGAAACCTCGCCGCCCAGCGTGCTGGTCTGCGAGGCATTGCCCTGGCCGGAAAAGGCGCTGGCGCCCGAATTGTTGATGCCGTTCTGCGACAGGATCGACAGCGGCCCCTTGTTGGGCGGAGTGAACGTGAACGAGGATGACTTGGCGGTCTTGCTCGCCGCCGATTTCGACGTGGTCAGCTGTTCGGCCAGAACGATCACCAGGCTGTCCCCCACGGCATGGGCGCGCGCCCCTTCGACCAGCCCGGCATAGCCATTGGCCAGGTTGAGAATGCTGCCATCGGCGGGCTTGGCCGGGCTTTCGACCGGCAGCGCTGGATCAAACCCCGCCGCCGGGCGGTTGCGCGCCTTGGCCGGCTGGGCCGCCACCAGCATGCCGGCCGTGATCATCGCCGGCACCACCAGCATCGCCATCAGGCGCAGGCCCAGGCCCAGGCCCTGGCGCAGGCCCAGGCCCTGCCGCGGGGCAAGCCCACGGCCGCGCTCGGCATGCAGCGCCTTGTCGAACAGGGGATCGAACGGAGAGTCCATGGGCTTTAGCGTCTTTCCGGCCTTACAGCGTCTGGTTGGCGTTCTTGAGCATCTCGTCGATCGCCGAGATCATCTTGGAATTGATCTCGTAGGCGCGCTGGCACTCGATCATGTCGACCAGCTCTTCCACCACGTTGACGTTGGACGCTTCCAGGTAACCCTGCTGGATATGACCGCGCCCGGCGTCGCCGGCATTGCCCACTTGCGCTGCGCCGCTGGCGCCGGTTTCCACCAGAAAGTTGTCGCCCAGCGCCTTGAGGCCCTGCGGATTGGCAAAGCTGGCAATGGTGATCTGGCCCAGCGTGGTCGCCTCGGTCGCGCCGGGCAGCGTGGCGGTCACGGTGCCGTCCTGCGCCACGGTGATCGCGCTTGCGCCTTCGGGCACGGTGATCGCCGGTTGCAGCGGATAGCCTTGCGAGGTCACCAGCGTGCCGTCGGCCGAGCGGCTGAAATTGCCGGCGCGGGTATAGGCCAGCTGGCCGCCGGGCAGCGTCACCTGGAAAAAACCATCACCGTCGAGCGCCAGGTCAAGCGCATTGCCGGTGCTTTGCAGCTGGCCCTGGCTTTCCATCCGCGCGGTGCCCTGCAGCGCCACGCCGGTGCCCAGGTTGAGCCCGGTGGCATAGGCGGTCTCGTTGGAAGACTGCTGCCCGGCCACGCGCGTGTCCTGATAGGCCAGCGTGGAAAAGTTGGCGCGGTCGCGCTTGAAGCCGGTGGTGCTCACGTTCGCCAGGTTGTTGGCGATCACCCGCATCCGCGTGTCCTGGGCTTCCAGGCCGGTGCGGGCAACGTGAAGGGCGGAACTGGGCATGGCAGGATCTCTCCGAAAGGGATTGTCAGGTGTTGAGGCGCATCAGCGAGGCGGATTTCTCGTCCACCTCGCGCGCGGTGGAGGCCACCTTGGTGCGCATGTCGAACAGGCGCTGCGCCTCCACCATTTCGACCAGCACTTGCGTGGGATCGACGTTGGATTGCTCCAGCGCGCCGGGAGTCAGGCGGGCTTCTTCGTCCTGCGGCAGGGTGCCGATGGTATTGTTCGGCCCCGTCACGCGAAACAGCCCGTCCAGCCCCTTGCCCACCTGGCTGCCCTGGGTGGAAACCAGCTTGATCCGCGCCACCGCCTGGGGCGGGGTGGACGGGTTCTGCGGATCGCCGGCCAGCACGGTGCCATCGGGCGCGATGGTCACGATCGTGCCGGTCGGTACGGTGATCGGCCCGCCATCGCCGATCACCGGCCGCCCGTCGCCGTTCTGCAGCACGCCATCGGTGGTGATCGTCAGGTCGCCGCGCCGGGTATAGGCCTCGCTGCCATCCTGCGCCTGCACGGCCAGCATGGTGTCCCCGCTCAACGCCACGTCGAGCGGGTTGTTGGTCGCCATGGTGGCGCCCTGCTTCATGCTGGAACCCTGGACATAGCCTTGCGTCATCGCGCGGGCTTCCAGCGCGGGGCCTTTGAGCGTGACCGGCGTGGCGCTGAGCATTTCCTGGCGAAAGCCCACGGTCTGCGCATTGGCCATGTTGCTGGCGATCACGCGCTCGCGCACCATCGATCCGGTCATGCCGGAATAGGCGGTATAGATCAGCCGGTCCATGGCCGCTTGCCTCCCTTAAGCCTTAGCTGCGCAGGTTGAGAATGGCCTGGGTGGCCTGGGTGGCGGTATCGATCGCCTTGGCATTGGCCTGATAGGCGCGCTGGGCCACGATCAGGCCCACCAGCTCGTCCGACACCTCGACGTTGGAGCGTTCGAGATAGCCCGACATCAGCTTGCCGTACTGGCCATTGGTCGGCTCGCCATAGTTGGCCGTGCCCGACAGGTTGGTGGCGGTCCAATCGGCCGATCCCTGCTGGCGCAGGCCCTGCGGATTGAGGAAGGTGGCGAGGCCAATCTTGCCGATCACGGTGTTGGACCCGTCGGCATAGCTGGCCGCGACATTGCCGTTTTCCGAAACCGTCATCCCGGCAAATTCCGATCCGGCGGCGTTGGTGATCGGCACCAGCGTGTCCTGCAGGCTCGTGCTGGTGGCAGTGCCCGTGGCGTCGGTGGGATACATCTGCACGCGGTTGCCCTGCGCGTCGGTGACATAACCGCCGGCATCCATCTGGAAGGCGCCATTGCGGGTGTACATCGTCTGCCCGGTGGTGGGCGATTTGACGGTGAAGAACCCGTCGCCGCTTACCGCCACGTCGAGCGAGGAGCCGGTGGAATCGAGCGCGCCCTGCTTGAAGTTCTGGGTGATCGCCTCGACCTTGGCGCCGATCCCCTCGATCAGGCGCGGGTTGGTGAATGCCGTGCCGGCAACCACGTCGGCAAAGCTCACCGTGCTTTTCTTGAAGCCGTTGGTTTCCGAGTTGGCGATGTTGTTGCTGACGACGTTGAGATCGGTCTGCGCATTCTTGATGCCGTTGAGCGAGGTATAGAACGACATGGCGTGTTTTCCTGTCGGTTGGGGAAAGGGATCAGGCGGCGGTGGTGGCGGTGGTGGTGCCCGTCGCCGTGCCGCCCGCCGTCGTGCCAGTGGTGCCGGCGGCGGCCTGGGCCGCGCCGATCGCGGCCAACTGTTGCGAAATGGTCTTGAGCGTGGCGGCCACATCGGCGTTTGACGCGCTGGCCGTGTTCAGCTTGTCGAGCTTGTCGGAAATGGCGCTCAGCGTTGAGTTCATCTCGGTGGAGTTCGACAGCGACGAAAACTGCGCCAGCTGGGCCACCATCTGGGTGTTGTCCACCGGCGAGGTCGGGTCCTGGTTCTGCAGCTGCGCGGTCAGCATCTTGAGGAAATCGGTGGCGCCAAGGCTGGCCCAGCCGGTCTTGGCCGGGGCCGCTGCGGTGCCCGTGGCGCTGGTAGAGGTAACGGTGGTCATGTCACTTCATCCTCATCGTATCGAGCATCAGCTGCTTGGCGGTCTGCATCGCCTCCACCACGTTCTGGTATTGGCGGCTGGCTTCCATCATCTCGACCATCTCGGCATTTTCATCGACCGGGGCGGCCCAGACATCGCCATTGGCATCGGCCAGGGGATTGTCGGGATCGTGGGTGCGCACGGCGGTGGTATCGGTGCGATAGACCCCCTGGACCTTGACCGTGGCGAGGCCGGAGCGCGCATCGAGTTCCTCGGCAAAGACCGGGCGCAGCGGGCGATAGGCCTGCGCCTCGCTGCCGGCGACGTTGCCGGCATTGGCCAGGTTCGATGCCGCCGCGTTCATCCGCACCAACTGGGCCGACATCGCGCGGCCGGTCACGCCGAACAGGGTGAGGGGGGTGTTGCCGTTGCCCGCCATGGTCATTCACCCTTGAGCGCGCGGGTCACTTCGCCCACGCGCCCCCGGATGAACTCCAGCGTGGCGGAATAGCCCACCGCGTTTTCGGCAAAGGCGGTCTGCTCGGTGGCCATTTCCACCGTGTTGCCATCCAGGCTGGGCATCACCGGCACGCGATAGAGCGCTGCGCCGGCTTCGGCCTGGCTTTCGCTGGCACCGGCCAGGCGCGCCTTGAGCGCGGCCCCGAAATCGATGTCGCGCGCCTTGTAGCCGGGCGTGGCGGCATTGGCGATGTTGGACGACAGCAGCCCCAGGCGCGTGGCGCGCAGTTCCAGCGCGGCGCCATGGATGCCGAACAGGCTGTCGGATGGTGCACTCTGGCTCATCGGCGGTGCTCTCGCTTTCCTTGGGCAGACGAATGATGCCGGTGGTTCAGCAAGGGACGTGCCAAGTGCGCCAATGGCCCGGAATCTGGCACCACGGTTGCAGGCCACCCCGCCAGGCACGGCAAGGCTTTGCCGAAAGGCGGCAAGCCGGGCTGCCGCCCCCCTGAAACCAGCGCGCGCGCTGCCGTTCTTCGTGCCAGGATTTCGCGAAAGACCAAGGCCCATGGATTTAACCCACCTGCTGGATGCCCAATCGGCCGTGATCGTTGTTGGCGGCACGCTGGTCGGCACCGTGCTGCGCTGTGGTTGGCATGACAGCCTTGTGGCGGTGCGCGCGGTGGCGGGGCTGCTGCGCCCTGGCTTCAATGCCGCGGCGATGCGTTCCGAACTCGCGCACGAGGTGGCGCTGATCCGCCGCGATGGGGTGATCCGCGCCAACCCGCGCCGCCTGGCCGATCGCGAATTTGATTCCGCCACCACCGCGCTGGTGCGTACCCGCTCGCTCGACGGGCTGGTCGAACAGCATGAAACCTGGCGCCGCGCGCGCCTGCGCCGCGCCACCACAGCGGCACGCACCCTGGCGCAGGCGGCCGATCTGTCGCCGGTGTTCGGCCTGGCGGGCACGCTCGTGGCGCTCAGCCAGCTCAAGGTGGAAAGCCTGGCCCACGGCAATTTCATCGGCGCCATCGCCATGTCGGTCCTGACCACGCTCTATGGCCTGCTGCTGGCCCACATCGTCATGGGGCCGCTGGGCCGTGCGGTAGAGCGCGCCTCGCAGGCCGAAGAGGAAGCCCGCGCCGACGTGATGACCTGGCTGACCCAGCAGGTGGGGCCAGCCTGCCCCGATCGCCAGCGCGCCACGCCGCTGTCACCGCACGGCGTCACCCTGCCACGCAGGGCGGCAAACGCCGATGGCATGGCGGCAGATACGGGGCTGCGACCCCTCGATCCGCGCGAAACGGCATGATCACCCGGCCCGGGCAGACCGGATGGCAGACCATCCTGGCCGATCTCGCGCTGATCCTGTTCATGATCTGCGCCTCTGCCCTGTCCGTGGCCGAAGGCCCGGCCTCGCCCGCGGTCAGGGCGCAGGCGGCCCCGCTGCGCGCCCCGGCGCCGCCGCCTGCGGTTCAGCCCGTTGCCCCGTCGCTGCAGGCAGAGCCGGTGGGCGTGTGGCGCGATGGGCCTGGCGCTCCGCCGCTGGCGCAATGGCTGGCTGAACAGGCGGCCGATCCGCGCCTGCGCCTGTCGATCGTGGTGCGCTATGCCACGGGGCCTGGCGGGCGAGAGGCAGCCTTGGACCAGGCCGCCAGCCTGGCCCGTAGCGCTGGTCAACGTGCCGCCAGCGCGCGGCTGGTGGTGGAACCTGGCGCGCAGCCGGGCGCCAGCGTCACGCTGGGCTACGATGAAGAGCGTTGAATGGCATGGCTCTTGCTGAAAAGCGGGCAAGACGCCTCCCGCTTCAGGAAATTGCCATGTTCGCTGCCGCCAACCGGCCTGTTTTTGCCGCCCCCCTTGCCGCAGTCGTTGCCGGTACGCTTGCCGCCCTGCTGGCCACTGGCCCTGTGGCGCGGGCGCAGGTGGCGCAGGCGCCAACCACGCGCTTTGCCGATATGGCCGCAATCGATCAGGCCGTTGCGCAGTTCACCGGCCGCAGCATCGGCGTGCCGGGCGGCGCGGCGCAGCCGGTTGATCGGCGCTTGCGCCTGGTGGCTTGCACCGCGCCGCTGGCCCTGGGTTGGCGCGCCGGGGCGCATGACAGCATCCTGGTGCGCTGCCCCGACACCGGCGGCTGGCGCCTGTTCGTGCCGGTAGTGGCCACGGTTGCCGAAGCGCCGGCTGGCCCGGCCGCAGCGCCGGCGGTGCTGCGCGGCGATGGCGTGACGATCGCCATGGTGGGCGATGGCTTTTCGGTCGAGCAGGCTGGCGAGGCGCTCGATCCTGGCCCGGTGGGCGGCTGGATCCGCGTGCGCACCGGGGCCAAGGCCGATGCCCTGCGCGGGCGCATCGTGCGCCCCGGCGTGGTCGAAGTGCCGGTCGAGTGAACCGGCGCGCACCACTGCAATTTCCCTAAGGCAGATTGACCCGGCAAAAATCCGCCGCATGGTCTTAAACTCTGCGGCGCGATGCCGTTCTTCCCGGCATCACCCCCGAGGAGCTCGACCATGTCCAACATCGAAATCGGACCGTCGCGGCCGGTTGGTGCGGTCCAGGTCAAGATTGCCGCATCCGATGTGCCGCCCCAGGCGACCGATCCCACGGCGGCAGCCGTAGCCCAGGCCGCGCCTGCTGCCCAGGCCAGCGCGGCCACCGCCGCTGCCACTGTTGCCACCAGCGATGCCACCCGCGCCGGCGAGGTGCCGGTCAGCAGCGATCGCGTCGCCCAGATTCGCCGCGCCATCGCGGAGGGCCATTACCCGGTGATTCCCGCCCGGATCGCCGATGCCATGATTGCCGCCGGCATGCTGCTGAGGACCCCCCAATGACTGCTGACGCACCGATTTGCCACCCCACCGATCTCGCCCGCGCGCTGGGCCAGATGATTGCCGTGCTCAATGAAGAACGCCAGGCGCTGGCTGGCCTCGACATGGATGCGATCATGGGGTGCGCGGTCGACAAGGCGGATTTGTGCAGCCGCCTGGAAACGGTGGCGAGCGAGGCGATCGACGAGGAATGCCGGGGCATGGTCGATGCCGCGCGCCGCCTCAACGAAGCCAACCGCCGCGTGCGCAACCTGATCGCCGCCAATGTTGCCGCGCGGCTCGATGCCCTTACCGGAACCCCCGCGCTCTATCGCGCCCATGCCGGCCAGGTGCGCGCGCACCACGCCCGCACCGCGCGCGTGCGCTGATCCCCACCGGCAAATTTTGTCTGGCGCTGCGTGCCGCTGCCCTTGCCGGGCCGGCCCGCAGCGCTTTTTTGTGCGCGGCAAAGCGCTGAATCCGGCATCCTTTTTCAGGATTTCGAAAAACTGGCACAACCCTTGCTGAACCATCCTTGTCGCGGCGCGCCATCGTCTGGCTTTCGCCGCAAGCACAAGGATGTGGGCCTTGAGTTCAGTGCAAAACTCTGCCGGCAGCATTGCCGATCCGGCAACCGGCGCGATCATGGGCGGCAGCGCACCCCAGGGCGGTGCGGTGCACGCCGCCATTGCGCGCGCGGCCAATGCCACCGGCGTGGACTTTGGCTATCTGCTCGCGCAGGCGCGGCTCGAATCCGGGCTTGATCCCCATGCCCGCGCTCGCACGTCCAGCGCGACCGGGCTTTACCAGTTCACCGGGCAGACCTGGCTCGGCACCCTGGCGCGCCACGGCGCCGATCATGGGCTGGATTGGGCGGGCGATGCCGTGGGCAGTGCCGCCAGCGATCCCGCGCTGCGCAGCCGCCTCTTGGCCATGCGCCATGACCCCCAGCTTTCTGCCCTTCTGGCCGGAGACCTGGCCAACGACAACCGCGTGGCGCTCTCCACCACGCTGGGCCGCGATCCCGACAATGCCGAACTCTATCTCGCGCATTTCCTCGGTGCCGATGGCGCCGGGCGCTTTCTGGCCGGCCTGGCCGCCGATCCCGATGCTAGCGCGGCGGCGCTGCTGCCCAAGGCGGCAGCGGCCAACCGCGCGATCTTCTTTTCCGCCAGCGGCGCGCCGCGTTCGCTGTCGGGCGTGATGCACCTGCTGCGCAGCCGGCTCGAGGCTGCCGGTAGCGGCAGCGCGCTGCCGCCGCTCTCGGGCTCATGGGCGATGGCCGCCACGCCCTATGGCGATCCCTCCGCGCTCGATCTGCCGGGGGCGCCAGTCAGTCAGCCGGCGCCGACCGGCGGCCCCATGGCGCAGGAATTCCAGCAGGCAGCGGCCAATGCGGGCAACCCTGGCGGGCAGGCAGCCACGCCGCGTGCCTCGATGGCCGATACCCTGCGCGATACCTTCGCCCTGGCCGCGCCGGGCAACGCGGGTGGCGATCATGTGGCCCGTGCTTATGGCCGGCTCAAGGCGATGGGGCTCTAACCGATCATGTTCAAGCGTTTTGGCTCGCCCGGTGCCATGGCCCTTCCGGCCGGCATCCTCATGCTTATCGTGCTGATGATCGTGCCGCTGCCGTCGGTGCTGCTCGACGTGTTCTTCGTGGTCAACATCGCGCTGTCGGTGGCGATCCTGATGGCCGCGATGAATGCCGAAAAGCCCCTCGATTTCAGCTCGTTCCCCTCGGTCCTGCTGTTTGCCACGCTGCTGCGCCTGGCGCTCAACGTCGCGTCCACCCGCATCGTGCTGGTGCGGGGCCACGAGGGCGAGGCCGCCGCTGGCCACGTGATCGAGGCCTTCGGCGCGTTCCTGGTCGGCGGCAATTTCGCCGTTGGCCTGTTCGTGTTCATGATCCTGATGATCATCAACCTGGTGGTGGTGACCAAGGGCGCGGGCCGTGTGTCAGAAGTGTCGGCGCGCTTCACCCTCGATGCCTTGCCGGGCAAGCAGATGGCGATCGATGCCGATCTTGCCGCCGGGCTGATGAGCGCCGATGAAGCCAAGTCCCGCCGCCGCGAAGTGGCGACCGAGGCCGATTTCTATGGCGCGATGGACGGCGCCAGCAAGTTCGTCAAAGGCGATGCCATTGCCGCGCTGCTGATCCTGGGCGTCAATATCATCGCCGGCTTCTGCCTGGGGATGATCACCCACGGGTTGAGCGCTGGCGAGGCAGCGCAGCGCTATATCACTCTGGCGGTAGGCGATGCGCTGGTGGCGCAGGTGCCTTCGCTGCTGCTGTCGATCGCGGCGGCGGTGATCGTCACCCGCGTGGCCGATGCCCGCGATCTGGCCGGCCAGATCGGCCACCAGTTTGCCAATCCCGCCACCTGGCTGCCGGTGGCGATCATCCTTGGCGCGATCGGCGCCATTCCCGCGATGCCGCAATCGGTGTTCCTGCCCGCTGCGGCCGGCACCGGGTGGTTGTGGTGGGCCCTGCGCCAGCGCGCCCGCCGTCCCGAGCCCGTGCTCGAACCCGAAGCGCCGCCCAGCGATCCGGCCCGCATCACCCTGGAAGAGGTCAGCGACCATACGCTGGTCACTATCGAGCTGGGCTATGGCCTGGTCCACCTGGTGGACGAGCGGCGCGGTTCGCCGCTGGTCACCCGCATCACCGGCGTGCGCAAGCAGTTGAGCCAGGCGTTCGGCTTCGTCGTGCCGCAGTTCCGCGTGCGCGACAGCCTGGACCTTGGCCCCAACGATTATCGCATCATGCTGGGCGGGGTGCCGCTGGGCGGGGCCACGGTGCGCGCCGATCGCGTGCTGGCGATCGACGCCGGCGAGGCGCGCGGCGATCATGGCCTGATCGGAGAGGCAACGCGCGATCCCAGCTTTGGCTGCCCGGCGCTGTGGATCGATAACCACTTGCGCGATCAGGCCATCGCCGAAGGCTTCCTGACGGTGGACGCCAGCACGGTCATCGCCACGCACCTCAATCAGTTGCTGGGTGAACGGCCGCAATTGCTGCTCGGCCCCGATGAAGTGCGCGCCATTCTCGAGGCGGTGCGCGATCGCGCGCCTGGCCTTATCGAAACGCTGCATCCGCAGCCGCTCTCGCTCGCCGCGCTCACCCGCCTGTTCCACGCCCTGCTCGAAGACGGGGTGACCATCGCCCATCCGATGCCGATCCTGGCCGCGCTGAGCCAGGCCGTGCTGCAGACCACCGATCACGACAAGCTGGTCGATCTGCTGCGGGCCGAGCTGGGCGGGCTGATCGTCGCGCGGGTCTGTGGCCCCACCGAACGGTTGCCCGTGCTCACGCTGTCGGGCCAGCTTGAAGGGATGATCGTGGGCGGAATGCACGATCCGGTCACTGGCCAGCCGGTGATCGAGCCAGACCTGGCGCGCACTATCGGCGAACGGGTCAACGCCATTGTCACCCAGCGCGGCCCTGGCGCAATTGCGCCGGCGCTGATCGTGCAGCCGCGCGCGCGGCGGGCGCTGGCCGCGCTGATGCGGCAGCGCGCGCCGGGTTGCGTGGTGCTGTCGATCGCCGAACTGCCACCGACGCAGCCGATCGAGGTGGTTGCCGTGATCGGCGAGGAGACGCCGACCGGGCCGCCGCAGCTGCCGCCGCCGCTCCAACCCGCCCTGGCGGCGTGATTGCGGCGCCCGCTCCTGCCTCTTCCTGGTCTTCAAAAAAGAAAACGAGACGCCATGAAACACGATCACCGCAGCTTTGCCGCCTCGCGTGCCTATCGTGACGATACCGCCGATCGCATTCGCCGGTTCCTGCCGATGGTGCGCCGCCTGGCCTGGCATGTGCACGGGTCTGGCCATTCCGGGGTGGATGTCGATGATCTGGTCCAGGCGGGCCTGGTGGCGCTGACCGAATGCGCGCAAAAGCATTCCGGCCCCACCGAAGATGGCTTTGCCGCGTATGCCAAGCTGCGGGTGCGTGGGGCGATGGTCGATCTGGTGCGGCGCACCATGCCGCTTTCGCGCACCTCGTCCGATCGGCGGCGCACCTTGCGCGAAAAGACCAACCAGCTGACCATGGAACTGGGCCGCATGCCCAGCGAGCCCGAACTGGCCCGCGCCCTGGGGCTGACCGACACCGAACTGGCCGACCTGCGCGCGGCGAGCGAGCCGGTGCGGATCGAGGCGATCGACGACGCCTATTCCGACAGCGACAGCGCCTTTGCCGACGATCGCCCCGATGCCTTTGCCCAGCTGGCCGACAGTGAAAGCCGCCAACTGGTAGCCAAGGCCATCGCCGCGCTACCCGAGCGGCTGCAACTGGTGATCCAGCTCTATTTCGTGGAAGAACTGAACCTCGCGGAAATCGCCCAGGTGCTGGAAGTATCCGTCCCGCGCGTGCACCAGCTCAAGGCCCAGGCCCTCGACAAACTGCGCGGGGGCCTGGGCAGCGGGTTCGACGTGCTGTGATCGCCTCCCCGCCAGGGGGATCACCAGTGACGGTCATTCCACAAACGACCGTCCTATTCCTCGTCACCCCGGACTTGATCCGGGGTCCAGCTTCTTCTTCAAGCCTTACGCTGCCGCCAAATCGCGACCTGGTGCCAAGATGATTTCACACGAAGCCACGAAGACACGAAGAAAGACGTCTTCATCCCGCCTTCGTGTCTTTGTGTCTTCGTGTGGATTTAATGGAGACGGACCAGCGGGCGCGGTTAAGCCGATCGAGCGCAAATGGCGCAGCCTGCATGGATCGCAAGCTGCCCGTGCTCCCTCCCACTTCGTCATTCCCGCCTGCGCGGTTATCACGGTGGAATGGAATACAAGTGGTTGAACGAGAGCGCTTTATCAGTCGATAACTTCAAGGCGTATGCACGCACGAAAAGCACCGCCCTTGCAGTCCTGTCGGTGCCAAATCTCGACAACATTATAGTATGTGAAATATCCCGTCGACGCATCGATTGAGAGGTATTCTCCCTTGCGCGGCAGGAAATCGAACTCCGCCGTGAACAGCGGTGTCAAGGCGTCTTCGTGATCAAAGGCTTCCACTATTGGCATGCCGGAACATTATCCTGTCGGCTCCCCATCAGCAATGGCGCGCGACCTCGCCCATCCACCTAAGCCCCAGGATTGATCGACCCGCCCAGGCCCAGGCGCTTGCCGTCGGTGATGATCACCTTGTCGCCCAGGCTCGCCACCTTGAACAGGCGCTTGGCAAATTCGTCGGGCACGCCCACGCAACCGTTGGTGGCATAGCCCTTTTCCACCTTTGATCCGTGGATCGAGACGCCATCGTTGGTCAGGCGCAGCATCCAGGGCATCGGCGCGTCATAGAGGTTGGACACGTGCGTTGCGTCCTTCTGGGTGATCGGAAACACGCCGAGCGGGGTCGGCTTGTCGCCATAGCCCTTTAGGATCGCGGTGGCGCCGATCTCGTGGCCATCGCGGAACACCGAGAGCACGCGGGCGGTCAGGTCCACGGTGATCACCACCGGGCCGGCCTGGCCCTGGCTTTCATCCCAATAGAACTGGCCAAAGCGGATCGGCCCATCGATCTTGAGCACGGATTTGACCACGAACGGCGTGTCGGCTGCCGGGGTCTGCACGGCAGGCGCAGCCGCTGCCGGCGGCGTAGCGGCCTGCGCGGCCGGGGCAGGGGCCGCCTCGGCCAGCGCGGTCGGCAGGGCCTGGGGCGCATCGTCATCCCCGCCAGCGAGGCTGCGGGCCAGGTCCTGGCCCACATGAAACGCCAGGAGCATGGCCAGCCCCGTGGCACAGGTGCCCGCACCCAGCACCGCCAGGCAGCGCCACGCAGCCTGGCGGCCCTGCCTGGTCTTAAACCCGTCTTTTCCGTTCGGCCACAGCGCCTTGCGCCACCATGCCGGCTTGCCAGCCATGCCAGATTTTCCTTTCGCCCCGGATAATAGCGTTCGCGCCGACTGTCGCCAGCGCGCCGGGCTGCCTGTCCCGCCCAGGGACAAGCCTTGGTTCTATCGTAAATCACCGTGGTTTCCCAAGCGTTACGGCATGGCGACCGCGCGCATGCGTTTTCAGCTTGGGGCAAGGTTGGCTGTGGCAAAAGGCGGGTGATGATCGATCCCGGCCACATGCTTGGCGCCCTGCCGCCCTGGCTTACCAGCCCGCCGCCGCTGCTTGCGGCAGCGCTGGTGGCGATGGTGCTGGTCACCCTGGCGGGGCTGGGCGGCGGCGGGCTGGCGCGGCTCATGCGCTTTTTCGGCAATCTCGTGCTGCTCGGCGTGTTTGCCGTGGCATGCCTGCGCTTCGTCCATCTCGATCCCTCGTTCGCCCATTTCATGCCCAGCATCGGCCTGCCCGAAGCGCAGGTTTCGGGCGGCGAAGTGCGCGTGCCACTGGCGGCTGACGGACACTACTGGATCGAGGCCAACGTCAACGGCACCCGCACCCGCTTCATGGTCGATACCGGCGCAACGATTACCACGCTGTCGGCCGAAGGCGCGAGCGAGGCGGGGATTGCGGCCGATCCGCTGCGCCTGCCTGTGGTGATGCACACTGCCAACGGCGATGTGGAAGCACAGACCGCGCGGGTGGAAACCTTGAAGTTCGGCTCGATCGTTGCGCGCCACATGGATGTGATCGTCAGCGAGACGACCGGCGGCCTCAACGTGCTGGGCATGAATTTCCTCAACCGCCTCAAAGGCTGGCGGGTGGAAGAAGGCGTGCTGATCCTTACCCCGCGCCACCCGCAGACCGTATAACGCCCGCAAAGGTCAGGCGGCGCCACAGCCGCTCCAGCGGCCCCTGGCCAAAGCGGGCCAGCCAGGCTTGCGGCCAGGCCAGCATGATCGCCCAGCCCAGGATCACGAACAGCGGCAGGCTGCCACGTGGCACGGCATGGGCATTGCCCCAACCCAGCCCCGCGCCCCAGCCGCAGAACAGCGCGCTCATGATCAGGCTGGTACCGAGGTAATTGGTAAAGGCGCAGCGGCCCGCTGCCGCCAGCGCGCGGCCAGGCGCCCGGCGGGACAGCGCCGGCCAGGCCAAGAGCAGCCCGGCGGCATAGCCCAGCGTCATCGCCAGCCGGGGCAGGGCGGCCATGTCGGTGGTCACGGCAAAGGTCAGCTGTGCCGGCCAACCGCTGCGATCGGCCCACAGCGCCAGCGCCACGGTGGCGCCGCCGCCCAGCACCACGCCGCCAAGGGCCAGGCCCAGCATCGCCGCGCGCGGCCAGCGCCCGGTGAAAAAGCCGCTTTTGAACAAGGCCATGCCGATCAGCATCAGCGGAAAGGTCTCGCTGAACGTGTTGAGCGTGGCGGTCAGCGGGAAGGCTGGCGTTACCAGCGTGCGCAAGCCCACGCTCTCGATCCAGCCGGCATGGAGCACCCGCGTGTCGGCCGCCAGCGATTGCGCCACACGCGCAGCGATCTCGGCTGCGGCGGCGCGGTCTGCCGGGGTGCCGATCCCGAAGAGCACGCGCTGTTCCCCGGCAATCGCCGGCAGCGCGGCCAGCGCATCAAAGGCATGGGCCAAGACCAGCACCGGCACGCCGATTGCCAGCAGCGGCAGCGGATCGAGCCGCCGCAGCGCCAGCGCCAGCAAGCCGCACAGCGCATAGGCAAACAGGATATCGCCCCACCACAGCAGGGCATAGTGCAGATAGCCAAACACCAGCAGCCACAGCAGGCGGCGCACCTGCATGGTATCGGGCGACAACCCGCGCCGCTCCACGCTTTGCGCAAACAGCACCATGCTCGCCCCGAACAGCAGAGTGAACAGGCCGCGCATCTTGCCATCGAACAGCAGGTAGCTGATCATGAACCAGATCAGGCCCGGTCTATCCAGTTGGGGTAGCGCCGGGCTCAGGCTGGCCATTTGCGGCCCCCAGAACCCGGTGATGTTGATCGCCAGGATACCCAGCACGGCGCAGCCGCGCAGGAAGTCCAGCGCGGCGATGCGGGGTAGGGGCGCCAGGGGGGCTGGATCAGGCGTGGTCATACCGCGCCCATGCACCGCGCGCGGCCTGCCGGAAAGACCAAACCGTCAGGGCTTCAATGTGATGCAATCCACGCCGGCGCCTTTCAGCGTGGCACAGGCATGCGCGGCTTCGGCCTGGCTGGCAAAGCCCCCCGCCAGAACCCGCGTGATCTTGCCCTCGGCCAGGTCGATGCGCGGGTGCCCGGCCAGTTCGGCCCGGCCACGCACGCGCGCCCACAGGCCATCGGCATTGCTCTTTTGCGAAAAGGCACCCAGCTGGATGCGCCAGGCGCCGGTTGCCGTGGTAGTGGGCCGTGGCGCGCCAGCCGGCTTTGGTGCCGGCTTTGGCGCGGGCTTGGGCGCAGGCTTTGCTTCGGCAGCCGCCGCCGGCTTGGGCCGGGGCGCGGTGGCGGCGGCAACTGATGCGCGCGGCACCTCTACCGGATTTGCATAGCTGGCGCCGGCCATCACGCGGCCGGGCGCTGTCGCCATGGTGCCATCGCCAGTCTGCGCCGGCGGCAGGTCAACCGGGGTCAGCGCGGCGGGCGCGGCGCGGGTGGGCACCGGCGCAGCAGCGGCCATCGTGCCGGCGGGGGCGCCATCGGTGGCTTGAGCGCTCACGCCGAGTTCGGCGGCGGCCAATTCGCGGGAGCGCTGGTCGCTGGTGCGGGTTTCCAGGTCGCTCGCCAGCGATGCGCCCATCTGGCGCTGTTCCAGCGGGATCACCTGGTTCATCGTCTTGAGGCTTTCGATCGCCTGGGGCAGGCCCACGGCCGCCGCCCGCGTCATCAGGGCATAGGCGCGCACCCAGTCCTTGGGCTGGAAATCGCCGTTGAACGCCGCCACGCCCAGCACATACATCGCGCGTGGCTCGCCGCGATCGGCCGAGGCGGTGAGCCAGGGCAGCGCCTCGCTCTGCCGGCCGGTCTGGAACAGCAGAATGCCATAGTTGTCGGCGGCGCGGGCATGGCCCTGGCGGGCGGCCTTGTGGAACCAGTCTTCGGCCTTGGCCATGTCCTTGGGCATGCCGCGGCCCAGCTTGGCCGCCTGGCCCATGTTGAACTGCGCATCGGCGTCGCCCTTGGCGGCCGGCCCCTGCCACTGCCGCACCGCCCCGGCATAATCCCCGCGCGACCAGGCATTGACCCCGTCGCGCACATCGGCCCAGGCCAGCGTGGGAAACAGGGCGGCCACGGCAGCCAGCGTGGCCATGGCGCGAAGCGAAGCGGTCTTGGGGCGCGGCGTGATCATGTTGAACGCGAATCTCTTGCCAGGGCAGGTCGTCTGCGGGCTTTCCCTCAGGCCTCTTGCGCGGAAAATGGTAAACAAGTTTTCCCCCGGCGTCATCGCCTTGATGCGCCCGCGTGCGCTTACGTGGCATTTTGCCAACACCATGGCCGGGCGCTGCCCCAGGCCCCGGAAACACCGGGGGTGTTAACCAAAATTTCAGCGCAATCTGCGAATCCCTCAGGCCTGATCGCACGCCAGCCTCAGGGGGACACATTGCGCGTACTGGCCTTGGCTTCGCAAAAGGGGGGATCGGGCAAGACCACCTTGTCCGGCCACCTCGCCGTGCAGGCGCAACGCGCCGGTGCCGGGCCGGTCGTGCTGATCGATATCGATCCCCAGGGCAGCCTGGCCGATTGGTGGAACGAGCGGGAGGCTGATTTTCCCGCCTTTGCCCAGACCACCGTGGGTCGCCTGGCCCAGGATCTCCAGGTCTTGCGCCAGCAGGGTTTCAAGCTGGCCGTGATCGATACTCCGCCAGCGATCACCATGGCGATCCAGTCGGTGATCGCGCTGTCCGAACTCATCGTCGTGCCCACGCGTCCTTCGCCGCACGATCTGCGCGCCGTGGGCGCCACGGTCGACCTCTGCGAGCGCGCGGGCAAGCCGCTGATCTTTGCCGTCAACGGCGCCACGCCCAAGGCGCGCATCACCGCAGAGGCGATCGTCGCATTGTCGCAACACGGCACTGTCGCGCCGATCACCCTGCACCATCGCACCGATTTTGCCGCCTCGATGATCGACGGGCGCACCGTGATGGAAGTTGATCCCACCGGTCGCTCTGCCGCCGAAGTGGCGCAGCTGTGGAGCTATATCTCCGAGCGCCTGGAAAAGAATTTCCGCCGCACCGTGTTTGCCGTGCCGCAGCAGAGCCAGCCCGGCATGGCCCCGGTGCGCGCGCTGGGCGGCGCTGCGCCGCGTCCGGTCGGCACCTTCGGGCGCCGCGTGGCCGGCTCGTGAGCGAGGGAGACGCAACCATGGGCACGCCTGAAACCAAGCCATTTGCCTCGCTCACCGGATCGCTGCTGGCGCGCAAGGGCGCCGCACGTCCGGCGATGCGCAGCCATGTCTCGCTCGATTGGGCCGGCATCGAACCCGACGCGGCCATCGTGCCTGACGCCGAGCCCGCGCTGCCATTGGCCGAAGTCGTCGCCCTGGAAGAGGCCGGCGAGGATGACAGCCGCCCCGAAGTGCTGCGCCAGATCGCCCAGCTTTCGGCGGTGCTTGACCGCAAGGTCGCGGCCAACCGCCGCGCCGCGCTCGATGTGGAACAATTGCCCGGCAAAAAGGTCGCCTTCACGCTGCGGCTCGATCCGCGCCGCCATGCCCTGCTGCGCGCCTGCTGCACGGCCGAGCGGCGTAGTGCCCAGGCGCTGCTGATCGAGGCGCTTGATCGCCTGGTCGATGCCACGCCCGGCCTTGAAGACGTGCTGGCCCAGTTGCCTCAATCCGAACCCTTGCCCTCCACGCGCGCCGCCCCGTTGCGGCGGCCGCGCTGATGCTTTTGCGGGAAACGCCCATGATGTCCCATCGCATGATCCTCTCGCTGGCCACCACGGCCCTGGCCGCCGGCCTCGTCGCCGGTTGTGCCCAGGGCTCGGTCCATCCGGGGCAGTCCGCCGCCCGCGCGCAATCGGCGCTGACCGGGGGGGAAGCGGTCAAGGCCGTCGCCCTGGCAGAGCAGGCGGTCCTGGCCGATCCGCGCAACCCGGGCTATCGCATGCTGCTGGGCAGCGCCTATCTGCGCGCCGGCCGCTTCGTGGCGGCGCGCCAGGCCTATGACGATGCGATGGAACTGGGCCAGGATGACGGCAAAGTCGCGCTCAGCCTGGCGCTGACCGATATCGCGCTGGGCCATCCCGATGTCGCGGTCGATACGCTCGGCACCCATCGCCAGCAGATTCCAGTGGCCGATTATGGCCTTGCCCTGGCGCTGGCCGGCCATGCCGACCAGGCGGTGGAGGTGCTGACCGGCGCGGTGCGCGGCGGCGATGATACGCCCAAGACCCGCCAGAACCTGGCCTATGCCATGGCCATGGCCGGCCACTGGCGCGAGGCGCGCGACATGGCCGCGCAGGACGTGCCCGCCGATCAGCTCACCGCGCGCATGGCGCAGTGGGCCCAGCTCAACGATCCGGGCAACATGCGCCTGCGCGTCGCCGGCGTGCTCGGCGTGCCCGGCCAGATCGAAGACGAAGGCCAGCCCACCGCGCTCGCCCTCGCCAATTTCCCCGCCGCCGGTGCCGGACAGGCCGTGGCGCAAGCCGCCCAGGCCGCCACGGCACAGGCGGCGATCGGCACCACGCCGGCCAGCCCGCCCGCCGCGACACAGGCTCCGGTGCTCGCCAGCTTTGCCGCGCAGGAACTGCCCGCGGTCGACAATGGCGCGGCCCAGCCCCAGGTGGCCGATGCCAGCGCCGCGCCCACGGCGGAAAAGCTCGCCGCGATCGACATGCCGCCGTCGTCCGCGTCAGGCGCTCCCTCGGCCGTCGCCAGCGCCAACGTGCCGGCCTGGGCCATCGCCCCGCGCCCCGGCACCACCCACGCGGCCGCTCCGGTCATCACCGGCCGCCTGCGCCCCGCCGATCGCGCCGATCGTGCGCCTGCCCTGGTGGCCAAGGCGGCCCAGGCCCGCGTGGCCACGCTCGCCGCGCGCACGCCGGCCATGCCGGCTGGCACCCACCTGGTGCAGCTCGGCGCTTTTTCCACGCAGGAAGGTGCGCACCGCGCCTGGCGCCATTACCTGGCGATCAATCCCGCGCTCAAGGGCTATCGCCCGGTGATCACCGCCGCAGTCGTCAACGGCAAGCAGTTCTGGCGCACCCAGGCCGCCGGCTTTGCCAGCGCCAGCCCGGCGCGCTCGCTGTGCGGCTCGGTCAAGGCCAAGGGCGGCGTGTGCATCGTGCTGGCCAATCCCGTGGCCAACCAGCCCGGCATGGCCCCCACTATCCGCTTTGCCAGCAACCGCCGCTGATCACACCCCACACACGCAAAACGGCGGCGAATCAGCAATGATTCGCCGCCGTTTCGTTTTGTACCGTCTGGCCTGCTCAATGCTTAGAGCGGGTTGTCCAGCTTGATCACGGCTTCGTTGCTCTTGCGCTGCGTGGTGTGCAGCTGGCGCGGCTGGGCAAAGCTGGCGAGCACGGCCGGATCGCGGCCATAGATGTCCTTGAAGCTGCGCATCACGCCGTTCACATCGCGCGCCACGGTGAAATAGGTGATGTAGACCGGGAACGGCTTGGTCATCGGCACCTTGGTGTACTTGCCCGACAGGTTGTATTCCACCGCGGTTTCCTTGGGCAGGTCGGCGCCCAGGATCGCCATGGTCATGGCCAGTTCGGTGGCGCGTTCGGCGCGGATGCAGCCGTGCGAAAGTGCGCGGTTTTCCTGGGCGAACAGGTTCCGGTTGGGCGTGTCGTGAATATAGATGGCAAACTCGTTGGGCATGTCGAGCTTGACGCGGCCCAGCGAATTGCTCTCGCCCGGCTGCTGCACCACCTGGATCGTGCCGTCAGACAGCTGCTTGACGGCATAGTTCATGCGCTTGGCCTTGGCCGGGTGGGCCAGCAGATCGGCGCCCAGGCCTTCGCCCTTCACGATCGACTGCGGCACCGTCCAGGTGGGGTTGAACACCACGTTCTCCACCATTTCCGCCAGCTGCGGCGTCGCGGTCTTGCCCGGCTTGCCCACGATGGCGCGATAGGTGGTGATGATCTGGTTGTTCACCGTCAGCCGCAGCATCTGCTCGGGCACGTTGATCATCAGATATTGCAGGCCCAGGTCATGGGCCAGCCAGCGCCAGCGGTCCATGTTGGCGCGCACCAGGGCCAGCTTGGCCGGCTCCTTGGTGGTCTGCAACAGCTGCCGCAGCAGGGCATAGTCGGGGTGCGTGGGCAGCAGCGCGCGCAGCGTGCCTTTCACGTCGTGGGTTTCGGTGGCCTGGGCCAGCAGCGCCGAATTGGGGTGCAGGTCCTGGTCGGGGTCCACCGCAAACCACTGCTCGCGCGCGGTCATCGGCGTGCGCCCGTCGCGCAGGTCTTCGGCCAGCCACACGAACAGCTTGCTGGCCAGCTGGTTGAGATCGTCGCCTTCACCCTTGGTGATCGCGGCGGCCAGCGCAGCGGGCTGGTAATCGCGGGCAAACAGGCCTTCGCTGCCGATGCCACGAATGGCCGAAAGCAGGTCCTTGGCATCCTGCAGCGTCCACACCGCCACTGGTGGCGGTGCTTCCACCTCGGGCAGGGCAGGGGGCGGCGCGGGCAAGGCTACGGCCGCGCCGGGCGCGGGCGGGACAGCCGGGCTGACAGCGGGGGCCGCGGGCAGCTTGGCCGGCGGCACCTTGGCCGGTGGGGGCGCCGGCTGCTGCGCCTGCGCGGTCAGGTCCACCGGGCCCTTGCTGTCCTGCGTGCGGGCAAGGGCCGGCGTGGCCAGCAGGGGCGTAACAACCAGCGACGTGGCAACCAGGGGCGCCATGGCCAGCGTCGTCGCGCCGAAAAGACGCGCACGGTTGCGGCGCTGCGGCCAGGTCTTGCGGGGGGTCATCGGTTCGAAATTCCCTGTTGCCATTCGGTTGCACGCACGTGGTGCACGGTTCATCTACTGCCCCATGCCCCACCGCCAATCAAGCAGCGAGGCTTTCGCCAAGCTGAATCAGGCATGCACATGGCTGCTTTTCCTTCCAAACGATAAACACGGTTCATCGTTTCCGCCAAACGCATTGGCGCGATGATAGCCAATCGGCCGGCACTCGGCTATGCGCCGCCCATGCATACGCCGCGCCCGCTCCTGCCGATCATCGCCACGTTGATCGGCCTTGTTTTTTTCAGCGTGATGGACGGCGCCATGAAAGGCGCCTCGCTCATGCTGGGGGCTTTTGTTGCGGTGTTCTGGCGCAGCACGGCCAGCGCCGTGGTCGTGGCACCGTTCTGGCTGCGGGAAACGCTGCTGCACCGGAAAGGGCGTTTGCCGCCCCCGGCTATCTTGCGGCTTCATGTGCTGCGCGGTGTGGTCACGGCGGGCATGGGGGTGCTGTTCTTCGATGGCGTGGTGCGCATGCCGCTGGCGCAGGGCATGGCGCTGTCATTCCTGGCGCCGCTGATCGCACTCTATCTGGCCGCGCTGACCCTGGGCGAACGCGTCAGCCACCGCGCGGTGATGGGCTCGTTGCTGGCGCTGGTGGGCGTGGCTGTCATCGCCAGGGATCAACTGGGCGCGGCTCCCGGGCCGGGCGCCTGGCGCGGCCTGGTCGAAATTCTGGCCTCTGCCGTGCTCTATGCGACGACGTTGGTGCTCCAGCGCCGCCAGGCGCAAGTGGCCAGCCCGGTCGAAGTCGCCTTTTACCAAAGCCTGGTGACCGCCACGTCCCTTTCACCCATCGCCCTGGCATGGACGACATGGCCCACCCCGCTCGCCTGGGGCTTGGTGGTGGCCGGCGCGATCATGTCGGTGATCGCCATGCTATTGATGGCCTGGGCCTATGCCCGCGCCCAGGCACAGGTGCTGGTCCCATTGGAATACACCGCGTTCATCTGGGCCGCGATCACCGGCTATGTCGCCTTTGGCGAACCGGTGACGCGTGGCACGGTCGCCGGCGTTACGCTGATCGTGGCCGGCTGCATCCTGGCGGCGCGGCGCGGCGATCCGCATCCCGAGCCGATGTAGGGTGCCTGCTGCGCTGACACGGCGGCAGTGCGGAAAGAGTGGCCTTTGCTGGGCTAGGCGCACTTAGCTATATTTATGGCTAAGGAGATCGCCAATGGCGCAGTTCTCGGTTCACGACGCCAAGACCAACCTGTCCCGCCTGATCGCCGAAGCGCTTGCAGGTGGTGACTTGGTGATAGCCCGTGGCAATGTGCCGGTGGTGCGCCTCGTGCCGGTCGAGCCGCGCGGTCGTCGCGTCTTCGGCGCATTCAAGGGGCAGATCGCCCTGGATGCGCGGTTTGACGAGCCTTTGCCGGACGATGAACTCGGCGGGTGGAACCTCGCTTGAGGCTGCTGCTCGATGCCCATGCACTGATCTGGTGGCCGGCCGGTGACGAGGCACTGAGCCGCTGCGCCCAGGAAGCCATCGCCGACGAGGCCAATACCATTGCCGTCAGCGCGGCCTCCGCTATGGAAGCGGCCACCAAGTTCCGCATCGGCAAGCTGCCCGGTGCAGCCCTGCTGGCGCAGGATTTCGCGGCGATTGTCGCCGGCCAGGGCTTTGCCGAACTGGCGATCAGCGTCCGCCACGCCCGGCTTGCGGGGGAAATGAACATCCCCCACGAAGATCCGTTTGACCACCTGCTGATCGCCCAGGCCCAGGTCGAGGACATGACGCTGGTGTCGAACGAGGCGCTGTTCGATGGCTTCGCCGTGAAGCGGATCTGGTAGGGAGGGTTACTTTCCCGCTTAACCAAGATTTTTGATCCGTGGCGGCCATTAAGCATAAATATCTTTGAAATTAGCGATATTGTATTATGGAAAATATTTATGTAAATATTCCGGAGGAATTTTAAAAATGGAAGAGAAGGTAAAAAATCTCTATATTTATAGACCTTCGATAAATCCAGAGCTTTTTAGCGATAAGGAATTCGAGGAAATAGAATTTCTCACAAAAAATTTCGATAGTATGATAAATATTGTATCTACATTGTGGTGGATATTGTGTGAATATAGAGCGCACAGAAATTCACTGAATTTAAATTTAAGTAAAAAACTAAGTGATGTTTTTGAAATACATAAATATCGGCAATATTTTCATAATTATTTGGTAATGATGGCAAGGGAGGTGGTGATTCAATTGAACGAATACGGAGTTTTGATTTTTACGGCAAACAATGAAATAATTAATAGCTCGAAAAATATTTCAGATATAGCAAGTAAAAAATTGCGCCAAGCTCATCTTAATAATTTTAAGAATGAATTTCCTGGAATTCGTGAGTTGAGAAATTCCTTGTGTCATCCGCACGAATTTAATTCATCTCTGTCAAAGCAAACTCGTAATATTTCTAGTGAAGCTATGGTAAATCTGGGATTGAGTTTAGAACGTGGTATGGGCACATCCGTTGGATGTCTAATGTATCCTAAGGAGGATCATTTTGGATTTTACTCTACCGTGAGTGGTAACGTTGTTGGTCTAGAATTTTCGGAAAAAACAGTGAAAACTCTTTTTGATATCACAAAGGGATATTTTTCAATTTTCTACGGATTGGAACGTGATGGGATGGCTACGCACCGTAAAAACTTGACCTCAAATTAGCTCTGTCTAATTTAAAAACTGGCGGTCGAAAGCTGCAAGTAGTGTGTCGAGCGTCCGGCATTGGCCAGCCGTTCACGGAACGTCCTGATCGTGTTGGCATCTGGTGTGTCCCCGCCAAGATCAAAGTTTACGAGGCGCAGCCAACTCGAGTGGTTGCTAATCAGGCATTTCATGGGGGATCTGAAACGTTGTTTTGCGCGGCGGGCGTCATCCCTTGAGCGGCGTCACTGGATCCGCAGGGTGGCCGGCCGCCGTTACATTATCAAGAATAAGAGATGGCCGCCACCAATCTCGGACGGAGCGTTTTGAAGCCAATGACTAGCGCCAAAACCTCCAGCGGATAACCATCGAGAGAATTACTGCTTCATGTGATCCTACGACCCAACAAACGCCTGTAGTTGCCTCCACCGCTGCATCGCCCTGGGGTGGCGAAGCATCACAAGACGCGTTTGACCAGCTGTACGTGGAGGCGCCAAGATTTTCCGTGCTCACCTCCGCGCACTCCCCCAAATCGACGAACTGCACCCCACGCGAGACAATACTTCTGCTATTGCGTCGCAATAAGCCAAATCCCGCAAATTTAGCCATTTCCCGCCCTTGACGAGTCGGTCCTGACAGCGCATCGCGGCGCCGTTCACGAGAGGCCCGCTGGCTTTCGTTGCCCCCGGACATGGGCTTTGCCCCCGGAACAGGTAGCGGCCTTCGCGCCCGCGGTCCCTCGCAAACGGCAGGAGGATTTCGCTTAGCCATGACCCAGGTCGGACAGGACTCGCTCGGCACGCGCAGCACGCTTACCGTCGGCGGCAAGAACGTCGCCTACTACTCCCTCAAGAAGGCCGCCGAAAAGTTCGGCGATGTCTCGCGGTTGCCCTTCTCGATGAAGGTGCTGCTGGAAAACCTTCTCCGCTTCGAGGACGGTGGCTTCACCGTTTCGGCCGACGATGTGAAGGCCCTGGTCGATTGGCAGCAGAACCCGTCGAGCAGCGCGGAAATCCAGTACCGCCCGGCGCGCGTGCTGCTGCAGGATTTCACCGGCGTGCCCTGCGTGGTAGATCTGGCCGCGATGCGCGACGCCATCGCCAAGCTGGGCGGTGACACCAGCAAGATCAACCCGCTGGTGCCCGTGCACCTGGTGATCGATCACTCGGTTATGGTCGATGAATTCGGCCACCCCAAGGCGTTCGAACAGAACGTCGAGATCGAATACTATCGCAATGGCGAGCGCTACGACTTCCTCAAGTGGGGTTCCAAGTCGCTTTCCAACTTCCACGCCGTGCCCCCGGGCACCGGCATCTGCCACCAGGTCAACCTGGAGCACATCGCCCAGACGGTGTGGACCAGCGAAGACCAGGACGGCAACCTGGTCGCCTATCCCGACACCTGCGTCGGCACCGACAGCCACACCACCATGGTCAATGGCCTGGGCGTGCTGGGCTGGGGCGTGGGCGGCATCGAAGCCGAAGCGGCCATGCTCGGCCAACCGGTTTCCATGCTCATCCCCGAAGTGGTGGGCTTCAAGTTCACCGGCCAGCTGCAGGAAGGCGTGACCGCCACCGACCTCGTGCTGACCGCCACCAACATGCTGCGCAAGCATGGCGTGGTCGGCCGCTTCGTCGAATACTTCGGCCCGGGCCTGGCTGGCCTCACGCTGGCCGATCGCGCCACGCTGGCCAACATGGCGCCCGAATATGGCGCCACCTGCGGCTTCTTCGGCATCGATGAAAAGACGCTGGACTACATGCGCCTCACTGGCCGCGATGAAGACCAGATCGCGCTGGTTGAAGCCTATGCCAAGGAGCAGGGCTTCTGGATCGATCCTTCGGTCGAGCCGGTGTTCACCTCCACGCTCGAACTCGACCTGTCGACCGTCGTGCCTTCGCTCGCCGGCCCCAAGCGCCCGCAGGACAAGGTCGAGCTGCCGCAGGTGGACGACGTGTTCAACCAGGATCTGGGCGAAGTCTACAAGAAGACCCAGTCGCGCGTGGCCGTCGACGGCAAGGACCATGACATCGGCGACGGTGACGTGGTGATCGCCGCCATCACCAGCTGCACCAACACGTCGAACCCCGGCGTGCTGATCGCGGCCGGCCTGGTCGCCAAGAAGGCAGACGAGCTGGGCCTCAAGCCCAAGCCCTGGGTCAAGACCTCGCTGGCACCGGGCTCGCAGGTGGTGACCGACTACCTCGAAAAGGCCGGTCTCCAGTCGCACCTCGACAACATCGGCTTCAACCTGGTCGGTTACGGCTGCACCACCTGCATCGGCAACTCCGGCCCGCTGGCCGAGCCGATCAGCAAGGCGATCAACGAGAACGGCATCGTCGCCGCCTCGGTGATCTCGGGCAACCGCAACTTCGAAGGCCGCGTCAGCCCCGACGTGCGCGCCAACTTCCTGGCCTCGCCGCCGCTGGTTGTCGCCTATGCGCTCAAGGGCACGGTGGTCGAAGACTTCACCACCACCCCGATCGGCACGAGCAAGGACGGCGCCGCCGTCTATCTCAAGGACATCTGGCCGACCAACGCCGAGGTTCACTCGGTCATGTCGGGCGCGATGAACCGCGCAATGTTCCAGGCCCGCTATGCCGACGTCTACAAGGGCGACAAGCACTGGCAGGCGATCAACGTGACGGGTTCGGAAACCTACTCGTGGCGCGCCGGGTCGACCTATGTCGCCAACCCGCCGTACTTCGAAGGCATGACCATGACGCCGGCCCCGGTGTCCGACATCGTCGGCGCCAAGCCGCTGCTGATCCTGGGCGATTCGATCACCACCGACCACATCTCGCCGGCCGGCTCGATCAAGGCCGATAGCCCGGCGGGCAAGTGGCTGCAGGATCACCAGGTCGCCAAGGCTGACTTCAACTCCTATGGCGCGCGCCGTGGCCATCACGAAGTGATGATGCGCGGCACCTTTGCCAACATCCGCATCAAGAACGAAATGGTCCCCGGCACCGAAGGCGGCTTCTCGCGCTATGGCGACGAAGTGGGCGCGGTCTATGACGTGGCGCAGAAGTACAAGGCCGATGGCACGCCGATGGTGGTCATCGCCGGCAAGGAATACGGCACCGGCTCCTCGCGTGACTGGGCGGCCAAAGGCACCAACCTGCTCGGCGTGCGCGCCGTGATCGTCGAAAGCTTCGAGCGTATCCACCGCTCGAACCTCGTCGGCATGGGCGTGCTGCCGCTGCAGTTCCTCGATGGCCAGACCCGCCAGAGCCTCGGCCTGACCGGCGACGATGCCTTCACCATCGAAGGCGTCGCCGATCTCCAGCCGCGCCAGACCGTGACCGTCAAGGTCACGCGCCCCGATGGCAGCACGTTCACGTTCGATGCGCTGTGCCGCATCGATACCGCCAACGAGCTGGAATACTTCAAGAACGGCGGCATCCTGCACTACGTGCTGCGCAAGCTGGCGGCCTGATCGCCGCCGGCATCACGCCGGAATGCAAGAAGGGCGGCTCCCACCGGGGCCGCCCTTTTTCGTTGGTGCGGGGGTGAAAATGCCCCTCCACCACCGGCTATGCCGGCGGTCCCCCTCCCCGCCTGCGGCAGGGAGGATAACCAAGATCCTCCCCATCTTTGATGGGGAGGGGGACCACCGCGAAGCGGTGGTGGAGTGGCCATTAAGCCCACGAAAAAGGGGCGGCCTCCCCCCGAAGACCGCCCCTTCCGTGGAGCCCGACAGAACCGGGCTTGACCGTGTTTCAAGCCGGCTTGCGGCTCCGGCCCCAGCGCTGGCGTGCAACCAGCGCGGCGGCTGCGGCGCCGAACAGCAGAACCATCGATGGTTCGGGCACGTCGGTGCCGCCAGTGGTCGTCCCGCTGCTCGTCGATCCGCTGGACGAAGACGAGGTGGAGCTGGACGAACTGGTGGAGCTGGAGGAACTCGTCGAGCTGGAGGTCGACGAGGAGGTGGAGGACGACGTCGACGAGGAGGTGCTGCTGCTCGTCGAGGACGACGTGCTGACATTGCCCGACGAGGTCGAGGTCGAGGAACTGGTCGACACGTTGCCGGACGAGGTGCTGACGTTGCCGGAAGAGGTCGAGACATTGCCGGACGAGGTGCTCACGTTCCCGCTCGAGGTGGAAACGCTGCCCGAGGACGTCGATACGCTGCCCGACGAGGTCGAGACATTGCCACTGGAGGTGGAGACGTTGCCGCTCGACGTGGAGGTCGAGCCACCCGAGGTCGAGGTCGATCCGCCGGAGGTCGAGCTTGAGCCGCCCGAGGTAGAGGTGGAGCCAGTGCTGGTGGAGGATACCACCACGTTGCCACCGCCACCGCCGCTGCCGCCAAAGAGGCCGCCGAAGAACCCGCCGCCAAAGCCGCCCACCGGTCCGCCGCCGATCACCACCGGAACGCCGCCACCGCCGCCGCCCTGCGCCTGGGGCGGCAGGGGCGCCATGTAGGGCACCGGCGCCATGGCATATTGCTGCGGCGGATCGCACACCTTGGTGGTGGCCGTGGTGACGATCTTGCGCTGGCGGTGCACCACGTGCGGCGGCGCGCGGCGCACAACGCGGCGGGGCTTGGCCTGCTTGATCTTGATCGGCTTGGTGTGGTGAATCTCGCCGGTCGATGGCGCTTCGGACACGTGCACCGCGCCCCCGCCCAGAACTGCGCCGCCTGCCGCGCAGGCCGCCAGTTTTGCCAATGCCATCCTAACCGACATGATCGTTGCTCTCGCTAAATCCCGGGGCCGGCCTAGCAGAAACCACTTAACAGGTGGCTGCCGGCCTTTCCCGCAGATGAACAACGCAGATCATAGCGGCAGCGTCCATCGCGTTAACCTGAAATCGGCACAGCAGCGGGCCATATTTCGTCACTTTTCGCGCCGGTGTGTTAACTCTGTCCCAATCTGGAACTTTTGCTGGCCCGGGTGTTGCCGATTCCGACAGGCAAATCCGCCTATTCGCCGCTGTCGGGGGCAAACAGGCCGGGCAGGGTGCCGGGCAGGCCGCCCGGCATCTGCGCAGTCGGGGGGGTGATTCCCAGGTGCTGCCAGGCCCGATCGTTAAGGCAGCGGCCGCGTGCGGTGCGCGCCACCAGGCCCAGCTGGATCAGATAGGGCTCGATCACTTCCTCGATCGTGTCGCGCGGTTCGGAAAGGCCGGCGGCTAGCGTTTCCACCCCCACCGGGCCGCCCTTGTAGATATCGGCGATCATCATGAGATAGCGCCGGTCCTGCAGATCGAGCCCCAGCGCATCGACTTCAAGCCGGGTCAGCGCCTGGTCGGCCAGGGTACGGGTGATCGTGCCATCGCCCATCACCTGGGCAAAATCGCGCACCCGGCGCAGCAGGCGCCCGGCCACGCGCGGCGTGCCGCGCGCGCGCTTGGCAATCTCGCGCGCGCCCTCGCTATCGATGCCCACACCCATCAGCGTGGCGCCGCGCGTCACCACGCGTTCCAGTTCGGCCACGGTATAGAACTGCAGGCGCACCGGAATGCCGAAACGATCGCGCAGCGGGGTCTGCAACAGGCCCTGCCGCGTGGTCGCGCCGATCAGGGTGAACGGCGGCAGATCGATCCGCACCGAGCGTGCCGAAGGCCCTTCACCGATGATCAGATCCAGCGCGCGGTCTTCCATCGCGGGATAGAGCACTTCCTCGACCACGGGATTGAGGCGGTGGATTTCGTCGATGAACAGCACATCGCCCGATTCGAGGTTGGTCAGCAGCGCCGCCAGATCGCCCGACTTGGCAATCACCGGGCCAGAGGTGGCGCGGAAATTCACCCCCAGCTCGCGGGCGATGATCTGCGCCAGCGTGGTCTTGCCCAGGCCCGGCGGGCCAAAGAACAGCACATGGTCCATCGCCTCGCGCCGCTGCTTGGCGCTCTCGATGAAGATCTTGAGATTTTCGCGCGCGGACTCCTGGCCAACGAACTCGGCCAGCGTCTTGGGCCGCAATGCAGCGTCGAGGTCTTCGGCCTGGGCCTGGGCGGAAAGGAGCGGGTTTTCGGTCATGCGGGATCAGGGCTTTCGGCCAATTCGGCAGCAACGGTCATTGTCCACTGATCTGCCCGTGGCCACGATGGGATATGCGACGGGAACGGCAACCATGCGTGTACATTCTCGCGAGCGGGGTGCGTGGCACCTTGTACATCGGGGTCACGTCGGCCTTGATGCAGCGGTTGTGGCAGCACCGCGAAGGCATCACCGGCGGTTTCACCGCGCGCTATGGTGTCTACCGCCTGGTCCACTTCGAGATCTTCGCCGATATGGAGCAGGCGATCGTCCGCGAAAAGCAACTCAAGAACTGGCGCCGTGACTGGAAGCTCAATCTGGTCCATGCGGCCAATCCCGATTGGCGCGATCTTGCGATCGACCTCGGTTTTCCGCCGTCGGGGCAGGGCAAGCCTCACCCTGGACCCTGAAACAAGTTCAGGGTGACGACTGTTTCGCACACAACGTTTGACTTCAAAATCCCCGTCACCCCGGACTTGATCCGGGGTCCAGCATGCCGCCTTTCCCGCCATAACGGCCATCACCCCGTCGCCCGCTTGAGCGCCACGCGCACCAGGTCGTTGAGGCGGGCGTCTTCGCCCAGATCCTTGATCGCAAAGGCCACGGCGCTGGCTGCCACGGCGGGCTTGAAGCCCAGGTTCTGCAGGGCCGAAATCGCGTCGGCGCTAGCCGAGCCGGCCGGCAGCGCAACATCTGCCTCTGCCGCGACGCCCAGTCCGCCGGTCATGCCGGCCAGGCCCCCGGCCTTGTCCTTGAGTTCGTTGACGATGCGGCTGGCGAGCTTTGGCCCCACCCCGTTGGCGCGCGCCACCATGGCGGCATCGCCCCCGGCACAGGCGCGCTGCAACTCGTCCACCGACAGGGCGGAGAGAATGGCCAGGGCCACTTTCGATCCCACCCCCTGCACGGCAGTGAGCAGGCGGAACCACGCGCGTTCGCCCGCGCTGGCAAAGCCGATCAGGCGCTGGTCGGTTTCGCTCACCTGCATTTCGGTGTGCACCACCACCTTGTCGCCCCGCACGCCCAGGTGCGTGAGCGTCTTGGCGGAGCACTGCACCAGGTAACCGACGCCGTTCACGTCGATGATCGCCCAGTCCGGGCCGGTGTCGTCAAGCATGCCGGTCAATTTGGCGATCATGGTTTGTTCCCTATGACAGGGAACTTTCCCGCGCGCAACCGGGGTTCAGGTATTGGCCTGTTGATCCTCGGGCACGGCATCGTCGGCGCCGTAATAGAGCTTGGCACAATCGTGCGCGGCCACGCCACCTTCAAGCGAGAGGTCGTCCTTGAAGGCATCGCGGATATAATCGACCGTCGAAAGGTGGCGGTCCTCGAAATACATCTCGTGCACCTGGTCGCGCCCGGCGCCATAGACGATGCGGGTGATCCCAGCCCAGATTGCCGCCATCGTGCACATGCCGCAGGGCTGCAGCGTGGTATAAAGCGTGGCGCCGTCGATCTTCATGTCGCCCACCGTCTGGCCCGCCGCGCGCAGCGCTTCCACTTCGGCATGGGCGGTGGCATCGCACCGTTCCACCGCGCGGTTGACCGCGCCAGCCACCAGGCTGCCATCGCGCACGACCAGGGCGGCAATCGGCGTATTGGCCGGATCATCACCCTTTTCGCGGATGGCGAGGGCGATGGCGCGGGCCATCCAGGCTTCGTCGGTGGCGGCGATGTTCATGAAGAACGCTACGCCGGGCGGGCGCGGGCGTTCCCATGTCCTTTCGGGATCAGCGGTGGCTGCCCAGCATGTTGGCATGGGTGATCGCCACGGCCAGCGCGTCAGAGGCGTCCTCGCCCGCCAGCTTCACGCCGGGCAGCAGGATCTTGAGCATATGCTGGATCTGCTGCTTTTCCGCGCCACCGGTGCCGACCAGCGCCTTCTTGATCACCTTGGTGGGATATTCCGCCACATGCATGCCCGATCGTGCCAGGCTGAGCATGGCAACGCCGCGGGCCTGGCCCAGCTTGAGCGTGGATTGCGGGTTCACGTTGACGAAGACCTCTTCCACCGCGCCTTCGTCGGGGCGGTGGGTGAGGATCACGTCGGTCAGCGCCGCGTCCAGTTCCACCAGGCGCTGCGCCATGGTGGCCTTGGCATCGGTGCGAATCTGGCCATTGGCAACGTGGCTGAGCCGGCTGCCAGACTTGGCCACCACGCCCCAGCCGGTGCAGGTGAGGCCAGGATCGATGCCCAGGATGATCATGACTGCAAGATCCTCTCCCGCACGGCAGGGGAGGGGCGCTGCGCGCGCAGCGCGTGGTGGAGGGGGAGCCCCCTCCGACGGCCTGACGGCCGCCACCTCCCCCTCGGCGAGGGGGAGGATCGATCGCCAGCGCGCACCGCCATTGGCCTGATCAGCCCAGCTTTTCCATCACGTCGTCGGGGATTTCATAGTTGCCCCACACGGTCTGCACGTCGTCGTCGTCGTCCAGCACGTCGATCAGCTTGAGCAGGGTGGCGGCATCATCGGCCGAAACCGTGGTCTTGAGGCTGGGCTTCCACGCCAGCTTCACCGCTTCGGCTTCGCCCAGCGCCTTTTCCAGCTCGCGGCTGACGGGGTGGAGGTTGTCGATCGCGGTCCAGATCTGATGCGTATCGTCGTCCGATTCCACGTCGTCGGCGCCGGCTTCGATCGCGGCTTCCAGCACCTTTTCCTCGTCGCCCACGCTGGCGGGGTACTCGATCAGGCCTAGGCGTTCAAAGCCATGGCTGACCGCGCCCGAAGCGCCCAGGTTGCCGCCGTTCTTGGCAAAGGCGGTGCGCACGTTGGTGGCGGTGCGATTGCGGTTGTCGGTCAGCGCCTCGACGATGATCGCCACGCCACCCGGGCCATAGCCTTCGTAGCGCACTTCTTCATAGTTCTCGCCGTCGCCCTTGCTCGCCTTGTCGATGGCGCGCTGGATATTGTCCTTGGGCATCGACTGCGCCTTGGCGGCGTTGATCGCGGCGCGCAGGCGCGGGTTCATGTCCGGGTCGGGCATGCCCATCTTGGCCGCGACGGTGATTTCGCGGGAGAGCTTGGAGAACATGGCCGAGCGCTTCTTGTCCTGCGCGCCCTTGCGATGCATGATGTTCTTGAATTTGGAATGGCCTGCCATGGATCTGCTTCTTGCGGCTGATGGTGGGAACTTGGGGTTTGCCACGGCCCCTAGACCAACCGGCGCAAAACGGCAATGCGCGCCTAGCCAACAACGGGGGCCAACAACGGGGGGCTGACAGCCGGGGCAGATCGGCAAACGCGGCGTTAACCGCTCGTGCGGTATGGCCCTTGCCATGGTCCGCCTGTCCCTGCCCGCTGCGCAATCCCTGGCCCACTTCCTGCGTCATCCACGCTGGACGCGGCCGATGGGTCTGGGCAGCGCGGAAAGCTGGGCGCTGTGGCGCGGCGCAACCGGGCTTTATCTGGCCGGGCTGCTGGTGCTCGCGCTGGTTCTGCACCTGTGGCAGCGGGCCATGGGCCTGCCTTCACCCGACGCCTTTGGCAAAGTGCCGCCCGCCCTGCTGCTCCCCACCGTCACCCTCCTGGCCCCGGTGGCCGAGGAATGCGTGTTCCGGGGCTGGCTTTCGGGCCGGCCGCGCGCACTCGCGCTGATCGCGGGGCTGGTTGTGGCGGCTGCCGCGCTATGGACGGTGCGCGATGGCGCGGCCCACCCCGTGGCGCTGCTGCTGTTGCTGCTGGGCGTGCTGGGTGCGGCGCTGGGCTGGTTCGTGCTGCGCCGGCGGGAAACCCCGGCGTGGTTCGTCGCGGCGTTTCCGGTGCTGTTCATGCTGCACGCGGTGGTCTTCGCGCTGTTTCACCTCAGCAACTATCCGCGCATCACGCTGGCGCTGGTGCCGATGGTGCTGCCGCAGCTGTGGGCCGGGCTGGTGTTCGGCTTCATCCGTGTGCGGATCAGCCTGCCCGCCGCCATGCTTGCCCACGCGCTGGGCAATCTGGCGGCGGTAACCGTGGCATTCCTGGTGCAGTGAGCGGAGCGGCCAAGCGCCGCGTGGCTCAGTCCCTGGTGCTCAGTCGATGCCCAGGGCGTTCTTGTAGACGTCGAGAATCGCTTCCATTTCGCGGCGATCGTCGGGCTTCATCTTCCGCAGGCGGACGATCTGGCGCATGATCTTGGCGTCATAGCCGGCCGACTTGGCTTCGCTGTAGACATCCTTGATGTCGTCGCCGATGCCCTTCTTTTCTTCTTCCAGGCGTTCGATGCGCTCGATCAAGAGGCGCAGGCGGTCGTCGGCGGCGTCGGCCATGGGATAAGCTCCGAATCTCTGTGTGGGCGGCCGTTGCGGCCTTCAGCCGCGGGCAAATAGCCGCCCACGCCCACGCTGGCAAAGCCGATCCTGTGGAAAGATTGCGCCGCTGTCGCGCGCAAGCCGGGTTATGTCTGGGTTCTGGCCGGTGTCAGCGCGGGTTGCGCTTCATGCTCTCGTCCATCCGTGCCAGTTGTTCGGGCGTGGCCGGGCTCTGGTAGCGGGTCTTCCATTCCTCGGCGGGCAGGCCGTGGATCGCCTCGCGGGCGGCGGCCTTGTCCAGCGGGGCGCCGGCCTCGATAATCCAGTCGGCCAGGCAATTGCGGCAAAAGCCCGCCAAGCCCATCAGATCGATGTTCTGGGCATCGTGGCGGTGGCGCAAATGGCGCACCAGGTGGCGAAAGGCGGCGGCGGCCACTGCATCATCGAGTTGATCGAGCGGATCAGCGCCAGAATGGGTGGTTTGGCCGGTCGAAGCATTCGTATCCATGGTTATCATCCCTTGGGTTTTGCCCCGGCATAGGCCATAGGGCAGGCCGAATGAAAGCCTGCCGGGTTCGATAGTGAAGAGGAGTTTTTTGCACCATGGGCCAGCCTGACAAGCGCGAACGCAAGGTCAAGATCCTCGCAACGGTGGGGCCGGCCAGCCGTTCCCCGGAAATGCTGGAAAAGCTTTTCCTGGCCGGTGCCGATGCCTTTCGCGTCAACATGAGCCATGGCGAACACGCCATCCATGCCGAAACCATCGCCAATATCCGCGCGCTGGAAGAACGGGTAAAGCGCCCGATCACCGTGCTGTGCGATCTCCAGGGGCCCAAGCTGCGCGTCGGCACCTTCAAGGAAGGCCGCGCCGTCATCCGCCATTCGGGCCACTTCACGCTCGATCGCAATCCCGAGCCGGGCGATGAAAACCGCGTCTGCCTGCCCCATCCCGAACTGTTCGGCATCCTGCAAAAGGGCCAGCGCCTGCTGATCGACGATGGCAAGCTGCGCCTGCGCGTGATCCGCGCCAGCGAGAGCGAAATCCTTTGCTCGGCCGAAGTGGGCGGCGTGATTTCCGATCGCAAGGGCGTCAACGTGCCCGACGCGGTGGTGCCGGTGCCCGCGCTCACCGAAAAGGACCGTCGCGACCTGGCCTTCGCCGTGGAGCATGGCGCCGACTGGATCGCCCTGTCGTTCGTGCAGCGCCCCGAAGACGTGGCCGAGGCGCGCCGCCTGATGGGCGGCTATGGCTCGCTGATGGCCAAGATCGAAAAGCCGGCCGCGATTTCGCGCCTGGAAGAGATCATCGAACTGTCCGACGGCATCATGGTCGCCCGTGGTGACCTGGGCGTCGAGCTCAACCCCGAAGAAGTGCCGCCGCTGCAAAAGCGCATCGTCGAAAGCGCGCGCCGCCAGGGCAAGCCGGTGGTCGTGGCCACGCAGATGCTCGAATCGATGATCGAGGCGCCCACGCCCACCCGCGCCGAAGTGTCGGACGTGGCCAACGCCGTCTATGACGGCGCCGATGCTGTGATGCTCTCGGCCGAAACCGCCGCTGGCGCCTGGCCGGAAGAGGCGGTCAGCATCATGAACCGCATCGCCGTGCAGGTGGAAAGCGATCCCGGCTATGCCGCCCGCGTCCACTTCATCGAAACGCTGCCCGATCCCACCACGGCTGACGCGCTGGCCCAGGCCTGCGCCTCGATCGCTGAAACGCTGCCGATCTCGGGGATCATCGTGTTCACCGGTTCGGGCTCCACCGCCCGCCGCGTGGCGCGTGAACGGCCGGGCGTACCGATGCTGGTGCTCACGCCCAGCCAGAAGACCGCGCGCAAGGTCGGCCTGCTGTGGGGCGCCCACGCCGTTGCCACCAAGGACATCGGCAGCTTTGAGGAAATGATCGCCAAGGGCAAGCGCATGGCCCTGCGCCACGATTTCGGCACCGCCGGGTCCAAGCTGGTGGCGCTGGCCGGGGTGCCGTTCGGCACGCCGGGGGCCACCAACCTGCTGCATGTCGTCACCCTCACCGGCGACGAACTCAAGCAGCACCAGGCCGACTGAGCAGCCCTGACAAGACCTGGCGCGTTCAGGTCTTGTCCGTCACCCGGGCCACTGTCAGGCCCGAGGTGACGCGCTCGGCCGCGAACACGCAGTTCTTGCCCGATGCCTTGGCCAGATAGAGCGAGGCATCGGCATCGGGGATCAGTTCCTCGCCCCTGACGGACGTTTCCGGCATGGCCGCCACGCCCAGCGACGCGCTGACCGGGCAGCCCTGGATATCGGTCACGCCCAGCACGCGCAGGCGGATCTGCTCGGCCTTGGCCACGGCATCGGCCAGCGCGCAATCGGGCAGGATGGCGATGATCTCTTCCCCGCCATAGCGGCAGACCACGTCGGTGGGGCGCAGTGCGCCAACGATCTGCGCCGCCACATCGCGCAGCACCGCATCGCCCTTGGCATGGCCATAGCTGTCGTTGAGTTCCTTGAAGTTATCCAGATCGATCATGATCACTGCGGTGGGATTGCCCGATCGCTGCGACAGCGCAATCAGGCGCTCCAGCGTGTCTTCCATATAGCGCCGGTTATAGAGGCCAGTCAGCGAATCGCGCAGCGACTGGGTGCGCAGCCGATCGCGCAGCGCGATGTTGGACAAAGCCAGCGACATCGAATCCGCCAGCGCCGTGCCCAGGTGGCGCAAGTTGGCCAGTTCCTCGCCCCCCGCCAGCGCCACTGGCGCATCGCTGCGCGCCAGCACCAGAAGACCCTGCACCTGGCCACCGGCCATCATCGGGATTTCCAGCACGGCATTGTCGCCGCCATGGTGCGAGCAGCACAGCCCGCCTTCGACCGGCGCATTCACGTGCGCCTTGCCGCGCTTCAACGCCCAGCAGTGGCTCGGCGCCAACGAATCGGGTGCGACATAGCCATCCGGCAAATCCCACTGGCGCGCCAGGTCCAACCGATCGCGTGAATTGTTGAGCACATAGAGCGCCGCGCCGTGCCCGCCCAGCAGGCGTCGCGCGGTGACCATCAGCACGGCGCCGGCTTCCTCGTTGGTTTCGGCGGCCTGCAACATGTCGGTCATGGCAAAGAGTTCGGCGGTGCGCCGCCGCGCTGCCTCTGAATCCGCGCGCATGTGCTGTTCGTGGTTGTGATGGGTGATCAGGATCGTGCGAAAGCCCAGCAGCGATGTGGCCACGGCCACCTGCAAGCCCAGCGCCAGCACCAGCAGCATGTCGTTGCCGCCAGGCTGCCAGCGGTCGAGCATTTCGTGCACCGCCACCAGGGCGATCGACAGCAGCTGCAGCGCGATCGCGCCATTATACATCAGGCCCAGGCGCTGCCGCGTGGTGCCGCGCCATTCCGGCAGGCGCAGCCGACGCAGGAATGGCGCTTGCTCGTCCACCACGCTCAGAAAGCTCCCGTTCCGAAACCTGCACCGTCCCGGGGGATGCCGGGCACGGCCATTCTTACGGACACGGCAGGTGGAGCAGGCTGAACGCGCGCCTGCGCATGAATGCCTATGATGGGCGGCGCAGGCCGCTAACGATGATCAGCCGCGCGCGCCAAACAGGGCAGAGCCGACGCGCACATGCGTGGCGCCCAGCTGGATCGCGGTTTCAAAGTCGTCGCTCATGCCCATCGATCGGCCGGCCAGGCCATGGTCTGCGGCGAGCTTGTCGAGCAGGGCAAAGAACGGCGCGGCCTCGATCCCCGCCGGGGGTACGCACATCAGCCCGATCACCGGCAGCTCTGCCGCGCGCGCCTCGGTCAGCAAGGCAGGCAGATCGGCGATGGCGCAGCCGCCCTTCTGCTCTTCGGCGCCAATGTTGACCTGCACGAACAGCGGCACGCGGCGGCCGGTCTTGTCCATCGCGCGGGCCAGCGCGGTCAGCAGTGAGGGGCGATCGAGCGAATGGATGCAATCGAACAGCGCCACGGCCTCATCCGCCTTGTTCGATTGCAGCTGGCCGACCAGGTGCAGTTCCAGCCCGGCATGCTCCTCGCGCAGCGGCGCCCACTTGGCCTGGGCTTCCTGCACGCGGTTTTCGCCGAACACGGTTTGCCCGGCGGCGATCAGCGGGCGGATCGCCTCGGCCGGGTGGGTTTTCGATACGGCCACCAGCGTCACGTCGGCAGGGGCGCGGCGGGCAATGCGCGCGGCCTGGGCGATGCGGGCGCGAATGTCTTCAAGCGGGGTATGCTCTGGTCCGGTCATGGCGCGGTGCTATAGCGTCGTCATGGCAAAGCGCTACCCCGTGCCGCGATTGGTCCTGCTCAGCGATGCGCGCAACGATGCCGTGCTGGCCCGCGCCGTGGCGCGCCTGCCGCGCGGCAGTGCGCTGGTGTTCCGCCACTATCACCTGGCGCCCGAGGCGCGCCGCCAGCGCTGGGCCGCGCTGCGCCGCCTGGCGGCACCGCGCGGCGTGGCGCTGATCGCGGCGGGCGCGCGCTGCGGCCGGGGCGGGCAGGGGCGCTATGGCGCGCCAGATGGCTTGGGGCGCGAAGCCGGGTTGCGCCTGGCCACGGCCCATTCCCTGCGCGAAATCGCGGCGGCGGCGCGGGCCCGTGCCGATGCCGTGCTGCTGTCTCCCGTGCTGCCCACGCGCAGCCATCCCGGCGCGCCGGTGCTGGGCATGGTGCGCTTCCTGCTGCTGGCGCGCCACAGCCCGGTGCCGGTCCTGGCGCTGGGCGGGATGAACCGCGCCGCCGCGCGCCGCCTGCCACGCCGGGGCGCCGTGCGGGGCTGGGCCGCGATCGACGGACTGTCGTGAAAATCCGCGCAATTCCGTGGGTTTTCGCGGGCGATTCTTGACCCCGGCAGCGCTTGGGGCGATGATGGCGCCAGAAGGGAATATTCAGCATCATGGCTTCGCGGGCACTCACCCCCAACCGTTCGACCGCGCCTGGCGGCGGGAAACTCGGCCCTGGCCGGGGCAACCCCAACTGGCGCGCCGTGTTGCGGCGCAGCTTCCGCCGCAGTTTCGAACTGATCGGCGGCGCCACGCTGTTTGGCGCCATGGTGTTCCTCGCGCTGGCGCTGGTCAGCTATACCCAGACCGATCCTTCCGGCAGCACCGCCTCGGGCAGCCCGGTGGACAATTGGATGGGCCTGCCCGGCGCCTGGGCGGCGGAACGCGTGCTGGTGCTGTTCGGCCTGCCCGGCGGCCTGCTGGTGCCGCTGCTGTTCGTGTTTGCCCGCCGCCTGTGGGACGCCGCCGGTGACCTGATCGACGTGGACGAGGATGAAGAAGCGCCTGCGCCCGAACCGGCCTGGTGGCGCCTGTCGCTCGGCCTGTCGGTGGCGATGATGCTGTCGGGCACGGCGCTGGCGCTGGCGTTCACCGGCCCGGGTGGCAGCCTGCCGGCCGGGTTTGGCGGCGCCACCGGCCTGCTCGGCGCGGCCGGGGTGCGCGCGCTGGCTGGCCTGGTGCCGGTGGCGCAGGGCTGGATCATCCTGGCCATCGCGCTGCTCGCCTTTGGCGGCGGCCTGTTCCTCACCGGGCGCGTCTTTGCGCTCGATTGGGCGCGGTTGCTGTCGATTCCGGCGTTCCTGCGCCGCACTCCGCGTGAGGCGGCGGCCGATGGCGCCCCGGCCCGCCAGCGCCGCGCGCCCAAGGCCAAGGCCGCAGCCGCCGGTGATGCCCTGCTCGCCGATGATGACGATGGTGCCGATGATGACGCGCCGCCGTTCGACACCCGCGCCCCGGTGATCCCGGCCGATGCTGCCGCACCCCGCCGCCCGACCGAGATCAGCGATCCGCAGCGCACCCCTGCGCCTGCGGCCAAGGCGCAGGCGCGGCAAAGCGACCTGTTCGACAAGTTCGCGCTACCCGCGATCGACATTCTCGAGGAAATTCCCGCCTCGGCCCAGCCCAAGATCGACAAGCTCGCGCTGGAACGCAACGCGCGCCTGCTCGAAAACGTGCTCGACGATTTCAACGTCAAGGGCGAGATCACCGCCGTGCGTACCGGCCCGGTGGTGACGATGTACGAGCTCGAACCCGCGCCCGGTATCAAGGCCAGCCGCGTGATCGGCCTGGCCGACGATATCGCCCGCAATATGAGCGCGGTGTCGGCACGCGTCTCGGCCATTCCCGGCCGCACCGTGATGGGCATCGAATTGCCCAACCAGATCCGCGACATGGTCTCGTTCCGCGAGCTGGTGGCGTGCGACAAGTTCGTCAATGCCAAGGGCCTCTTGCCGATCATCCTGGGCAAGGACATTGCCGGCGAACCGATCGTGGCCGATCTGGCCACCATGCCCCACCTTCTGGTGGCCGGCACCACCGGCTCGGGCAAGTCGGTGGGCTTGAACTGCATCCTGCTGTCGCTGCTCTACCGGCTTACCCCGGCACAGTGCCGCATGATCCTGGTCGATCCCAAGGTGCTCGAACTCAAGTCCTATGACGATATCCCGCACCTCCTCTCGCCCGTGGTGACCGAGCCGGCCAAGGCCGTGCGCGCGCTCAAGTGGGCGGTCGAGGAAATGGAGCGGCGCTATCGCCAGATGTCGTCGATCGGCGTGCGCAACCTGTCGGGCTTCAACGAAAAGGTTCGCGCCGCCCAGGCCAAGGGCAAGCCGCTCGGCCGCCGCATCCAGGTCGGCTTCGATCCCGAAACCGGCGAGGAACTGTTCGAGGAACAGCAGCTCGAATACCAGGTGCTGCCGCAGATCGTGGTGATCGTCGACGAACTGGCCGACCTCATGGTCAGCGTCGGCAAGGAAATCGAAGTCCTGATCCAGCGCCTCTCGCAAAAGAGCCGCGCGGCCGGCATCCACCTGATCATGGCCACGCAGCGCCCCTCGGTCGACGTCATTACCGGCGTGATCAAGGCCAACCTGCCCACGCGCATTTCCTTTGCCGTGACCAGCCGCATCGACAGCCGCACGATCCTGGGCGAACAGGGCGCCGAACAGCTGCTCGGCAAGGGCGACATGCTCTACAAGCCCAGCACCGATCCGATCAAACGCGTCCATGGTCCCTTCGTCAGCGACGAGGAAGTTGAGCGCGTGGCCGATCACTGGCGCGGCCAGGGCAAGCCAGAATACGTCGATTCGGTCACCGAGGAGCCCGAAGAAGGCTCGTACGGCTTCGACGAACTCGACACCTCCGACAATCCCGAAGACCGCAAGTATCGCCAGGTCTGCCAGCTCGTGTTCGAAAGCCAGAAGGCCTCAGCCAGCTGGATTCAGCGCCAGATGGGCGTGGGCTACAACACCGCGTCCAAGTGGGTCGAACGCATGGAGCAGGATGGCCTGGTCGGCCCGGCCAACCACGTCGGCCGCCGCGAGATCTACCGCGACAAGGATGGCAACCCGCTGTAACCCCGGATGGCTTGCAATGCCCGGTCACCGGGCAGGGCCCTTCGACAAGCTCAGGGCGAACGGAGTGACAAGACGTTTATTACCCGTTCGGGCTGAGCCTGTCGAAGCCCCCGGCAGCCAAGCGCCGCGTTCGGGATGGTCCACCCATCGCCCAGAGCGCCACAGATCCTCCCCGTCACCGACGGGGAGGGGGACCGCCCGCGCAGCGGGTGGTGGAGGGGCTCAGGCCGCCCGCAGCGCCGCTGTCGCCTCGCCCACCAGCGCGGTCACCTCTGCCTCGGTCAACACCCGGCGCGGGTCATAGCCCAGGCCGAGGCGGGCAGTGCGGCGCCAGGCATCGCAGAACAGGCCCTTGTTGGGGCCAAACGCCCGCAGCACATGGGCAGCCAGGCGCGGCGGCGCGTCGGGCGCATAGGCGCGTGAGAACAGCGCCATGTCGGCCACCCACGGCCCGATCATTACCCAGCCATGGTCATCGGCCACCACTTCGCCCGCCACGCTCAGCGTGCCTTCGACCACCATGATCGGCGCATCGAGGGCACGGGCCAGGTGCACGGCATAGGCGGCACCCAGCATCGGCGCGGTCACGTCCTTGCCCGCCATGACCTTGAGCACGTCCTGCGCGCGGGTGGCCATCAGCGCCTTGTCGTCCTCGCTCGGGCTCCACGCCTTGAACGTGCGCGCGGTTTCCCACGAATGGCTGGCGGCGATCAGGCGCGAGAGGCGGGTCAGGGCAAGCGATGCGGTCATGACCGCGGCCCTTAGGCGCAAAGCGGCCCTAGGCAAAGGGGGGCTGGATCACTTGCCCTGCTTGCCCACGATCACACCGCCCACGGGAATATTGCTGCCACCCTTGGGATCGCGCATCCCGATGAGCCAGGTCGCATAGAATTCTTCAGCATGCGGGCCGGTGAATTGCCCCTTGATCGAACCGCGGGTGTCTCCGCTGAATGGCAGGTTGATGATTTTGTCAAAGGTGCCCGCAAACGTTGCCTTGCCTGCGTCGCCCGTGCCGGAAAAAGCATAGGCGCCAAGCGCGTAGGACGTTCCGGTATCGCGGTCTGTCGCCACGGGGGTGAGCGTGCCGGTCAAGGTTGCCGCGCCGAAGTTGTACGCCATGCGCGCGTCTCCGCTGATCGCATAGGGCCGGGTGTTGCCATCAGACGGAACCCCGGAATAGCCCAGGATCACGCCATTGTATGTAGCGCTGCCGCTGCTCGGCACCGCTGAGGCCGGCGTCGCCTCGCCAAAGCCATAGGCGAAATCGGTGTAGGGGAATGTGGAGGATTGCGACGGTGCCAGTACCGTTTCAGACGTGCCAAAGCCGGTATAGGTCAACGCAATCAGCGGATTGCTGGGGCCGGGGCGCGAAACGCGCAGCGTGCCCGCGCTCAACGAACTCGCTTGCGCCGTAACGGAATAGGCATCGTACGTGGCGTCGCTGTGCGCCGCGTCGCGGATCGCGGGCGTGAGCGCACGTGGATTTCCGGAATATCCGTCGATCCCAGCACGTATCGTCAGCGCCTTCTGCGTTTCGGAATAGGTAATGTACAACGAGCGCGTAGTCAGGTTTTGCTGGTCCCACCGTGTGGAGCGGCCATAGCTGACGGCCACGGCTGCCCCGCCCAGGTCTTCGTTGATTACCAGGTTCGCCAGGCCATTGTTGGATGGCATCGTCGCGGTGTCGCGGCCCAGGATCGTGCCGCTCGCCACCACGTTGTCGTAAAGGTTGGTGTTCCAGACCGCGCCGAACTCTTCATGATGGGGGCCATAGAAACGGCCGTCGATCGCACCCGGCCGCGCGCCGAAGTTGAAGCTGCCGGAAAACGTCGTGCTACCTGCTTTCAGCTTTGCCTGTGACGTCCAGTTTAAAGTGCCTTCATACAGGCTATTTCTGTAACGATCGATCGTGCCGCTGCCAACCAGGCCGCCGCTGGCGAAATCCACCTGAAAGCGACCGCCGCCTGTCAGCACATAGTTCTGCTGAGGATAGCCGGCCTGCCCATCAAGGCGCACACCGAATGTGGCCGTCCCGGTGGTCGGCATGGCCGATGCGGGCGTGGGGACGCCATAGGTGAAATAGTCCATGGTCGTTGTGGCGTTCGGCCCATCGGTCTGCGTCCGTTGCCACAGGCCGGCACCGACATAGCGGAAAAGGGGGGCGTCGGGCGTGCCGGGATCGGTCGTATTCGTGCTGAGCGACAGCGTCTCCGTCAGCGCGCCTTCGCTGCGCTTGTAAACCGTGGCTTCGGCATTGCTGAGCGTGGCATCCTTTTGCGCCGGTCCGAAATCCTGTGTCCGCCCTTGCGTGGCAATCGTGTAGGTCTGCGTGGATGCCTTGTATTCGATCGTCAAAGGCTTGCTTGTAACCGTGTTCGGCTGGGCGGACGTGATCGGTTGATAGGCCGTCTGGGTTTTTGCATCATTGACGAAGGCCTCGCTGACCAGGCTGCCCACCAGATCGTCGTTGGTCGGCTTGGGCGGGGGAGAAGGCGGCGGGTTGGGAGAGTTCGTGCTGGCAACGCCACCGCCATCGCCACACGCGGCGAGCAGAACCGCCAACGCAAGTGCCGAATACCGTGTCGCTCTGCAACACCGTTGGAGACCAGCGCGCGCCATGATTCGATCCTTGTCAAAAAACAGAATAGATCCAACTTGGCGCTATAATACGCTATTTTACATATTGTTCCAGCGATGCTTTACACCTGAGAGTAAAAGGGTGCTGCCACTTCTGCAGGAACGCGAACCAGGCGTCCGCTGCTTTTATCGATTAGGGCCCACGTCGTGCGCGCGCTGACGATCACTTTGCCGGCCGCGTTGGCGAAATCGACGCAGCGGTCGAACCGCGCGCCGTGGGGCGGATCGGGAATGAAGGTGGTGGCCACCACACTCTCGCCTTGGCCAACATTGCCGCGATAGTCGATCTCGTGCCGGGTCACCACCCAGACATAGGCCGCCACGTGTTCCGGTGGCGCCACCGTTTCCCAATGCCGCGTGGCGATCTGTTCCATCCAGCGCACCCAGACCGCGTTGTTCACATGGCCCAGCTCGTCGATATGCTCGGGCAGGGCGGTGAACGTGCAAGAAAACCGTGCCGTCATGATCAGGCACCCACCAGGTGCAGCACGATCTGGCGGCGATGCGCCATGCAGCGGTGCTCGCACAGATAGATGCCTTGCCAGGTGCCAAGCGCGAGCTGCCCGCCCAGCAGCGGGATCGACAGGCTCACCCCGGTCAGGATGCTTTTCAAATGGGCCGGCATGTCGTCCGGGCCTTCATCGTCATGGGCATAGGCGGTGCTTTCCGGTGCCAGGCGATCGAGCCAGCGCACGATATCGCCGCGCACCTCGCGCGCGGCATTTTCCTGGATGCACAGCGAGGCCGAGGTGTGGCGGCAGAACAGCGTGAGCAGCCCGCTGTCCATGCCCTGGGCCGCCACCCACTGCGCGGTTTCGCGGGTAAATTCGTGCAGGCCGGGGCCGGGCGTATGCAGGGTCAGCGTGGTGCTGGCCTGGCGCAGCGGCGCGGCGTGCACCGCGTCGGCGGGGTGAAGGGCTTGGCTCATGACCGCATCAGCCTGGCATGGGGCGCGGACCATGTCACCCCGGTTTTGCGTGGTACAATAAAAAATGAGAATCATTATCAACATGGTTGATTATGAAAATCACTCGCAATAAAGCGCTACCCATCCGGACCGGGCGCCGCTGCCCGATCCGAGCAAAGGGGAAAAATTCCATCATGATCAATGCATCCCGGTCTCGTCGCGCGTCACCCATGCCAAGCGGGCACGTGCCTGCCACCTCGCCCTTGCGTCCCGCATTTCTCGCCGCCGGCTGTATCGGCGTGATCGCCGCCATGCCGGCCCAGGCCCAGGATGCCGCGCAAACCGTGCTGGGCGGGGTGACCGTGACCGATACCGCGATCGCGCAAGCTCCAGTCAAGGTAGAGCGGGCGGAATCGCCCAAGTACGTGCGCCCGCTGCTCGATACGCCGCAGACGGTCACCGTGGTCGGCCGCGCGGTGATCGAGGCGCAGAACCTGCTGTCATTGAAAGATGCGCTGTCGATCCTGCCCGGCATTACCCTGGGCGCGGGCGAAGGCGGCGGCGGCTATGGTGACAGCATCAATCTGCGTGGGCAGAGCGCCAATACCGATATCCAGATCGATGGCGTGCGCGACAGCGCGCAGTATTCCCGCAGCGACCTGTTCAACATCGAACAGGTGGAAGTGACCAATGGTGCCAATTCGGTGTTCAGCGGCTCGGGCTCGATCGGCGGAACGGTCAACCTGGTCAGCAAGCGGCCCAAGGACGAAACCAGCACCACCGTGCAGGGCGGGGTGGGCACGGCCAATTACTGGCGCGGCACGGTGGATAGCAACTGGCAGCTGGGCAGCGAGGTCGCCGTGCGCCTCAACGCCATGGGCCACAGCGCCGATGTGCCCGGCCGCGATTTCGAATACAGCCGCCGCTGGGGCGTGGCGCCGTCGGTCAAGTTCGGGCTGACCGGCGATACCAGTTTGACGCTGCTGTATCTGCACCAGCGTGACAAGAATATCCCGCAATATGGCGTGCCTTATTACGCGGTTTATGGCGGCTTGCTGCCCGGCGCCAGCTATGCCGGCTATTACGGATACAAGAACTACGATCGCCAGGAACAGACGGTGGACCAGGCCACCGCCATCCTCGACCACCGCTTTTCCGATGCGGTCTCGATCCGCAATCTGGCACGCTACCAAAAGGTCAAGCAGGATACCTTCGTCGATCCGCCGCAGGGTGCCTGGTGCCTGGCCAACGGTACGCTGGCCAATTCGACCGGCGCGGCCACGGCCTGCTCATCAACCCAGGCTGCGGGCACGTTCTACCCCAGCGGCCCGCGCGGGCTGTTCCGCCTGACCGACACCTCGATCTGGTATGACCAGGTTGATCTTTCCGCCAAGGTCTCCACTTTCGGCCTCGAACACACCCTGGCACTGGGCGCGGCATACTCGCAGGAAGATTATGACGTCGTTTCCGGCAACGGATTGCGCAATGCCAATGGCACCACGCCCACACTCGATGCGATCAACATCGCCAATCCCAATGCCATCTATACCGGGCCGGTAAACTACATCACCACGGCAATTGCCCATGGCTCCACCCGCAACATCGCGCTCTATGCGTTCGATGCGGTCAAGCTGGGCGGCGGGTTCGAAGTGAATGGCGGCATTCGCTGGGAAAACAACCGCGCCCGCTATCGCAGCGACACCTTGGCGGTCAGCGGCGCGGTGACCACCGGTGCGCCGCAGAACAACACCGACGACTTGTTCAGCTATCGCCTGGGCCTGGTCTACAAGCCGGTGGCCAACGCCAGCCTCTATGTCGCTTACGGCAACAGCAAGACGCCGGCCTCGTCCACCGTGCGCAGCGGTTGTGGCGTGACCAGCACGACCCTGCTGGGCGACCCCTGCAACGTTGCCCCGCAAACCGCCGTCAATTTCGAACTGGGCGGCAAGGTCGATCTGGCGCAGGGCAAGCTGCAATTGACCGCCTCGGTGTTCCGCAACGAGCGCACCAACTATCCCGTCGCCGCCAACGATCCGCTGGTCGGCACCACCAATGTGCTCGACGGGCGCAGCCAGGTCGATGGCGTGTCGCTCGGCCTGTCGGGCAAGATCACGCCCGCCTGGACGATCTTTGCCAACGCCATGTACCTCGATGGCGTGATCAAGCAGTCGATTTCGAATTACTGCAAGAACCACCTGGGCGCCACGCAGACGCTGCCCACGGGCGGCACCGTCACGTGCCCAACCAGCGATGTCCAGGCCGGCAACCCGGTGACCAACACGCCACGCTGGTCGGGCAGCCTCTACACCAGCTATCACCTGCCGTTCGGGCTGGAGGTGGGCTATGGCCTCACCTACCAGGGCAGCTGGTATCTCACCAATTCCACCGGCGCGCCGATGTACAAGGCGCCGTCCTATCTCACCCACCGCATTTCGCTGGGCTACAAGCTGGACAACGGCCTTTCGGCACAGATCAACGTGCAGAACCTGACCGACGAGAAGTATTACACGTCGATCCGCAACAATGGCTGGGCCGTGCCGGGTGAAGGGCGCTCTGCCGTGCTCACCCTGGGCTATGCGTTCTGACCCACAAGAAAGGGGGCGATCATCTCGCCCCCTTCGTTGCTCAGTCCGCCCAATAGAGCTTGGTCGGGTTGTCGATCAGCAGCTTGCGCTGCAATTCTTCGGTCGGCGCAATGCGCGGGATCATGTCGACCAGGTGCCCGTCATCGGGAATGGCATCCTGCATGTTGGGATGCGGCCAGTCGGTGCCCCACAGCACGCGGTCCTGATAGTCCGCCACCAGCGGCGCCACGGCCTCGGCAAAGGCATTCCACGGGTCCCCTGATGGGTCGAGCCGGTCGGGGCAGGTCGCCTTGAACCAGATATCGGGCCGCGAATCGAGGAACGCGCGAAACGCCTTCATGTCGGCCCCATCGGGCCCTTGCGTCACATCGGGCCGGCCCATGTGGTCGATCACCAAGGGCACGGGGATCGCGTCCATGAACGGGCGCAGTTCCTCCAGGATATCGGCCTCGAAATAGATCACCACGTGCCAGCCCTTGGGCAGGCGCTTGGCCACGTCCAGGAACTTGTCCTTGGGCGCATCATCCACCAGCCGCTTCAAGAAATTGAAGCGGATGCCACGGATGCCGCCCACGTGCAGCGCGGCGAGATCAGCCTCGGAAATCGCCGGATCGACCACGGCGACGCCGCGCGCTTTCCCGTTGCTCTTGGCAATGGCGTCGAGCGTCGCTGCATTGTCGGTGCCATGGCAGCTCGCCTGCACGATCACGTTCTTGGCAAAGCCCAGGTGATCGCGCAGCGCAAACAGCATGTCCGGCCCGGCGTCTTCGGGCAGGTACTTGGCCTTGGCGCTGAACGGAAACTGCGCCATCGGGCCAAACACATGGCAATGCGCATCGATCGCGCCGGCCGGCGGGGTATAGCGCGGCTTCGACGGGTTGCCGTGCCAGGAAATGATACGGTCGGTCATGGTCTTGTCCTTGAAAACCGGGCCTCGACACGCTCAGCCCGAACGGCAACCTATTTGAAATCTCGCACGCCGTTCGCCCTGAGCCTGTCGCAGGGCGAGAAGCACACGTTTACCCGAACACCACCCCATCCATCAGCTTGCGCGCGGTGCGCAGCAGGGCGGCAGTCTTGACCGCGCCGCTCTCGTCCACTTCCAGCACGCAGCTCATTTCGCCGGTGGGATGCTCCACCGACAGGGTCTTGCGGCTGCCGTCGCCCACCTGCGCGACCTCGGCCGCCGGAGAGCCTTCGAGCAGGCAGGCCGTCGCCACAGACACCGCGCCCAGCACCCCGATCGTGGCATGCGCACGATGCGGGATGAAGCTGCGTACGGTCACCGCGCCACCGTGCTTGGGCGGGGCCACCAGCATCATCTTGGGCACCGACTTTTCCTTCACGTCGCCCAGGTTCATCAGCGGGCCCACTTCCAGCCGGATCGCCTCGATCCGCGCCTTGAGGTCGGTCGCATTGTCCAGCCATTCGCGGTCTTCATAGCCGGTGATGCCCACGTCTTGCGCCTTCATCACCACGCAGGGCATGCCATTGTCGATCAGCGTCACGGCCACGCCTTGGATCATGTCGGCCACGTTGCCGGTGGGCAGCAGCGCCCCGCACGAGGAACCGGCCGTATCGCGAAATTCCAGCGGCACCGGGGCATGGGTGCCGGGCACGCCATCGATCGCGGCCTGGCCGGCATAGCTGACCGTGCCGCCCGGCGTCTGCACCGTCGCCACGGCCACTTGCCCGGTGTTTTCCATGAAGATCGCCACGCGGGTTTCATCGCCCGTCGCCGCCACCAGCCCGCGCTCGATCGCAAACGGGCCAACGCCCGCCAGGATATTGCCGCAGTTCTGCGCGTCGGTCACGATCGCCTGGTCGACGAAGACCTGCAGGAACAGGTAATCGACATCGATCCCCTCGCGCGTGGACTTGCTCACCACGGCCACCTTGCTGGTCAGCGGATCGGCGCCGCCCATCCCGTCGATCTGGCGCGGATCGGGCGAGCCCATCACCGCCAGCAGAAAGGCATCGCGCGCCGCCACGTCGGTGGGCAGGTCGCTCTTGAGGAAATAGCCGCCCTTCGACGTGCCGCCGCGCATCCACATGCAGGGGGCGGAAAAACCGGTGGTCATGGGTCTTGCTCCTTGGGTGCGGGAAGGGGCCCCTCCACCGCCGCCAGTGGCGGCGGTCCCCCTCCCCATTGCATGGGGAGGAGCCCAGATCCTCCCTGCCGCGTAGCGGTGGGGAGGTGGCAGGCCCGCAGGGCCTGACGGAGGGGCCCCTTCAATCCATCAAACGTACTTCAAGCCTTCCTTCTCCAGCCGCTCGCGCATCTTGTACATGTCGAGGCCGAGCACGCCGTTGGCCAGCTTCTCGCGCTTTTCGCCTTCGTTGGCTTCGCGCGCCTGTGCGGCTTTGAGTACCTCTGCGGCCTTGGCGCGCGGCACCACCACCACGCCATCGTCGTCGGCCACGATCACGTCGCCGGGGTTCACCGCGCAATTGGCGCAGACCACCGGCACGTTGACGCTGCCGAGCGTATTCTTGACCGTCCCTTGCGCATAGATCGCCTTGGACCACACCGGGAACTGCATCTCGGTCAGGTCGCGCACGTCGCGCACCCCGGCGTCGATCACCAGGCCGCGGCAGCCGCGCGCCTGGGCCGAGGTGGCGAGCAGGTCACCGAAATAGCCGTCTTCGCAGGGCGAGGTCGGGGCCAGCAGCAGGATATCGCCCGCTTGCAGCTGTTCGATCGCGACATGGACCATCCAGTTGTCGCCCGGAGGGGCGCTGATCGTCACGGCCGATCCGGCGATGCGCGCGCCGCGATAGATCGGGCGCATATAGCTGGCGAGCAGGCCGGTGCGGCCCTGCGCTTCGTGCACGGTGGCCACGCCACAGGCAGCCAGGCCGTCGATCACGGCCGGATCGGCCCGTTCGATATTCTGCACGACGATACCCGACATGGCGCTTGTCTCCCTATGATGGCTGGCCGGTTCGGCACGGATGGCCTGCATTTGGAACCGGGGGCGGGCAGCGCCAAATGCAATGTTTGGCATGTGCCATAAGGAAATGCTAAGTCTGGATGGATGGCCCGCCCCGACCCCGCGCTTAACATTCGCCACTTCGCCGCCTTTGCCGCCACCGTGCGCCATGGCAGCGTGACCCGCGCCGCGCGTGCGGTAAACCTGACGCAGCCCGCGCTGACCCAGGCCATCGCCCGGCTCGAAGCAGACCTGGGCTGTCTGCTGTTCGAACGCGGCGCCGGCGGCATGACCGCGACCGAGCCCGCGCTGCTGCTGGCGCCGCGGGCCGAGGCGGCGATCGAGCAGATCGGCTCCCCCCGCGTCACTGGCACGCAAGTACGCGCTTTCCTGGCCCTGGCGCGCGCCGGGTCCTATGCCGGGGCGGCGCAGGATACTGGGCTTTCCGCCGCGTCGCTGCACCGCGCCGTGGCGGATCTGGGCGTGGCGCTGGGGCAGCGGCTGATCGATCGGCGTGGCCGCACCGTGCTGCTCACCCCGGCCGGCGCCCGCCGCGCGCGCGGCTTTGGCCTGGCCATGGCCGAATTGCGCAGCGGCCTGGCCGAAGTGGCGGCGTGGCAGGGTAAGGCGGCCGGCCGCGTGGTGATCGGCGCCATGCCGCTGTCTCGCGCGCGCTGGCTGCCCGAAACGCTGCTGCGCTTTGCCGCCGCCTATCCCGGTGTCGATGTGGCCGTGGTCGAAGGCAGCCATGCCGAACTGGTCGGGCCGCTGCGCGATGGCGAAATCGACTTCATGTTGGGCGCCCTGCGCGAAACCACCGCGCTCGATGATCTGGAGCAGGAGGCCGTGTTCGAGGATCGCCCCGCGCTGGTCATGCGCGCCGGCCATCCGCTCGCCGATCCGGTCCACCCGCTCGATCCGGCCGCCCTGCAGCACTATCCGTGGATATTGCCTGGCGGCGATACCCCGCTGCGCCATTATTGGGAGGCGATGATGCAGGCCGCCACCGGCGCGCCGCCGCCCCATGTCGGCATCGAATGTGGCTCGGTGCTCACCGTGCGGCAATTGCTGGTGGGGTCTGATGCGCTCACCCTGCTCAGCCCGGCGCAGCTGGCGGTAGAGCTTGACGTGGGCCTGCTGGCGGCGCGGCCCACCCCGGTGCCGGTGCGCCGCACGATCGGGATGACGCACCGCGCGCTGTGGCGGCCCACCGCGCCACAGGCCGCGTTCGTCGCCCTACTGCGCGAAGTGGCGAAGAAAGGTTTCGCATAAATTTATGGCCACCGCGCTCTTTGCATTTGTATGCGTTGCATAAGGGCCGCAACAGGTGCGCCATGGAGAGAACACTTGCCCTGATCGGGTTCGGCGAAGCCGGATCGACCTTTGCCAAGGCGGCTGGCTGGGAATCCCAGGCCAGCGCGTTTGACATCGATCCCGCCCGCCACGCCGCCATGGAAGAAGCTGGTGTGATGGCTGCTGTCACCGCCGACAGCGCCCTGGGCGGCGCCGGCCTGGTGCTCAGCCTGGTGACGGCCGACAGCGCGCTGCCCGTGGCGCAGGAGCATGCCGCCATGCTCGCCCCCGGCGCGCTGTTTTGCGACATGAACTCGGTCGCTCCCGATACCAAGCGCGCTGCCGCCCTGGCGGTGGAAGCGGCCGGGGCGCGCTATGTCGACGTGGCGGTGCTGGCCCCGGTCAATCCCGCGCGGCTCAAGGTGCCGTTGTTGGTTTCCGGCCCGGCCGCGCACGATGCTGCCGCCGCGCTGCAAGAGGCTGGCTTTACCAATGTGCGCGTGGTGGGCGATGACGTGGGCCGCGCCAGCGCGATCAAGATGATCCGCTCGATCATGGTCAAGGGCGTGGAAGCCTTGACTGCCGAGATGATGCTGGCCGCCACCCGCGCCGGCGTGGTCGAGGAGGTGCTGTCCTCGCTCGACGCCAGCGAGAAGGGTGACAGCTGGTTCACCCGCGCCGCCTACAATATCGAGCGGATGACCACCCACGGCCTGCGTCGCGCGGCCGAGATGGAGGAATCCGCCAAGACCCTGATCGGCCTTGGCGTCGAACCGCTGATGACCACCGGCACCGTCGCGCGCCAGCGCAGCCAGGCCGGCCACACCATCCCGTTTGAAAGCACAACGCCTATGGCAGCCAACACCAAGGAACCGGCGGAATGACCATGATCATCGATTGCCACGGCCACTATACCGTGCTGCCCAAGGCGCACGACGCCTGGCGCGAGGCGCAGAAGGCCGCGTTCAAGGCGGGCGAGCCCGCGCCGCCCTATCCCGACATTTCCGATGACGAGATTCGCGAGACGATCGAAGCCAATCAGCTGCGCCTGATCAAGGAACGCGGCGCGGACATGACGATCTTCTCGCCCCGCGCCAGCGCCATGGCCCCGCACGTGGGCGACCAGAGCGTGGCCGTGCCCTGGGCCCAGGCCTGCAACAACCTGATCGCGCGCGTCGTGGCGCTCTACCCGGAAACCTTTGCCGGCGTGTGCATGCTGCCGCAGTCGCCCGAGGCAGACATGACCAGCTCGATCGCCGAGTTGGAACGCTGCGTGACGCAGCTGGGCTTCATCGGCTGCAATCTCAATCCCGATCCGGGCGGCGGCCACTTCAAGCATCCGCCGCTGACGGACGAATTCTGGTTCCCCTTCTATGAAAAGATGGTGGAGCTTGATGTGCCGGCGATGATCCACGTCTCAGGCAGCTGCAACCCGGCGATGCACGCCACGGGCGCCTATTACATCGCGGCCGATACCATCGCGTTCATGCAGCTGCTGGAAGGCGATCTGTTCAGCCGCTTCCCCACGCTGCGCTTCATCATTCCGCATGGCGGCGGCGCGGTGCCCTATCACTGGGGGCGCTATCGCGGCCTGGCCGACATGCTCAAGAAGCCGGCACTCGACGGGCACCTGATGAACAACGTGTTCTTCGATACCTGCGTCTATCACCAGCCCGGCGTGAACCTGCTGGCCGAGGTGATCGAGACCAAGAACATCCTGTTCGGTTCGGAAATGGTCGGCGCCGTGCGCGGCATCGATCCCCAGACCGGCCACTATTTCGACGATACCAAGCGCTATGTCGACGCGCTGAACATTTCCGACGCGCAGCGCCACGCGATCTTCGAAGGCAATGCCCGCCGCGTGTTCCCGCGCCTTGACGAGAAGCTGAAGGAGAGAGGCCTGTGACGATCACCAAGGGCGCGCCGGACGCCAAGCCGCGCGACATTCATGCCTATCTGGCCGAATTTGACGATATCCCGGGCACCCGCGTCTACACCGCCGCGCGGGCGCGCAAGGGCTATCATATCAACCAGTTCGCGATGAGCCTGATGAACGCGGAAAACCGCGCGCGGTTCAAGGCCGATGAGCGCGCCTATCTCGATGAATGGCAGATCAGCGAGGAAGGCAAGCAGGCGCTGCTGGCGCGTGATTACAACACGCTGCTGGATATGGGCGGCAACGTCTATTTCCTCTCCAAGCTGTTCTCGTCCGATGGCCTGCCCTTTGCCGAGGCGGTGTCGACGATGACCGACATGACCTGGCCGGAATACCGCCAGATGATGCTGGAAGGCGGCCGCTCGCCCGAAGGCAATCGCTCGATCAAGGAAAACCTGGCCGCCGCCGCGCGGGCCCAGGAAACCGGGAAGGACAACTGACCATGGCGCGGATTACCGCAGGCGTCGGTTCCAGCCACGTGCCCCTGCTGGGCGTGGCGGTGGACCAGGGCAAGACGGGTGACGATTATTTCGGCCCGATCTTTGCCGGCTATGAATGGACCCGGCAGTGGGAAAAGGAACAGAAGCCGGATGTGATCATCCTGGTCTACAACGACCATGCTTCGGCCTTTGACATGAAGATCGTGCCCACGTTCGCGATCGGCTGTGGCGAGCGCTACAAGCCAGCCGATGAAGGCTGGGGCCCGCGCCAGGTGCCCGAAGTGGAAGGGCATCCCGATCTGGCCTGGCACATCGCGCAGAGCCTGATCCTCGATGAATTCGACATGACGATCATCAACGAGATGGACGTGGACCACGGCCTGACCGTGCCGCTCTCGATGATGTTCGGCCAGCCCCAGGCCTGGCCGGCCAAGGTCATCCCGCTGGCCGTCAATGTCGTGACCTATCCGGTGCCATCGGGCAACCGCTGCTGGGCGCTGGGCGAGGCGATCAAGCGCGCAGTGGAAAGCTTCCCTGAAGACCTCAACGTGCAGATCTGGGGCACCGGCGGCATGAGCCACCAGCTTCAGGGCAAGCGCGCCGGCCTGCTCAACCGCGAGTGGGACAACAGGTTCATGGACCTGCTGGTGGGCGATACCGACGCCGCACGCTGGATTCCGCACATCGAATACCTGCGCGAAACCGGCTCGGAAGGGATCGAGATGGTCATGTGGCTGATCATGCGCGGCGCGCTGGGTGACAAGACCCGCCTGCTGCACAAGCATTACCACATTCCCTGCTCCAACACCGCGATCGGGCACCTCGTGCTCGAACCGGTCGAAGAAGAAACCGTGCCGGCCTAAGCCAGGCTCGCCATAATCCCCCCTCCCGCGCGCGGGAGGGGCCGGGGGAGGGCATGTTCCCGTGCGCTCCCCCAAGCCACGTTTCCAGGAGGGATGAGCAATCCCTCCCCCAAACCTCTCCCGCCAGCGGGAGGGGAGATTGCAGAGCCCCTGCCCACGCGGGGCGCTTAACAGGAGTTACCCCCATGCGTATTGCCCTGGTCGGTGCCGGCGCCTTCGGCGAAAAGCACCTCGACGGCCTCAAGAATATCGATGGCGTCGAAATCGTTTCGGTGATCAGCCGCCGCGCTGATCAGGCTGCGGCCGTGGCGGCCAAGTATGGCGCGCGCCATTCCGGCACCGAACTGGAAGAAGCGCTGGCACTGCCTGACGTGGATGCGGTGATCCTGTGCACGCCCACCCAGATGCACGCCGAGCAGGCGATCGCCTGCATGAACGCGGGCAAGCACGTCCAGGTGGAAATCCCCCTGGCCGATAGCTGGGCCGATGCCGAAGCGGTGGTGGCCAAGCAGAAGGAAACCGGGCTGGTCTGCATGGTCGGCCACACCCGCCGCTTCAACCCTTCGCACCAGTACGTGCACAACAAGATCAAGGCCGGCGAATTCAACGTCCAGCAGATGGACGTCCAGACCTATTTCTTCCGCCGCAAGAACATCAATGCCAAGGGCGAAGCGCGCTCGTGGACCGATCACCTGCTGTGGCACCACGCCGCGCACACGGTGGACCTGTTTGCCTACCAGGCCGGCAAGATCGTCAAGGCCAATGCCGTCGAAGGGCCGATCCACCCGGAACTGGGCATCGCCATGGATATGTCGATCCAGCTCAAGAGCGAAAGCGGCGCGATCTGCACGCTCTCGCTCTCGTTCAACAACGACGGCCCGCTCGGCACGTTCTTCCGCTATATCGGTGACACCGCCACCTATATCGCGCGCTACGACGATCTGGTGAACGGCAAGGAAGAGCCGATCGATGTCAGCCATGTCGATGTGTCGATGAACGGCATCGAGTTGCAGGACCGCGAATTCGTCGCCGCGATCCGCGAAGGGCGCGAACCCAACAGCTCGGTGGGCAAGGTGCTCGATTGCTATCGGGTATTGGGCGAACTGGAAAAGCAGCTGGCTGCCGGTTAAGCCACAAGATCAGGCCCGCCCATCGTGGCGGGCCTTTTTTGTTGGGGCCACGGCGCAATCATGGCGCCGGGCCTTGGGAAAGGATGCAAGGATGGAAGCGGTAATCGCCTATTCCGGGCGCGGCCTGGCGCGTCCGCGCTATTACGCCAACGCCCACGATCGCGACGAGGTGGAGATCGCGCCGCTGGCCATGCCCATCCGCGACGCGCGCGGGCGCGGCACCAGCCTCGACGTTGAAGGCTTTGAACTGGTGCGCGATCGCAGCGCGGTGACCGACTTTGCCGATGCCGCGCAGGTCAAGGCCATCCACGTTCCCGAAATCGCCACGCTGATCAAGGACTTGACCGGGGCCACCCGCGTGGAGGTGACCGGCGCTGGGCTCTTGCGCTTTTCCGAACGCTCGGGCCGGGCCGGCAGCCTCGACAATTCTATGCCCGCACGCTTTGCCCATATCGACGTGTCGCCCGCCACGGCCCTGTCGATGACGCAGCGCCTGGCGGCCGGGCGCCCGCATGCCCGCGTGGCGCAATACAACGTGTGGCGCGCGCTCTCCGCCCCGCCGCAGGACGTGCCGCTGGCGCTGTGCGATGCGCGCAGCCTTTCCCCGGCCGATTGCATCGTCGCCGATGCCATCTTCGATCCGCCCGGCGGCGCGCCGGAATGGTCGTTCGAAAGCTATGTGATCGCGGCAAATCCCGCGCATCGCTGGAACTGGTTTTCCAACCTCACCGCCGATGAAGCGATCGTGTTCAAGACCTTCGACAGCGATCCGCGCCGCGCCACCCATGTGCCGCACGTGGCCTTCGATCTGCCCGGCTGCCCCGCCGATGCGCCGCCGCGCGTCAGCATCGAAATGCGCGCCACTGCCTTCTGGGAGGTGTGAGGCGAGGCACTTGTGCAACAGTTATGAATTATAATCGTCCTACTGTTATTTCGCATTGCTGAACGTTTCGCATATGTGATACATAAGATTTCAGACCGGAACCATCCGGCTGCTATCCTTGGGAGGATACCGAAATGGCGTTTTCACGCTGCGATCTGCTGTGCTCGGCAGCCGCTTTGCTGTCGCTCGTCGCCACCCCCGCGCTGGCCCAGTCAGCGCCCGAAACCCCGCAAAAACCCGCCGAAACGGCCGGCAACACCACGCCTGAAATCGTCGTGACGGCGCAGTTCCGCAACCAAAAGCTGCAGGATACGCCGCTGGCCATCACCGCCGTCAACGGCGCCATGCTGGCCGCGCGCGGGCAGACCAACATTTCCGAAGTGGCGGCGCAAACCCCCAACGTGACGCTGGCCCCGCAAAATCAGTATCTTGGCCCCGGCATCATCGCCTTCATCCGCGGTGTCGGGCAATCTGACCCCAACTTCGCCCTGGAACCGGGCGTGGGCATGTACGTGGACGATGTCTATCTGCCCACCCTGACCGGCTCGCTGCTCGATCTGATGGACCTCGACCGCGTCGAAGTGCTGCGCGGGCCGCAAGGCACGCTGGCCGGGCGCAACTCGCTGGGCGGGTCGATCAAGCTCTATGGCGTCAAGCCCAAGGGTGACAATTCCGGTTCGCTCGAAGCCACCTATGGCAGCTATCATCGCGTTGATCTGCGTGGACATTTCGATCTCAAGCTGACCGACAACCTGGCCATGCGCGTGTCGGGCGTGAGCAAGAACCGCGATGGCTATGTCAAGATTCTCGACTACGCGCTGACCCATCCGGGCACCAATGTGCCGACGATGGCCACCGGCGCCAATCCCCAGGTCGGCACGCTGGGCGGCACCAGCTTTGCCGCCGGCAAGGTGGCGCTGCGCTGGACGCCCGACGCCAATGTCGAGGTCAACGTGTCGGCCGACTATACGCGCGAGCGTGACGAGCCGGGCGCTTCGGTGCTGATCTATGGCAACAACATCGCCCAGTTCGCCGGATCGCCGGTGACCAAGGACCCCAACCGCGCCTGGCTCTATGGCACCAATGGCGCGCCGATCCCGCTCGATTGCCGCTTCGTGCCCAACGGTCGCAACAGCTGCGACACGCTCAGCGGCTATGACAAGCGCTATGTCAGCTATGCCACGTTCTATGATGCGGCGCGGCCGGATCACCAGGTGCCGTACAAGCCCCTGGCGCTCAACCGCCATTCCAACCTTGATAACTATGGCTTTGCCGGCACGATCGACTGGACGCTTGGGCCCAGCCTGGCGCTGAAATCGATCACTGCCTATCGCCACTATGATTCCGACTGGTCGTTTGCCGAAAGCGCGCCGGTCGTGCCCTCAATGCTCAACCAGGCGCAGAGCAATTCGCAGTGGAGCCAGGAACTGCGCCTGACCGGCAAGGCGCTCAACAACACGCTCGATTTCGTGCTGGGCGGGTTCTATTTCCACGCCAAGGGCATGTTCACCGGTCGCATCGACCTGAACTATGCCGGCATCGATTTCCTGCACGGCCCCGATCCCACGCCGGCCACAAACAAGGCGGTCTTTGCCAATGCCAGCTGGAAGCCGTTCGAGGCATTCACGCTGACCGGGGGCCTGCGCGAATCGTGGGACCACAAGGAATATGGCTATGTCCGCCACAATCCCGATGGCTCCACCATCCAGCCGTGCACCGGCTATCCGTTTGGCGTGAACCAGCCGCCCAACTGCGCGCTCGCCGCGCTCAACGGGCTGTACAAGACCTTCGATGCCTCGCGCCTCGATTGGCGCGTGGCGGCCGACTATCGCGTCTCGCCCCAGTTGATGACCTATGCCCAGGTTTCCACCGGCTATCGTTCGGGCGGCGTCAACCCGCGTCCGTTCTATCCCAGCCAGGTAGAGGATTTCCGGCCCGAGACGATCACGGCCTATGAAGTTGGCTTCAAATCGGACCTGTTCGATCGCCGCCTGCGCTTCAACGTTTCGGCATTCTTCAACGATTACAAGAACATCATTTTGACGGTGCTGAATTGCCCGAACACCGCCGGGTTCCCCACCACACCCTGCCTCCAGCCCAAGAACGTGGGTTCGGCCCATGTGAAGGGGATCGAGGTGGAAACGACCATCCGCCCGATCGACCACCTGTCGATCGACGGCTCGCTCTCGTGGCTCAAGTTCAAGTACACCACGGTCGATACCGCCAACACCGGCGTGACGGCCAGCATGGTGCCGCCCTATACGCCGGAATGGAAATGGAACGCCGGGCTGTCCTATGACATTCCCGACGTGCTCAAGGGCCTGGTCACCGTGCGCCTGGATGGCAGCTACCAGTCGCACATCTATGTCGATCCCACCAATGTCGATACCGCGCCGATCCCTGCCGCCACGCCCAGCCCGCTGGCATTCCAGACGGCAACCAACCGGATCGACGACTATTTCCTGGCCAACGCCCGCGTGACCTGGAAAAGCGATGCCGATACCTGGTCGATCAGCGCCGAAGTGCGCAACCTGACCAACAAGTACTACTTCACCTCGATGACGGCCAATTTCGGCCCGATTGGCACCAGCGCCGGTGCGCCGGGGCTGCCGCGCACCTGGGCGGTGACGGTGAAACGCAACTTCTGATCAAGCGTTACCGAAATGTGCCGGCCTGACGGCGCATGCTGGGCCTCCTTCCCACCCGGGAAGGAGGCCTTTTGTTTGGCCGAACGCTCTTGAAAACCGGGCGTCACGTGGTAGAACAATGCTAACAATTGATAACGTGAGGATGCCATGGGCGACTTTCCGCCAACCCCCTATTTCATCGGGCTCAACGCGCCCGTGGGCACTGAACTGGCGCTTGAAGGGCTGCCCGTCGAAGGTACCTTGCCCCCCGAGGTGCGCGGCGCCTTTTTCCGCGCCGTGCCCGATCCGGCCTTTGCGCCCAAGTTTGCCGACGATCACACCCTGTCGGGCGATGGCATGATCAGCCGCGTGCGCTTCAATGCCGATGGTACGGCCGATTATGCCATCCGCTTTGTCGAAACCGCGCGCCACCAGGCGGAAAAGGCGGCGGGCCGCGCCCGTTTTGGCCGCTATCGCAATCCCTTTACCGATGATCCCGATGTGGCAGGGGTGGATCGCACCGTGGCCAACACCACCCCGGTGTGGCACGCCGGGCGGCTGTTGATGACCAAGGAAGACGGGCGGCCCTATCGCATCGATCCGCACACGCTCGATACGCTGGGTTCGTTCGATTTCGATGGTCTGCTCAAGTCCGAAACGATGACCGCACACGTGCGCATCGATCCTGATAGCGGTGACCTCTATTTCTATGGTTACGAGGCCGATGGCCTGGCCTCTACTAAGGTGGCCTATGCCCGCGTGGGGGCCGATGGCGCGCTCAAGTCGGAACAGTGGTTCGATGCGCCCTATTGCGCGATGATGCATGACTTCACCATTTCGCGGAACTGGGCGCTGTTCCCGGTCTATCCGACCACGGCCGAGCTGGAGCGGATGCAGGCCGGCGGCGAACACTGGCACCACGAGCAGGGCCTGGAATCGTGGCTGGGCGTGATGCCGCGCGATGGCGATGTGAAGGACATCAAGTGGTTCCAGGGGCCCAAGGGGGTCTATTGCTATCACATGATGAACGCCTGGGAGGATGCCGAGGGGCTGCTGCATTTCGACCAGTGCCTGTCGAGCAGCAATGCCTTTGCCTTTATCCGCGAGCCGGCCGGCCTGTTCCTGCAACCCTGGGAGATTACCGGCGGCCTCACCCGCTGGACGGTCGATCCGCGTGGGCCGGCTGGCCCGGTCACGGAAACGGTGATCGGCCCGCCGGGCGATTTCCCGATCATTCCGGCCAAGAGCCAGGGCCGTCCCTACAAGACGGGGTGGATGCTGACGATGAACCCCGATCGGCGCGGGCCGCCGGTGATGGGCGGGCCGGTGCTGGGCATGTTCGACATGCTGGTGCGGCTGGACGGGATGGACACCGCCAGCCCGCAGATCACCCAGGCCCTGCCGATGGAGCCGGGCTGGTGCTATAACGAGCCGGTGCACGTGCCCAGCGCCACACCGGGCCACGATGGCTGGCTGGTGATGATGGTGGACCACCAGATCGGCGAGGACGCGTTCGAGCATTTTGCCTGGGTGATCGATGCCGGCAACCTGGGGGCAGGGCCGGTGGCGACGGTGCAGATCCCCACCCGCCTGCGCCCGCAGGTGCATGGCTGGTGGGTGCCCCAGGCGCAGCTCGATGCCGTCCGCACAGGCGTGGCGGCATGACGCGGATCGTCGTCACCGGTGCATCGGGCAACTATGGCCGCGGCGTGGCCGATGCCCTGGTGGCGATGGGCCGCGCCGCAGACCTGATCCTGATCACGCGCAAGCCCGACAAGCTGGCCGCGCGCGCGGCGCAGGGCTGCGTGGTGCGACAGGGCGATTTCGATCATCCCGCCACGCTGCCCGCGGCCATGGCCGGCGGCGATGTGCTGCTGCTGATTTCGGGCACGCGCGTCGGTGCGCGGGTGGTGCAGCATCAGGCGGCGATCGATGCGGCCGTGGCGGCCGGTATCCGCCACATCGTCTATACCAGTTTCATCGGCATCGATGATCCGGCCAACCCGGCCGAAGTGCGGCACGACCATATCGAGACCGAACGCCTGATCCGCGCCTCGGGTTGCGCCTTCACGTTCCTGCGCGACGCGCATTATGCCGACGCGATGCTGCTGATGGCCGGGCCACAGGTGATGCAAAGCGGCGCCTGGTATGCCAATGCCGGCAATGGGCGCGAGGCGATGGTCTGGCGCGACGATTGCATTGCCAGCGCGGTGGCCGTGCTCACCACCCCGGGCCACGAAAACCAGATCTACAACATCACCGGGCCACACCTCGAAACCTTTGCCGAGGTGGCCGCGATGATGGCGGAGGTGACCGGCTGCCCGGTGGCCTACCACGATCTGAGTGACGAAGCGCAGTATGCGCTGTTTGACAGCCTGGGCATTCCGCGCCGCCCGGTGGACGATCAGACCGTGGCCGGCGTGCCGTGGAACAGCGACGACATGGTCACCTTCGGCCGCGCCATCCGCGAGGGCTTCCTGGAAATCTGCACTGACGACGTGGAGCGCCTGACCGGCCGCCCGGCGCGATCGACGCGCGAGATGGTGGAGGCCAACGTGGCCATGCTGCGCGCGGCGGCGGGGAAGTAGGGGGCGGGGCCCCTCCACCAGCCTGCGGCTGGTCCCCCTCCCCACGTTGTGGGGAGGAGCTTGGCAATCCTCCCCATCCGTGATGGGGAGGGGGACTGCCCGCGCAGCGGGTGGTGGAGGGGCTTGGACCTAGATCATAGCGCCTTGGCGTAGAGCGCGAGCAGCTTGCTCCAGACCTTTTCGGCCTGAACCTTGTCATAGACCGGCGCGTCGATCGTGCACCAGCCGTGCTGGGCGGGATAGACTGCCACGTCGGCCGGGCGGTCTGCCGCGGCAGCGGCATCCTTGAGGGCCGTCTTGTCGCCAGGGGCGCGGGCATCGTCGTTTTGCGCGATGGCAAAGATGAACGAGGCCTGCGTCTGGCCGAGCAGCTTGTGCGGGCTTTGCGCCGTATCGTTGACCAGGTTGGCGCCGTGGCACGACACCGCCGCGCCAATGCGGGCGGGCCGGGCATAGGCGGCAAACACGGTGTAGGGGCCGCCCATGCAATAGCCCTGGGTGCCGATCCGTCGCGCCGTATCGACCTGTGGCTGGCGATCGAGCCAGTCGACATAGCTGCCGGCATCGGCCTGGATCTTTTCCGGCGTCAGCGCCTGGATCATCGGCTGCAGCTTTTGCTGGCCTTCGGGCGTGCGCCAGGCGGCGAAATCGGGCAGCACCGGCGCGGGGCTGTTGCGGTAATAGTGGTTGATCGCCAGCACGGCAAAGCCCGCAGCGGCCAGGCGCGTCGCCATGGTCTGATAGGCTTCACGCAGGCCGGCGATATCGGGCCAGAGCAGCACGGCCGGGTACTTGCCCTTGGCCGGATAGACGAAAAAGCCATCGGCGGTGCCGTCAGCGGTTTCGATCGTGACCGGGCGCGACTCCGTGGCAAGGCCGGCAGGCGCTGCCGCCACGCAGCCCGGCGCGATCGCCAGGGTCGCCGCGCCGGCGCCAATGGCGGCGAATTGCCGGCGGTTGATCGCCAGCCACTGGGCGTTGTCGTCTTCGGTCAAGCTGTCGCACATGGCGCGTCTCTCCAGAACCTGTTCCCCGTCCGCGCGTGGTCTAGCGCAGACCGGCGGGGAAGCGGTATCGGTATTTGGTTCAGGTCAGATCGGCGAGGCCCACCGCGATGCCGGCCTTGGCCTGGGCCATGGCGGCGCGGCGCAGGCGTTCGATTTCGAGCCGGGCGGGCGGCGCCACTTCATCGGGCAGCGCGGCCAGGCTGGCTTCGTAGATCTCGCGAAAATCGTCGGCGAATTCGGGGTGGGTCAGGATCAGGCCATCGCCGCGCGCCATGCCGGCAAAGACCTTTTGCCCCACTTCATACGGGTCCATGCCGGCCTCGAACGCGGTGCCGAACTGGCGCAGCTCCGCCTCGCTCACCGGGGCAAAGCCGCTCTGGCCGAATGCATCGGGGCGCTTGAGTGCGCTGTCCCAGGCATTGGTGCGGGTCAGCGCGGGGCAGCACAGCGCGCAGCCGATGCCGTGCGGCGCCAGGTTATAGCGCAGCGATTCGGTCAATCCCCGCACGGCAAACTTGCTGGCGGTATAGATCCCCGCCTGCGGGCCGGGCAGGAAGGCGGCCATGCTGGCGATATTGACCACGCTGCGTTTGCCGCTGGCCGCCTTGATCGCGGGCAGGGCGGCGACCAGGCCATTGGCCACGCCGCCAAAGTTGACGCCCATGATCCAGTCGTAATCGGCATGGCTGGCTTCGTCGGTGTTGCCGAACACGCTCACGCCGGCATTGTTCACCAGCACATGCAGCGCGCCGAAATGCGCCACCGTCTGCGCCACCACGTCGGCCCAGCGGGCGCGATCGGTCACGTCGAGTGGCAGGAACAGCGGCGTCGGCCGGCCCTCGGCGGCGAATTGCGCGGCCACGGCGGTGCGCTGCGCCTCGTTGCGATAGGTCAGCGCCAGCGCCAGGCCGGCATCGCTGAACGCGCGGGCCACGCCCAGGCCGATGCCGGTGCCTGCGCCGGTGATGAGCGCCACTTGTCCGGCCCAGCCTCCAACTCCGCCAGCCGTGTCGTGTTCAGCCTGCATGGTTTTTCCTCTCGCCATCCGTTTTATAATCGTTAGTGTTGCATACTAACAAAGAGAATGGGAGAGCCTATCGTGAGCGACCTGGAACAGCGCCTTGCCGCCCTGGAAACGCGGGTGACACAGATCGAGGATGTCAACGCCATCCGACGCCTGCAATGGGCCTATGGCTATTACATCGACTATAACCGGCCAGAGGAAGTGGCCGGGCTGTTTGCTCGCGATGGCGCGGTGGTGTTCCTGTCGGGCGAATACCGCGGTTATGAAGGGATCATGCGCCTTTATGGCACCTGGTTCCAGAACCTGTTCACCGGCGGGCGGCGCGGGCCGGTCAAGGGCCTGCTGCTCGACCATTTCCAGTTGCAGGACGTGATCACCGTGGCGCCCGATGGGCAGACCGCCAAGGGCCGCTTCCGCGGCATCCTTGCCGGCGGGTGGCACGATGCGATCTTGGATGCCAAGCCCGAAGGCATGCCGCAGCAGTTCTGGGAATCGGGCATCTACGAAAACGATTACGTCAAGGAAGACGGCGTCTGGAAGATCAAGCGGCTGGACTACATGATGCAGTGGCAGGCCGATTACGAAACCGGCTGGGCCAAGACCACGGCCCACCTGCAGCCAGCAGTGATGTGCTATCCCGAAAATCCGATCGGGCCTGATGTGATCCTGCCCGAAACGCAAGTGCGCGAGACCTGGCCGCACCGCCAGGAAGTGCCGATGAGCTTTGCCCACCCGGTGCTGGCCGCAGCCTTTGCCGTGGGAGATTTCACCCCGCTGCAGAAAAAGTGGCCTTGAGCGATGCACTAGTGGGACCCCGGATCAAGTCCGGGGTGACGATAAAAAGAGAACCAATCTATCAACTTACCGTCACCCCGGACTTGATCCGGGGTCCCGCTTCCTTCGGTGCGGCAAGTGCGGTCGTGGTGTCAGCCGTCGCTAACGCCTTCCCACTGCGTCATCCGCGCCAGCAGGCGGCCGGAGGCGCGGCGGAAGGCGGCGCGGTCGCGCGCGTTGAAATCGGCGAACAGCTGGCGACTCACCTGGGCCATGGCCGGCACGGTGCGATCGAACATGGCCTGGCCGGCCGCGCTCAGGCGGAAGGGTTTGCGCCGACGGTTGCGCAGGTCTTCGCCCGGTTCGACCAGGCCTTTTTGGTGCAACGCAACAAGCGCGCGGCTGACGTTCATCGGCGGCACGCCCATGATCTCTGACAGCTCGTGCCCGGCCATTTCGCCTTCCCCGCCCAGCGCCAGGATGATGCGCAGATCGGTGGGCGCCAGGTCCAGCGGCTCGGCCACACCGGTGCGCATGGGATTGGAAACAAAGGTGGCAAGTTTCAACAGGTCCACCAGCAGGGCGGCATCCTCGTCCACGCCATCCATGGCGTTGCGGGGTGGTTCGGCGGGGGCTGCTGGCGGCGGCGTGCGGCTGGTCATGGCACTTACTATGACAACCTTGGCAAGCGCGGCAAGGGGCCGCATGAATTGCTGCGCCGCACGGTAAACGGCCCGGATTTCTGCGGGTTTTTCCGGCGCGGCACGCGATAGGGCTTGTTGTTGGATTGCATCAGATGTTATTATCCGGGCGTGGCTGAAAACGCCCTCTTGCGCTCTGCTAATTAGTATGCCTAACTAACAAACAGAACGAGGCTCGATAACGGGCCGATCCAGGAGAGGGGCTTATGGCCAGCATGATTCCCAACACGCATTTGGTGCGGCTTTTTGCCGCCGGCAGCGCTACTGCCATGGCATTGGCCCTCGGCGCTGCGGCGCACGCTGCCGAGCCGGCACCCCAGGCCCAGGCACCAGCCCCGCAGGCCGCGTCGCCCCAGGGTGATGCGCAGGCCGCCGCCGCTGGCGATGACCAGGGCATCCGCGAAATCGTAGTGACCGCGCAGTTCCGCAACCAGCGCCTGCAGGATACGCCGCTGTCGATCACCGCGGTCGACGCCGGGCTGCTCGCCGCGCGCAACCAGACCGATATCTCGCAGATCGCGGCGCAGGCGCCCAACGTGCAGCTCACGCAGATGGGCGGCGCCTATGGCTCGTCGATGGCGGCCTACATTCGCGGTATCGGCCAGGCGGACTTCAATCCCGCCTATGAACCGGGCGTGGGCATCTATGTCGACGATGTCTATTATGCCACGCTGACCGGCTCGGTGATGGACCTGCTCGATCTTGAGCGGGTGGAAGTGCTGCGCGGGCCACAGGGTACGCTGACCGGCCGCAACTCCATCGGTGGCGCGATCAAGATGTTTTCGGTCAAGCCGCAGCCGGGCGATTCCGGCCAGATCGAAGCGGTCTATGGCGCGCGCAACCGCGTCGATCTGCGTGGCAGCCTCAACTTCCAGCTGGCCGATGGGCTCTATGCCCGCGTGTCGGGCGTGTACAAGCGCCAGGACGGCTATGTCGACGTGGTCGATTATGGCTGCGCGCACCCGGGCAACAGCCTGGGCCTGACGGCGGGCGCCAACGTGCCAACCAACTGCGTCACCGGCAAGCTGGGCGAGAAGAACTATTCGGGCCTGCGCGGATCGCTGCGCTACAACCCCAACGACCGCATCGATTGGGTCGTCACCGGCGATTATACCTACGAAAACCGCTCCAACGCGGCCGGCGTGGTGACGGTGGACGATACCACCAAGACCGACGGCATCAATTTCATGTGCGGCCCGCGCTGCACCTATGCCAGCTGGTACATGGGGGCCGGCGGCCAGGCGGCGCAAAGCTATTCGATGCCGCGCAACACGGTGTTTTCCGGCTGGGGCGTTTCCAGCAACCTCACCGTGGGCCTGACCGACGATCTCAAGCTGGTGTCGATCACCGCCTATCGCAAATACAAGCAGACGTTCGGTACCGACGACGATTTCACCCCCGATCCGAACATTGCCGGCGCCGGCTACAACGACCTGCGCTTCCACTTCTTCAGCCAGGAACTGCGCCTCAACGGCAAGATTGGCGATCTGGCCGACTGGACGGTCGGCGGGTTCTACAACGACCAGACCTCGGTCTATTTCACGCGGCAGGACATCCGCTACATCGGCCATGGCGCGCCGTTCCTGTTCCTGCAATTCCAGGGCAACGACCCGGTCAACGCCAACAGCAAGGCCGCGTTCGGCACGCTGATCCTGCACCCGGCGCCGGGCCTCAACATCACTGGTGGCCTGCGCTATACCAAGGAGCACAAGGACTATACCTTCGTGCGCCAGAACTGGGCCGGCGGCCCGCTGGTCGATCCGTTCGGCGTGGGCGCGCTCAATGGCTCGGTCGCCAACTACAATGGCAGCAAGCTGGACTGGCGCCTGTCGGTTGACTATCGCTTCAATCCGCAGCTGCTGGCCTATGCCACGGTCAGCACCGGCTTCAAGGGCGGCGGCGTGACCGCGCGGCCGTTCACCAAGAACCAGGCGGTCAACGGCACGTTCACGCCCGAAACGCTCACTGCCTATGAAATCGGCATCAAGTCTGACCTGTTCGATCGCAAGGTACGCTTCAACCTTTCGGGCTTCGTGAACGATTACAAGAACATCCAGCTCAACCTCGCCGATTGCTCGGTGCTCGACGGGTTCCCGATCGGCACCGATCCGTTCCCGTGCGCGGCGGTGGGCAATGCCGGCGACGGCAAAATGTGGGGCGCCGAAGCGGAATTGACCGCACGCCCGGTCGAAGGGCTGGACATCGACGCCACGCTGAGCTGGATCGACGGCGAATGGAAGCGCCTGGGGCCGACGGTGGGCCAGTCCATCCAGCTGCAGGACCCGATCGTTACCCCGCACTGGCGCGGCAGCCTGGGCATCCAGTACCGCATCCCGGTGGAAGGCCATGGCTCGCTCACCCCGCGGTTTGACCTTGCCTATACCGGCAAGCAGAACATCGGCCGCCTCACGCCCACCAGTGCGCTGGACTACAACCCGGCCTTTGCCTTGGGCAACGCGCGCTTGACGTGGAAGAACGAGAAGGAAGACCTTACCGTCGCGTTCGAAGTGCAGAACGTGTTCAACAAGTACTACTACCTGCCGATCCGCTTCTCGGCGCTCTATGCCTCGGCCGGCACGGTCTACAGCAATGTGGGCCGTCCGCGGGAATGGGCGCTGAGTGTCGCCAAGAAGTTCTGATCGCTTTTCCGGTCATGAGGGGAAAGGGGCAGCCTTTGCGGGCTGCCCCTTTTCGTTTGGCGGATTATCCTTGCTCTAATCGTATCATTTGTTAGCGTTTGCGGCAGGGCCGAATCCGGCCAGGCCAGGGGAGAGACCGATGCTCGATCGCGCCGGCTATGAACGCTATCTCGCCGCGTTCAACGCCAGGGACTATGACGGCGTTGCCGATTTCTATGTCGATCCGCCGCGCATGGAATTCTTTGGCATTGTCATCACCACCCGGGAAGAGCTCAAGGCATTCTATGCCTGGCTGCATTCCTGCGTGAAGGAAACCGTTTCGATCCATAACTTTGCCGCCAGCGAGACGGCAACCGCGGTGGATGCGATCGTGCGGATCGAGGCGCTGCGCGACCTGACGCGCGACGAACTGGACGCCAAGGGCGCAACCGGCTTCTTTCCCATCCGCGCCGGCGAGGTGCAGGAAATACGCCAGTTCATCTTTTACACCACGCGGGCGGGGCGGATCGAGAAGGTGGAATGCGCTTTGCCGCCCCCGCTTGTCGCCTGAACCATTTGGCCTGCTGCGGTCGATCAAAGGATTTGTCCATGCTGCTTCCCCACGGCGTTCATATCGCCCATCCCGAACGCCTCTATATCGGTGGGCAATGGGTGCCCGCGCACAGCGGCCGCCTGATCGAGATTATTTCGCCTGATAGCGAGCAGGTGGTGGCCCGCGTGGCCGAGGCGGACGCGGCTGACATGGATGCGGCCGTCGCGGCGGCGCGCGCGGCGTTCGATCATGGCCCCTGGCCCGACACGCCGCCGGCGCAGCGCATTGCGGCATTTCGCGCGATGATCGATCATCTGCGTCCGCGCGCCGATGAACTGGCCCGCGCCTGGACCGCGCAGATCGGCGGGCTGGCCAGCTTTGCCGGGCCGATGCACCAGGGCGCGCTGTTCGCGCTCGACGGCATCGCCGGCTTTGCGCAAGACTTTCGCTTTATCGAGCAGCGCCCCAGCCATGCGGCGGCGGCCGCGCTGATCGTGCAGGAACCGGTGGGCGTGGTGGCGGCCATCGCGCCGTGGAACGGCCCGTTCGGCATCATGGCCAACAAGGTGGCCTATGCCCTGCTGACGGGGTGCTGCGTGGTGATGAAGCCATCGCCCGAAACCCCGCTGGAAGCCTATCTCATTGCCGAGGCGGCCGAGGCGACGGGCCTGCCGCCCGGCGTGGTCAACCTCGTGCCCAGCCACCGCGAGGCAGCCGATCACCTGGTCAACAATCCTGGCGTGGACAAGGTGAGCTTCACCGGATCGACCGTGGCGGGCAAGCGCATCGGCCAGGTCTGCGCCGGGCGCGTGGCGCGCTGCACGCTGGAACTGGGGGGCAAGTCTGCCGCGATCGTGCGCGACGATTTCGCGATCGATCATGCGGCCAAGCTGCTGACCGGCACGATCACGATGATGAGCGGGCAGGTCTGCGCGATGCTGAGCCGGGTGATCGTGCCGCGCGCGCGCCATGATGAACTGGCCGATGCCATCGCCCGGGAAATGCGCGGCGTGGTGATCGGTCACAGCGATGACCCCGCCGCCCAGCTGGGTCCGGTGGCAATGCAGCGCCAGTTGGAGCGGATCGAGGGGTATATTGCGCAGGGCAAGGCCAGCGCTGACCTGGTGACCGGCGGAAGCCGCCCCAGCCATCTCAACCGTGGCTATTTCATCGAGCCGACGCTGTTTGCCAATGTGAACAATGCCGATGCCATTGCCCAGGAAGAGATCTTTGGTCCGGTGCTGGCGCTGATCCCGGTGGAGGACGAGGAAGAGGCTGTGGCGGTGGCCAATGCCAGTGCCTATGGCCTCAACGGTTCGGTGCTGACGCACGATGCCCAGGCTGCCTGGACGATCGGCCGACGCATCCGCACCGGCGGCTTTGGCCAGAACGGCCTGCGCATGGATTTTGGCCTGCCGTTCGGCGGCTTCAAGCAATCGGGCGTGGGCCGCGAGGGCGGGCCCGAAGGGCTGATGCCCTACGTCGAAACCAAGACCATGCTGCTTGATGCCCTGCCCGAGGGGCTTTGAGCGCGGAAAACAGCAAGGCCCGGCCGCACTGGATCGCGGCCGGGCCCCTCGTCTGTTCCCGCAATCAGGCGCGCCTGATCAGTACGGGATCGGCTCGTTGGTAAAGGCATTGGCAAAGTCGCCCGGCAGCATCACGGCCGAACGCCCGCTGACCAGCATGCTACCAAACACGGCAGCGACGGTGTTGCCCTTGCCCTCCTGGCGGTGGGTGCCCTTCATGGCGTAGGTCTTGCCGCCCACGGTGATCTTTTCGAAGGTCACCTCGAACTTGCCCGACTTGCCGCCGATCGCCTTGCCGGTCTTGAAGGTGATCGCGCCTTCCACATGGCTACCGCGCGGGATCACCATCTGGCCGCCGTCGGTTATATCGTTGACCACGGCAAAGCCGACCTTGTCGCCCAGGTTGATCTTCTTGGACGAGATTTCCGCCTCGGGCGTCAGTTGGACCATGGTGTTGGCCGGCAGGGCCTTGGCCGCCGTCTGTGCCACGGCCACCGGCATGCCCAAGCCGAGCGGTGCAGTGACGCACAATGCGAGCGCCGCGGCTTTGAAAAATCCTGAAGTCACCCCAATTCCTCCCCATGACGAAACGTCCGTGTGCGTCGACGTATCGGTAACCCATGTTTGTAACAAGACGATATTATCCGACACACATTCCAAAATGGTGGCAACTCCATCTCACCCCAACTCCAGGCACCCCCCATCGACATAAAGATCGATGCCGTTGATGAAGCTGGCCTCGCGGCTGGCCAGAAACAGCGCGGCGCTGGCGACTTCTTCGGCCGTGCCCATGCGGCCGATCGGCACCACAGCCGAGAGCATGTCGCGCATACCGGCGATTTGTTCGGGGCTGACATCGCGCTTGAAGATTTCGGTCTCGGTGGGGCCGGGACTGATCAGGTTGACGCGGATGCGGCGCGGGAGGAGTTCCTTGGCCACGATCCGCGCCATGGCGCGCAGACCTGCCTTGGCGGCGGCATAGGCAACGTTGCCCGGCACGGCGGCCAGCGATCCGATCGAGCCTGTGATGACGATGGCGCCGCCATCGCGCATCAGCGGCAGCGCATTCTGGATCGCAAAGAACGCGCCGCGCAGGTTGACGGTGTGGATATCGTCCCAGAACGTCTCGGTCACCTCGGGCACCATGGCAAAGCCGCCGACGCCGGCGTTGACGAACAGCACGTCGATGCCGCCCAGCACTTGCTCGATCTCGGCCAGGGCAGCGCGGGTCTGCTCCACATCGCCCATGTCGGCGCGCACCGCCAGCGCGCCGAGTTCCTCGGCCGCCTCGTGCAGGGTTTGCGGGTTGCGGCCGGTCAGCGCCAGGCGCGCGCCCTCTGCCGCGAACTGGCGCGCGGCGGCAAGGCCGATGCCGGAATTGCCGCCGAGGATAGCGACGCAGGTGTTGTCAAAGCGCATCGTGGGGCCTTTCAAAACATCGGCAGGGGATTGACCGGTGCGGTCGGCACGTCCTGGATCACGTCCCAGTGCTCCACGATCATGTCATCTTCGCACCGGAAGATATCGACCACGGCCAAGCCGGGATCGCCCTGCCAGCGCTGCACGTGGGTGTGCACCACGACGTGGTCGCCATCGACGAAGCTGCGATGGATGGTTTGCCGCGCATCGGGCGATTCGTGGCGGACGCGGTCGAGAAAGGCCTTGAGCGCGGGCACGCCCGGCTCTGCCAGCGAGCTGTGCTGGACATAGCTGGGCGCGATGTAGCGATCGACCGCACCGCTATCCATCGCGATCAGCACATCGTGGTACATCGCCAGCACGCGATCGAGCAGGGCCTGTTCGGCGGGCGTTCTGGACATCGGCATTTCTCCCGGGCTGCATCTGCGGCAAGAGGGTATCTCCCCCCTTTCATTCTAACAATTGATAGGATATGTCGGTTGCATAACCGCGTCAAAGGCTTGTTGCCCCAAGGCCGCGAAAAGGGAGAGACGATGGACCGCGAGGCCCTCTATGCCGCACTCGATGCCTTTCTGGCTGCCCTCGGCCAAGGGGCTTCGGCCCAGGTCAACTGGGCGAGCGATGCGCTGTTTTCCGAAAACAATGTCATGCTGGCCACCGACGATGGCGTGTGGGGCACGGTGCAGGGGCTGGGCGATTATCGCCTGCGCTTTACCGATGTGCGGACCCGCCAGGTCGGCTATTTCGGCACGCTGATCGAGGCGATCGAGGAATCGGCACTGACGGTGCGGCTGGCCCTGAACGAGGCGGGCGAGGTGGCGGAGGCCGAGCTGCTGATCGTGCGCCAGTCGGACAGCGGCATCAAGTTTGAAAACCCGCGCTATTGGGACAAGCCGATCCTGCACCGCGAGCCGGAAAGCCCGGTGGACCGCGCCGAAATGGTGCGGCTGTCCAACGGCTATTTCGACACGCTGCAGCGCAACGATGGTACGATCCACACCCGGTTCCACCCCGATTGCCAGCGGGTGGAAAACGGCGTGCAGACCACGCGCAACCCCGAATTTGCCAGGATCGTGCCGGTATCCGCACTGGGCTGCGAAGAGCAGTTCCGCATGGGCAACTATCGCTATGACGACGAACTGCGCGCCCGGCGCTTCCCCCTGGTGGACGAAGAGCGCGGGCTGGTGCTGGCGTTTGGCTTCATCGATCATTCCGGCCGGATCGACGAGTATCAGCTGACCGATGGTCGCACTGTGAAAAGCCCGGTACGCCGGCCGCACAGCTTCTACATCTCCGAGCTGTTCAAGATCGACCATGGCATGATCGAGCAGATCGAAGCCAATTTCATCACCGTGCCCTATCGCATGCCCAGCCCATGGGATGCGCTGTGATGCGCGGGGTTTGGGGATGGTTGCGGGGGGCTTCGACAGGCTCCGCCCGAACGGCTCACTTTACCTGGTTCCCGTTCGCCCTGAGCTTGTCGAAGGGCCGTGCGGGGCGCGCGACTGCGGGGGGCTTCGACAAGCTCAGCCCGAACGGGGAGGGGCGGAAGCTGGCCCACTCTCCCCTCCTCTTTAGAGGAGGGGCCGGGGGTGGTGGAAATCTGGCGCCAGGTATCCACCACCCCCCGACCCCCTCCTCTGAAGAGGAGGGGGAGAAGAGCGCCATCTCCGTTCGCCTGGGGTTTGGCAAAGGGCGCTGGCGCAATATGGCGATCCTGGCGACGGCAAGCCTGACGCTGGCCGCAGCCGCGCCGCTGACGCAGGGCGCCGGCAGCGAATGGATCGAGCCGGGCGGTGACGCGGGCAAGACGCATTGGTCCACGCTCACCGCGATCAACCCGGCCAATGTGGCGCGGCTAGGCCTGGCCTGGGACGCAGACTTGGGCACCGCGCGCGGGCAGGAAGCCAGCCCGGTGATGCTGGGCGGGGTGCTCTATGTTGCCGGCAATGCCGGGCGCGCCTATGCCTATGACGCGGCGAGCGGGCGCGAACTCTGGCGGTTCGAGCCGGAGGTGGACATGCAGCGCAACCGCACCGCGTGCTGCGACATGGTCAACCGCGGGCTGGCCGTATCAGGCGGCAAGGTGTTCATCGCCGCGCTCGACGGGTGGATGTACGCGCTCGACGCCAAGACCGGCGCCGTGGTGTGGAAGACCGATTTCATCGAAGACCGCAAGCGCGGCGACAACTCCACCGGCGCGCCCGAAGTGGCCGGCGACCTGGTGGTCATCGGCATGGGCGGCGCGGAGTATGACGTGCGCGGCTATGTCACGGCGCTCGATATCAAGACCGGGGCGATCCGCTGGCGCTGGCACGTGGTGCCGCATGATCCCGCGTTCGGCCCACAGGAAACGCCCGAACTCGAAGCGGCGCTCAAAACCTGGGACCCCAAGAGCCGCTGGGACGTGGGCGGCGGCGGCGCGCCGTGGGACGCGATCAACTATGATCCCGAAACCGGGTATGTCCTGGTCGGCACCGGCAATGGCGGCCCTTATGCGCGGTCAAAACGGTCGCCCGCCGGGGGGGATAACCTTTATCTCGGCTCGCTCGTCGCGCTCGACCCCAAGACCGGGCGGATGGTCTGGCATTACCAGGAAACACCCGAAGACAATTGGGATTTCACCTCTACCCAGCCGATGATCCTGACGCACATGGCAGTCGACGGGCAGACGCGCGGGGTGATCCTGCATGCGCCCAAGAACGGCTTCCTCTATGTGATCGATCGCAAGACCGGCCAGGTGCTGCGCGCCAATGCGATCGCGCGGGCCAACTGGATCAAGGGCTTCGAGCCGGGCACGATGAAGCCGATCCTTGATCGCGCGGCGGCGGACTATACCGATGGGCCCAAGATCGTGTTTCCCTCCACCGTGGGGGCGCGCAACTGGTTTCCCGCGGCCTATAGCCCGCAGACCGGCCTCTATTACGGATCGGTGGCCGATATCGGCAATCTGATCTTCATGACGCCCGGCGCCAAGCCCTATCGCGCCCGCGCGCTCAACAACGATGCCGCGCTGATCTTTACCCCCGATGTGGTGGCGGCCACGGAAACGCTGCCGCCGCCGATGGCGCAGGCGGTCAAGGCGCTGCCGGCCTATGCGCAGGCCAAGGCCGATCCCGGCAAGAGCCAGTTGCGCGCGATCGATCCGCTGACCGGCAAGACGGTGTGGGCGGTGGACAGCGAAGGCTGGCAGGACCGGGGCGGCGTGCTGGCCACGGCATCGGGCCTGATCGTGCAGGGCACGCTTTCGGGCAAGCTGGTGGTGCGCGATGCGCGCAATGGCGCCGTCTTGAAGACGATCGAGACCGGCAGCCCGATCATGGCCGCGCCGATCACCTATGCCGTGCGCGGCGTGCAATACATTGCCGTGCAGGCCGGCTGGGGCGGGGGCGGCTGGGCGTTCACCCCGCGCTATTCGGCCGCCTACAGCCGTGGCAACCAGAACCGCCTGCTGGTCTTCCGCCTGGATGGCGGCAAAGTGCCGCTGCCGCCGCTGCTGCCCCCGCTGGAAGTGGCGCCGCCACCGCCGGCCCAGGCGCCCGGGGTGACGGCGGCCACGATCGCGCGCGGGCAGGGGCTGTTCTTTGCCAACTGCGCGATCTGCCATGCCAATATCCACCGCTCGATGGCGCCAGACCTGCGCCGCATGCAGCCCGGCACGCACGAGGCGTTCAAGCAGATCGTGCTGGAAGGCGCGCTGCTGCCGGCCGGCATGCCACGCTGGGACGACGTCTTGCGCCCCGATGATGCCGATGCGATCCATGCTTACCTGATCGATCTGCAGGGCAAGACGCGGGCCGATGAACTGGCCAAGCAGAAGGCCGGCAAGCCGCTCGACGGGCCGAGCCTGACCATCCTTTCCAACTATTGAACCGAACGGGCCGCTTCCCATGGACTTTTCCACGCTCGACAATCCCCGCCTGGAATTCGCCTTTGCCTGCACGCTGAAATTCACGCGGGTGCAGATGATTCCCGACTTGCCCAGCGGCGGCATGCGCAGCGCGGTCTATGTCGACGAAGGCGTGTTCGAGGGGCCGCGCCTCAAAGGCCGGGCGGTGCCCAATTCGGGCGGGGACTATGCGTTCTTCCGCAGCGATGACACCGCCGTGTTCGATGCGCGCTATGTGCTGGAAGTGGACGATGGCACGCTGATCTACATGCAGAACAAGGGCTTTCTGTGGGGGCGCGAGGCCGGCACGATGGATCGCCTGCGCGCCTGGGCCTTTGCCGGCGGCGCGCCGGTTCCGCATGCCGAATACTATCTGCGCGCACAGCCCACGTTCGAGACCAGCAAGGGCCCGCACGACTGGCTGACGCGGCACGTGTTCATCGGCGTGGGCGAGCGGCGCCCGGACGGCAACCACGTGAAGTATTACGCGCTGACGTGAGCCGCTCACAGGGGCACGTTGGCATTTTGTAATTATCTTCGCGATGGCCGCTTTGCTATCGGCGGCGCTCCTTTGAGGGGCGTGTGGCATGGCGTGGCGTGTGATGAGGCAGGGTGTGGCCCTCGCGGCAATAGCGGGCGGGGCGTTGGCAACGCAGCCGGCCCTGGCCGCGCCAGAGGAAATCCAGGTCTACATGGACGAGATGGACCAGCCCGGCCATTTCGGCCTCGATACCCACATCAACTATGTGGCTGATGGCACCACCACCGATGACTATGCCGGCGCGCAGCAGGCGCTGCACCGCCTGCGCGTCACGCCCGAGTTCTCCTATGGCATCACGCCCTATCTGGAAGCGGGGCTCTATCTGCCGCTGGCCACGCTCGATGGGCAGGGCCGGCTCGATCCCGGCGGGGTCAAGACCCGGCTCAAGTTCATCGCGCCGCGCCGGCCCGGACAGAACTGGTGGTGGGGGGCCAATTTCGAGATCGGCCACGTCGATCACAAGCTCGACATCAATCCGTGGAATGCCGAGCTGAAAGGTATCGTTGGCACGCGGCTGGGCAAGTGGACCCTGGCCGAAAACGCCAATGTCGATTTCGTGGTGTCAGGCCCGGTCGGCCATTCGCCCGAAGTCGAGTTCGACACCCGCGTCGCCTATGCGATGACGAAGAAGGTCTCGCTGGGCGTCGAAAGCTATAACGGCACGGGCAGCTTTGCCCATTTCGGCAACTTGCATGGCAGCGACCAGTCGATCTTTGCCGTGGCCGATGTGGACCTCGGGCGCTGGGCGCTCAACCTGGGGGTTGGCCACGGCTATGGCACCAATGCCGATACCACGATCGTCAAGGCCATCGTCAGCCTGCCGTTCGAGCGCATCCTGGGGCGGCGCAACGCGGTTGATTAGGGCGTGTGGACGGGTTCAATGGTGCGGGGAACGACTTAGATTGTTGGGTAGCTGCCTTGTCAGGGATGGCCAACATTGCAATCGAGGTCCAACGCTCTAGTCGTAAGCCGGTACTAAAGACTTCAAACAGTGCAGAGGCACGCGATAAATGTTGTCGGCTCGTATCATATTGCTTTGTCCCGCAGCTTTTATGGTTTCGTGTGGCGGAACAGGAAGCACCCAGCGGCCCGACGACAACCCCCAAGCATCGTTCAGGTATCAATGTATTATAGTGAATGAACTAGGCGAAGGATCATTCACGAAGATTGACGGAAAAATTTTCGACGTCGTCACATCAAGGCCCGATGCAGATCGGCTCACAAAGGCTGTGTCGAATACTCCTAGTCGCAAGTACTTGTATGCTAGGGTGTGCGTGCAAGGTTTTTTTGAATACAAGATCGGCATGATCGGACATGTGCAAACTGAACCGCGCGTATTCATTAAGCTTACAAAATTTGAGATTATCTCATCCGACAATGATCTGGATGAGCTTCGTGCACTGATGAAAGGTGCACCACTGCCTGCTAAGAGTGATGTGTTCTAACGCGAAAAGGCGGAACGGCAACAACTGGGCGAAACTGGTCATCCGAATTTCCCCGCCCCGCCTAATACGCCGCGTTGACATCAAGCGACGGGGCGTTGGCCTTGGCTAGGATATCGCGCAGCCCGACGTTTTCGTCGGGATAGCGGATGTCGGTGATTTTCCAGCCTTCCTCCTTGCGGGCCATGGCGATCACCAGGTGCACGGTGGGGCCATCGGCCACGCCGCTGCGGGTCACGGTGACGTGGGCCAGGGCTTTGTGGGCATCGGCATGGGTGATCGTGATGGTCTGCTGCAGATCGGTGGGGTTGTTGCACAGGCAGAGCGGATTGCCCGCCAGCGACGAGCCGGTGCCGCGGGTGGTATCGGCGAGCAGGCCGGCCATTTCCTCGGAAAAATAGCGGTGGCGCAGGTCGCCCACGGTGGAAACCGCCCCGCCAAGGCCATCGTCGGCAAACATGGCCTTGAGAAATGCGGTGGGATCGTCGGGTGTCGCCGCCGAGAAGATGCCGGCCTGGCTGCTGGCGCCGGACGGCTCGGCATCGAGCGTGCCGGCGATATCGGGCGTATCGCCATCGTGCGAGAACAGCCGCGACAGCCGGCTGCAGCCGGTGGTGCCGGCCAACGCAGCCGTGGCGAGAGCGATGGTGACGAAAGGCTTGGTCTTCATGCCAGGTGCTTGGCTCGCTGCAAAGTCCTGGTCCCCGCCCGCGATGATAGCCGGGGCTGGGCGGCTTGGCGATACAAATCATGTGATGGCGGCTTGACCGACCGCGGGATTGCAGGCAGAACAATAACAATTGTTAGAAAATGAGTCCCGGTTGCGGGACCATGATGGGAGAGATCTGCCGGTGAAACTGCACCTGCCGCCCCGCGTCAGCCCCCAGGGCTTTGCCGCCGCGCTCAAGGCCTATGAAGGCGTGGTGGGCAAGGACTGGGTCATGGCCAGCGAAAGCGACCGTGACGCCTATTCCGATATCTATGCCCCCGGCGATGCCGAGCAATGGGCCGCCAGCGCCGCCGTGGCGCCGGCCAATGTGGAGGAAGTGCGGGCGGTCGTGCGCCTCGCCAACGAGCACAAGACCCCGCTGTGGCCGGTCGCGCGCGGCAAGAACCTGGGCTATGGCACGGCCGCGCCGCGCATGGCCGGGTCGATCGTGCTCGATCTGGGGCGCATGAACAAGATCATCGATATCGATCCCAAGCTGGCCACTTGCGTGGTGGAACCGGGCGTGGGGTTCTTTGACCTGCACGATGCCATCCTGCGCGGCAATCACCCGTTGTGGATGAGTGTGCCGGGCAATGGCTGGGGCTCGGTGATCGGCAACGCGCTTGATCACGGCATCGGCTATACCCCCTATGGCCTCCATGCCCGCAACCTGTGCGGGCTGGAAGTGGTGCTGCCCGATGGCGACCTGCTGCGCACCGGCATGGGGGCGATGACCGGCAACCCGGCCTGGCACCTGTTTCCGTTCAGCTATGGCCCGACCTATGACCTGGCGTTCACCCAGTCGAACCTGGGCGTGGTCACCAAGGCCGGGCTGTGGCTGCAACCCGCGCCCGAAGCCTCGCTCGAGCTGATCTTCGACATTCCCGAAGAGGGGGATATCGGCTGGGTGGTCGATACCATCGCCCCGCTCAAGATTTCCGGGCTGATCGAGCAGAACGTGTTCATCCCCAGCTGGCTGGGCAAGATGGTACTGAAAGGCCAGCGCCACGATTTCTGGGACAAGCCGGGCGCCATCCCCGAATGGCGCGTGGCCGAGCTGCTCAAGCAGTACAAGCTGGGCTACTGGCAGGTGGCGCTGCGCCTTTATGGCGAGGAAAGCGTGATCAAGGCCAAGGCCGAGATCGTGAAGGCGGCGATGAAGCGCCACCTGGCCGCGCCGCCGCAGGAAAACTGGTGGCGTCAGGGCGATGCTATCGGCCAGTACGAGATCACCATGGGCGTGCCTTCGGCGGTGCCGCTGCAGATGTCTGACTGGATCGGCGGGCGCGGCGCGCACATGGGCTTTTCCCCGGTGGTGCCGGCGAGCAGCGAGCATGTGCTGGGGCAGTTGAAGCGCAGCCGCAAGATCATCGCCGATCACGACGTGGATTTCTATGCCAGCTTCACCGTCGGCGGGCGCTTTGCCAACAACATCAACATGCTGATGTACGATCGCGATGATGCCGCGATGGTTTCGAACATGAAGGCGCTGTTCAACGCGCTGATCAGCGAGACGGCCAAGGCTGGTTATGGCGAATACCGCACGCACCTGGGCTGGATGGACCCGGTGATGGACACGTTCGATTACAACAACCACGCGCTGCGCCGGTTCGACGAGCGGGTCAAGAACGCGCTCGATCCCAACGGCATCATTGCGCCGGGCAAGCAGGGCGTGTGGCCCGCCGCCTATGCCGCGCAGCGCCATTCCGCGCCGCAGGATAGCGTGACCAAGGGAGGCAAGGCATGACGCGCACCATTCTCGCCGTTGCGGCGATCGTTCTGGGCGCCTCGGTTGCGCTGGCGCAGGCCGGGGCGCCGCATGCGCCGATGGGGCCGCCGCCGGGGCCGCCGCCACCCTATCAGTTGCGCCCGGCCTATCCGGCGGGCGATCGCACCGCTGCGGGCGGCAATGGCAAGGTGCTGTTCGAGGCACACTGCGGCTATTGCCACTTGGCCGGGGGCATGGGCACCAACCTGGTGACCAAGCAGCAGATGATGATGGGCCGCACACCCGACCAGGGCCTGCTGGCCAACCGCACCGATCTTACCGCCGATTACGTCAAGGCCGTGGTGCGCGGCGGTAAGGGCGCCATGCCTACGCAGACCCGCGTCGATATCACCGATGCCGAACTCGATGCCGTGGCAAAGTACCTGGGGAAGGCGGGCTGATGCGCGTGAGGCTCGATCGCCGCACGCTGCTGCGCAGCGGCGCGCTGGGGGCTGCCGGCGTGGCCCTGCCGGCCGGTGCCCAGGCCATGGTGCCACCCGCGCTGGTGGTGTTTGACAGCCGCGTGGCAGAAAGCCGCGCTTTTGCCGCCGGCTTTCCGCTGGCCGCGCGTCACGATCTGGCGCTCGGCCCCCTGGCGCTGCGCCGCCGCCTGGCCACGCTGGACCAGGGGCGCGTCGAAGGGCTGACAGGGTGGAGCGACTGGGTCATGCTGCGCGGTGCCGCGCGCGGACAGGGTTTGCGCCCCACGGCCGAGCGCGCGGTGGCCGCGCCGCTTTCGGGCAAGCGGCACCTGTTCCGCTGGAGCATGGCAGCACGGAGTTGATCTGCCCTTTGAGGCAGCAAACGTGAAACGCACGCAGATGGCGGCTTGACCGCCGGCAATCCGCATTTAGTATGCAACACTAACAAATACCGGGGTAACCGGAATCGGGAGAGTCGATGCCATAGCCGCGTGTTCGCCTGTGGTTTTTGCCCGCCAACCTGGCGCTTCCCGGTTCCGCCGATATGCGGATGAGGAGAAGCCATGCGTGCGATTGATTACTTCGACCGGGGCCATGACCGCGATCCCGCGCGGCTGGCAGTTGTCGATACGCAAACCGGCCTGAAGCTGACCTTTGCCCAAACCAAGGAATTGAGCGAGCAGATCGCCGCCGCGCTGCAACGCCATGGCTTTGAAAATCAGGACCTGCTGGGCCTCTATGGCCCCAACGATGGCATGCTCCTGGTCGTGCTGCTGGCGATGTGGCGCGCCAATGGCAAGTGGATCCCGGTCAACACCCGCAATGCCATCGATGCCAATGCTGCCTATATCAACTATGTGCGCTGCAAGTGGCTGGTCTATCATTCCAGCAAGGCCGATGAAGTGGCGCAGCTGAAAGCGCTGTGCCCGGTGATGCAGCATTTTGTCTGCCTTGATCGGCGCATGGGCGATGATCCCAGCCTGGAGGAATTCATCGCCGGCGTGACCGCGCAGGATTTCGTCGAGCCCGAGATCGACGCATTCGGCAACCTGTTCGATCTGGTCGGCATCTTTCCCACCGGCGGCACTACCGGCCCGTCGAAGGGTGCCAATGTCACCAACCTGGGTTGGGGCACGATGATCGAGACGGCGGCCGATGGCATGGGCGGGCGCACCGCCGATCCTGTGGCGCTGGTGTCTGCGCCGATCACTCACGCCGCCGGGCCGATTTCTCTGTCCACGCTCAGCCTCGGCGCGACGCAGGTGATCCTGCCCGGCTTCGATGCCGAAGCCGTGCTTTCCGCGATCGAGGAGCACAAGGTCACCCACATGTACCTGCCGCCCACGGCGTTGTACCAGCTCATGGCCTCGCCGCAGATCGGCGCGCATGATTATTCGAGCCTGAAGATCTTCATCCTGGTGGGGTCGCCCTGCTCGCCCGAAAAGCTGCGCCAGGCGGTGGAAATCTTTGGCCCGTGCATGTGCCAGGCCTATGGCCAGGTGGAATGCCCGATGATCGTGGCCTGGTTCCCACCCGAAGACGTGGCCCGCTTTGCCCGGGAGGCGCCCGAAAAGCTGGCCGCCTGCGGCAAGCCGACCCGCTCGATCAAGGTGGCGCTGCTCGACGATGATGGGCAGCCGGTCGCCTTGGGCGAGGCTGGCGAAATTTGCGTGCGCGGCGCGCTGGTCACGCACAGCTATTTCGAAAAGCCCGAGGAAACCGCCGAAATCCGCAAGTTCGGCTGGCACCACACTGGTGACGTGGGCAAGCTTGATGCTGACGGCTACCTCTACATCGTCGATCGCAAGAAGGACATGGTGGTCTCTGGCGGGTTCAACGTGTTCACCGCCGAGGTCGAGGCGGCCGTGACCGAACTGCCCCAGGTGCGCGAGGCCTGCGTGTTTGGCATCCCGCACGAAAAGTGGGGCGAGCAGGTGCATGCCGTGGTGGTGGCCCAAGGGGTGAGCGAGGCGGACATCATCAGCTTTGCCAAAGCGCGGCTGGGCGGGGTGAAGGCGCCCAAGTCGGTGGAGTTTGTCGACGCCATTCCCCGCACGGCGGCCGGCAAGATGGACAAGAAGGCCCTGCGCACGAAATACTGGGGCAATGCCCAGCGCATGGTGAACTGAACACAGTGAACTGACCTGAAAAATCAGGCGCAAGAACGACGTGACATGGAGAGAGTGATGCGGAACGGGTTCGTGGCTGGGTTGGGCCTCGCATCGCTGGCGGCGCTGGCGCTGGCAGGGTGTGGCAAGGCGGTGGGTGATGCGCCGGCGGGCGCGGCGACAAGCGGGGTGACCGATGCCCTGATTGCCACGGCCCCGCAGGATGAATGGCTCAGCTACGGGCGCGATTATGGCGAGCAGCGCTTCTCGCCGCTCGACAAGATCAACACCGGCAACGTCGGGCAACTGGGCCTGGCCTGGTCGGTCGATCTCGATACCGCGCGCGGCCAGGAAGCCACGCCGCTGATGCACGATGGCGTGCTCTACACCACCACCGCCTGGTCGATGGTCAAGGCCTATGACGCGCGCACCGGCAAGGTGATCTGGCAATACGATCCCAAGGTGCCGCGCGAAACCCTGGTTTCGGCCTGCTGCGACGCGGTCAACCGCGGGGCGGCGCTCTATGGCGACAAGATCTATGTCGGCACGCTCGATGGGCGGCTGATCGCACTCGATCAGAAGACCGGCCATGTCGTGTTCGACAAGGTCGTCGTGCCCGATCCCAAGAACTATGCCATCACCGGCGCGCCGCGCGTGGTGAAGGGGCGCATCGTCATCGGTTCGGGCGGCGGGGAATACCGCGCGCGCGGCTATATCGCGGCTTATGACGCGCAGACCGGCGCGCAGGTGTGGAAGTTCAACACCGTGCCGGGCAACCCCAAGGACGGGTTCGAGAACAAGGCGATGGAAGCCGCCGCCAAGACCTGGACGGGCGACTGGTGGACGCTGGGCGGTGGCGGCACGGTGTGGGATTCGATCACCTATGATCCCAAGACCAACCTGATCCTGTTCGGCACCGGCAATGCCGAGCCGTGGAACCCGGCGCCCGCCGGGCGCAGCGGGGATTCGCTCTACACCTCGTCGATCGTGGCGGTGAATGCCGATACCGGCGCCTATGCCTGGCACTATCAGGAAACGCCCGAGGACCGCTGGGATTTCGATTCCGATGCGCAGATCACGCTGGCCGACATGACGATCGACGGCAAGCCGCGCCACGTCGCGCTGCATGCGCCCAAGAACGGCCATGTCTATGTGCTCGATGCGCAGACCGGGCAGTTCCTGTCGGCCACGCCCTTCGTGCCGGTGAACTGGAACACCGGGATCGATCCGAAGACCGGCCGGCCGACGATCAACCCTGAAGCGCGCTATGAGAAGACCGGCAAGCCGTTCATCGGCCTGCCTGGTGCGGGCGGGGCCCATTCGTGGCAGCCGCAAAGCTTCAGCCCCAAGACCAACCTCTTGTATATTCCGGCCAACGTCGCCGGCTTCCCCTATTTCGCGGCCAAGGACTGGAAGCCCAGCGGCATGGGCTTCCAGACCGGGATCGACGGTTACACCACGTCGATGCCGGCCGATCCCAAGGTGCAGGCCGGTGCGCTGGCCGGCACGACCGGCGCGCTGATCGCGTGGGACGTGGCCAATCGCAAGGTGGCCTGGCGGGTGGACCAGGTTTCGCCGTGGAACGGCGGCATCCTGTCGACCGCCGGCAACCTCGTGTTCCAGGGCAATGCCCAGGGGCAGTTCGTCGCCTACAGCGCCGACAAGGGCCAGAAGCTGTGGTCGTTCCCGGCGCAGAGCGGCATCGTTGCCGCGCCGATGACCTATGCCATCGGCGGCGAGCAATATGTGGCGGTGATGGTCGGCTGGGGCGGCGTGTGGGACGTGGCCACCGGCATTCTGGCGCACAAGGGTGGGGCATCGCGCAACATCAGCCGCCTGATGGTGTTCAAGCTGGGCGCCAAGGGGCAATTGCCGCCGCCGCCACCCAGCAATGCCGGCCCGCTCGATCCGCCGCCGCTGACCGGCACGCCCGAGCAGGTCGCCCATGGCGGCATGCTCTATGGCCGCTATTGCAACGTCTGCCATGGCGACGCCGCGGTGGCCGGTGGGGTGAACCCGGATTTGCGCCATTCGGGTGCGATCGGTTCGGCCGAGGGCATCAAGATGGTCGTGCTCGATGGCGCGCTGCACGAGGCCGGAATGGTCTCGTTCAAGAGCGTGCTGACCGCCGACGATGCCGAGGCGATCCGCCAGTACCTGATCGCGCGCGCCAACCAGGACAAGGCGCTGGAGGCCAAGACCGGCCAGCGCATCGGCAAGGGCACGGCGCGCAATTGACGCGCGCTTGGCCCGGTGAAACTGTTATGATACATTACAAATAATGGAGAGGAGTCGGCCATGAACGAGATGACGACGATTTCGCGCGAGCAGCGCGCCTATTCCCCGCAAGCGTCGGCCTTTCTGGCGCGCAAGCCGCAGCTGTTCATCAACAACGAATGGGTGGACAGCAGCCACGATGCCGTGATCGACGTGGAAGACCCCTCGAGCGGCAAGATCGTGGGCCACGTGGTCGATGCATCGGACAAGGACGTGGATCGCGCCGTCGCTGCCGCGCGCGCCGCGTTCGATGATGGCCGCTGGTCTGGCCTGCCGCCGATGGTGCGCGATCGCACCATGAACCGCCTGGCCGATCTGCTCGAAGCCAATGCCGATCTCTTTGCCGAACTCGAAGCGATCGACAACGGCAAGCCCAAGACCATGGCCGGCGCCATCGATATTCCCGGTGCGATCAGCCAGTTGCGCTTCATGGCCGGCTGGGCCAGCAAGATTTCGGGCGAAACCACGCAGCCCTATACCATGCCCGGCGGGCAGGTATTCAGCTATACCGTGCGCGAGCCGGTGGGCGTGTGCGCGCAGATCGTGCCGTGGAACTTCCCGCTGCTGATGGCTTCGCTCAAGATCGCGCCAGCCCTGGCGGCGGGCTGCACCCTGGTATTGAAGCCCGCCGAGCAGACCTCGCTCACGGCGCTCAAGCTCGCTGATCTGGTGGTGGAAGCCGGCTTCCCCGCCGGCGTCATCAACATCATCACCGGCAATGGCCACACTGCTGGTGATCGCATGGTCAAGCACCCCGATGTCGACAAGGTGGCCTTCACCGGATCGACCGAGATCGGCAAGCTGATCAACCGCAATGCCACTGCCAGCATGAAGCGCGTGACGCTGGAACTGGGCGGCAAGAGCCCGGTGGTGGTGATGCCCGATGTCGACGTGGCGCAGGCAGCGCCGGGCGCGGCGGGTGCGATCTTCTTCAATTCGGGCCAGGTCTGTGTGGCGGGCTCGCGCCTGTTCGCGCACAAGTCGGTGTTCGATCAGGTTCTCGAAGGCATGGCCGCCACCGCCCCGTTCTGGAGCCCGCGCCCCAGCCTCGATCCCGAGGCGCACATGGGGCCGCTGGTCAGCAAGGAACAGCACGAGCGGGTGATGGGCTATATCGAAGCGGGCAAGCGCGATGGTGCCAGCGTGGTGATGGGTGGCGACGTGCCGGCCAGCGATGGCGGCTATTACGTCAACCCCACGATCCTGGCCAACGTGAACCCGCAGATGAGCGTGGTGCGCGAGGAAATCTTTGGCCCGGTCGTGGTGGCGCAGCGCTTTGAAGACCTGGATGAAGTGGCGCGCATGGCCAACGACACCTGCTTTGGCCTGGGCGCCGGCATCTGGACCAAGGATGTGGCAACGATGCACAAGCTGGCGGCCAAGATCAAATCGGGCACCGTCTGGGGCAACTGCCACGCCATGATCGATACCGCGCTGCCGTTCGGCGGCTACAAGGAATCGGGCCTGGGCCGCGAGCAGGGCCGCCAGGGCGTGGAAGCCTATCTCGAGACCAAGACCGTAATTATCCAGCTGTAAGGCGCTGATTTAAAGCGCGCCCTTTTCTCTTCGTCACCCCGGGCTAGACCCGGGGTCCCGCTTCTTCGTTCCGCAGTGCCGGATTAGGTGCCAAGCGGGACCCCGGATCAAGTCCGGGGTGACGAAAGATGAGGCGCACATCGCAAGGACTGCATTGATGCCCATAGACCTGTCCAAGATCACCGCCATCGACGTGCACGTGCACGCCGAAGTTTCGTGCCACGATCCCGAAGATCCGGTGATGGGCAAGTTTTTCGATGCGGCATCGAGCTATTTCAAGGCGCCGCGCGAGCGGCCCAAGATGCCCGAGATCGCGCAGATCTATCGCGACCAGAACATCGCGTTCTGCCTGTTCACGGTGGACTGCGAGAGCGGGATCGGCGCCAAGCGCGTGTCGAACTATGAAATCGCCGAATTTGCCGCGCAGAACGACGACGTGTGCATCCCTTTTGCCTCGATCGATCCGCACAAGGGCAAGTATGGCGCGCGCGAGGCGCGTGACCTGATCGAAAACTATGGCGTCAAGGGCTTCAAGTTTCACCATATCTGCCAGAACATCCATCCGGCCGAGCAGGTTGGCTATGCCATCTACGAGGTGATCAACCACTACAAGCTGCCGGCGATCTTCCACACCGGGCATTCCGGCATGGGCACCGGCATGCGCGGGGGCGGGGGCATCCGCCTGAAATACGGGCAGCCGATGCTGGTCGATGATGTGGCGGTGGATTTTCCCGACATGAAGATCATCCTGGCGCATCCCTCTTGGCCGTGGGTCGATGAAAGCCTGTCGATGGCGCTGCACAAGGACAACGTGTTCATCGACCTGTCGGGCTGGAGCCCCAAGTATTTCCAGCCGCAGATCATCCAGTATGCCAATACCCAGCTGCGCAAGAAGATGCTGTTCGGCAGCGATTTCCCGCTGATCCGGCCCGACAAGTGGCTCGACGCCGCGCGCCAGGTCGGCTTCCGCGACGACGTGCTGCCGGGCATCATGAAGGACAACGCCGTGCGGCTGCTGGGCCTGGAATGACGACCGATCCGGCCGATATCCGCGCGTGGCAGCGGCTGGGGGCCGATGTCACCACGTCGGGCCGGCTGGAGCCGCGCGACGTGGCGCGGCTGGCCGGGCTGGGCGTGGCGCATGTGATCAACCTGGCGCTGGAAACCCATCCCGAAGCCCTTCCCGAAGAAGGCGCGCGGCTGGCGGCGGCGGGCATCGGCTATACCCATATCCCCGTGCCGTTCGATGCGCCCGATGACGGGCATTTCGCCGCGTTCTGTGCCGCACTCGATGCAACGCCGCGCCCGGTGCACGTGCATTGCATCATGAATTGGCGGGTGGCGGCGTTCTTCTATCGCTGGCACCGCGCGGTGGCCGGCATGGGCGAGGGGCAGGCGCGCGCGCTGATGGCCCGGCAATGGACGCCAGAAGGGTCTGACCGGCCCGAGGCGCAGGTCTGGGCCGCGTTCATCGCAGGGGGGCGGGCATGACGGATTTTGCCGGCCGCCATGTGGTGATCACCGGGGCTTCCAGCGGGATCGGTCGCGCCACGGCACAGCGCGTGGTGGCCGGCGGCGGCACGGTAACCCTGATTGCCCGGCGCGCCGCCTTGCTGGAAGAGGCGGTGGCAGAACTGGGCGGCGCGGCCGGATGGGCAGTGGCAGACGTGGCTGACAAGCCGCAATTGCTGGCGGCGCTGGACGCGGGTGTGGCTGCGCGCGGCGCGATCGACGGCCTGTTTTGCAATGCCGGCATCGGCGGCACGTTTGCCGCAGTGGAAGACTATGGCGATGCTGCGTTCGCGGCGGTCATGGCGGTCAATGTCACGGCGGTATTCCACGCTATTGCCCATATCGTTCCAGCGATGAAGCAGCGCCGGCGTGGCGCGATCCTGGTGACCGGCAGCCTGGCGAGCGAGCGCGGGATGGCGATGAACGCGGGCTATGTCGCGTCAAAGCATGCGGTGCTGGGCCTGTCGCGCGCGGTGGCGCTGGAACTGGCGCCGTTCGGCGTGCGCTGCAATTGCGTGGTGCCCGGCTTCATCGAAACCCCGATGCTCGATGCCCTGCCGCCCGATGCCGCGACGGCGATGGCCGCCCGCGTGCCGCAGGGCCGCACCGGCAGTGCCGATGAACTGGCGCAGGTCGCTGCCTTTCTGCTGTCGGATGCCGCAGCCCATGTCACCGCGCAAAGCTGGGCGGTGGATGGCGGCATCCTGGGAACCCTGTCGCTGTAACGGAGTGCGACCATGGCCTTGACCTATTACCACGCCGAACCCGTGGCGAACTCGCTCAAATCGATGATTCCGCTCAAGGAAAAGGGTCTGGGCTATACCAGCCGCTATGTCGATCTGCACAAGTTCGAACAGCACCAGCCGTGGTTCACCGCGATCAATCCCGAAGGACAGGTGCCCGTGCTCGATCACGATGGCACGATCATCACGCACACCACCGTGATCAACGAATACCTGGAGGATGCCTTCCCCGATGCCCAGCCGGCCGATGGCCCGTTGCGCCCGCGCGACCCCGTGGGCGCGGCGCGGATGCGCTATTGGAACAAGTTCGTTGACGAGCATGTGATGAACCACGTGTCGATGCATGGCTGGCACCGCATGGTCGGGATCATCGCGCGCAACATCGAGAATGGCGAATTCGAAAAGCTGCTGGAAAATATCCCGCTGCCCGACCAGCGCAAGAAATGGGCCACGGCGCGATCGGGCTTTTCCGAAAGCGACCTGGCCCATGCCCTGGACAAGATCACCTATGCGGTGGACAAGGTGGAACGCCAGCTGGGGCAAACTGCCTGGCTCGCCGGGGACAGCTATACCCTTGCCGACATCAACTTTTATGCCCATTGCGGGATGATGGTGGAGCGTATGTTCCCCGAACTGGATATCGCCGTGCGCGCGCCGCGCCTGGTGGCCTGGCGTGATCGCATGACTGCACGGCCCGCCGTGGCCGCCGCGCTGGCGGGCGAGGATCGCACCGCGCCCGGCCTGCGCACTTGGACCGGGCACGCGCGCTAAGAGAGGATTGCAGGGAAATGGCCGGTTTCGTTCTGATCCATGGATCGTGGCATGGTGGCTGGTGCTTTGACACCGTGGCCGCGATCCTGGCCGCGCGCGGGCATACCGTGGTGGCGCCGACGCTGCCCGGTATGGGGGGCACGGCCGAGGAAATGGCGGCGGTGACACTGGAGGACTGGGGCGATTTTGCCGCGCAGCATTGCGCCGATCTCAAGGCCCGGCTGGGCGGCGCGCCGGTGGTTCTGGGCGGGCACAGCCGTGGCGGGCTGGTGGTGAGCACGGCGGCCGAACGCCATCCCGAGGCGATGGACAGCCTGGCCTATATCTGCGCGATGATGCTGCCCGCTGGCCTGTCGCGCGCGGAATTCAAGGAGATCGTTGGCCCCAATGCGCCGTTCGAGGCGATCATCAAGCCCCTGCATGGCAGCATTGCCACGGTGATCGATCCACTCGACGGGGCAGGCGATGTGTTTGCCCAGCTTTCCCCGCCTGACGCGGTGGCCGCCGTTCTGCCCCGCCTGATGGCCGAGCCAAGCGAGCCCCGCCGGCAGAAGATCGTCGTCACGCCCGAGCGTTGGGGCAGCAAGCCGCGCACTTATGTGGAATGCACGCAGGATCGCACGATCCCGATCGACAGCCAGCGCCGCATGATCGCCATGTCGCCCGGTGCGCAGGTCATCACGCTGGAGGCGGACCACAGCCCCTACCTGTCGATGCCAGAGGCCCTGGCCGACGCGCTCGAAGCGGGGATCTGATCCTCCCCGATATGGGGAGGGGGACCAGCCGCAGGCTGGTGGAGGGGCGTTTCTACCTTGAACGCCGCTTCAGGTGGCCAATCCCCACCACCACGCTTCGCGCGGTCCCCCTCCCCGTGTCGGGGAGGATTAATCGGCGAAGAAGTTCAATTCCAGCAGCACGTTGTTGGGATCGGCCACGAAAATCTGGCGCAGGCCGATCGCCGCGACGAAGTTGGTCTTGGCCTCCAGCCCCATGGCCGCGATCCGCGCGCTGACGGTGTCATGCCCGGAACAGTTGAGCGCGACATGGTGGATCGCGCCGGTCACCCGGCCCGGCTCCACCGCGCGGTCATAGGTGCGCGGGCAATCGGTGCTGTTGATGTGCAGCACGGCCCGCCCGCCCTTGTCATAGAGCCACTGCGCGTTTTTCGGGGTCAAGGGCGGGGGCGCGTCGCGCTGCTCAAGCCCGAGCAGCGCGACGTAGAAAGCGCAGGTTTCGCCCAGACGGTCGGTGATGATGTTCACATGATCGAGGGCGTTGACCTGCATCTTGCTTCCTTTCCCGTCAGCTTTTGAACACGACCGTCTTGTTGCCGTTGAGCAGCGCGCGGTCTTCCAGGTGCAGCCGCACGGCTTCGGCCAGCACGCGGCGTTCGATATCGCGGCCCTTGCGCACCAGATCATCTGGCCGATCGGCATGAGTCACGGTTTCCACATCCTGATGGATGATCGGGCCTTCGTCGAGGTCTGCCGTCACATAATGCCCCGTCGCGCCGATCATCTTCACACCGCGCGCGTGGGCCTGGTGATAGGGCTTGGCGCCCTTGAAGCTGGGCAGGAACGAGTGGTGGATGTTGATGCAGCGGCCCGACAGGAACCTGGCCAGGTCATCCGAGAGGATCTGCATGTAGCGGGCCAGCACGACCAGCTCGGCGCCGGTTTCGGTGACGATGCGCTTCACTTCCGCTTCCTGCTGCGGCTTGGTGTCCTTGGTGATCGGCAGGTGGTAATAGGGGATGTCGCCGATCAGCGAGATCGACAGCGCTTCCTTGGGATGGTTGCCCAGGATGGCGACCACTTCCATCGGCAGTTCACCGATTCGCGCGCGATAGAGCAGATCGCCCAGGCAGTGGTCGAACTTGGACACCATCATCACCACGCGGCGCTTTTGCGCGGTGTCGCGCAGGTTCCAGTCCATGTCATATTGCTGCGCCACCGGTGCGATCGCATCGCGCAGCATTTGCGCGGTCTTTTCGCCGGGATCGAACACCACGCGCATGAAAAAGCGCCCGGATTCAAGGTCGTCGAACTGCTGCGCCTCCAGCACGTTGGCGCCTTGTTCGAACAGGGTGCCCGATACGCGGGCAACGATTCCCGGCACGTCGGTGCAGGAAATGGTGAGAATCAGCGGTGCGGCCATGGTCAGTGTCTCTCCCGTCGTTGTCTCGCGCCGGCCTGTCGATTTTGCCATTGCGAATCTGATTTGATATTGTATGTGTTGCATACAAATTTCAACCAAGCATTTTTAGTCGGGAGAAGATTGCATGGCCGCGACCAACCTTGACCAGCTGCTGCAGCAAAATGGCGACATCGTCGGCATGCTGCGCAACTCGCAGCTGGGTGCCTATGTCTATCCGGTGGTGGCACCGGAATTTTCCAACTGGCGTTCGGAACAGTGGGCCTGGCAGCACTCGGCGGTGCTGTTCGACCAGTCGCACCACATGGTGAACCTCTACATTCGCGGCAAGGACGCACTCAAGCTGCTGTCCGACACCATGATCAACAGCCCCAAGGGCTGGGCGGTGAACAAGGCCAAGCAGTATGTGCCCACCACCCCCTATGGCCACGTGATCGGTGACGGCATCATCTTCTGGGAAGAAGAAGAAAGCTTCACCTATGTCGGCCGCGCCCCGGCTTCGAACTGGCTGCGCTATCACGCTGCCACCGGTGGCTATGACGTGGAAATCGAGCTGGACGACCGCTCGCCTATGCGCCTGATGGGCAAGCCGGCCAAGCGCAAGGAATGGCGCTTCCAGATCCAGGGCCCCAATGCCTGGGCCGTGATCGAAAAGCTGCACGGCGGCCCGCTGGAACAGCTCAAGTTCTTCAACATGAGCACGATGAACATTGCCGGCAAGACCGTGCGCACGCTGCGCCACGGCATGTCGGGCGCGCCGGGCCTGGAAATCTGGGGCCCCTATGAAGAGCAGGACGAAATCCGCGCCGCCATTCTCGAAGCCGGCAAGGAATTCGGCCTGATTGCGTGCGGCAGCCGCGCCTATCCGTCGAACACGCTGGAATCGGGCTGGATCCCCTCGCCGCTGCCGGCCATCTACACCGGCGAAAAGCTCAAGGGTTTCCGCGAATGGCTGGGTGCCGACAGCTATGAAGCCACCGGCTCGATCGGCGGCTCGTTCGTGTCGGACAACATCGAGGACTATTACCTCAATCCGTGGGAACTGGGCTATGGCTCGTTCGTGAAGTTCGACCATGAGTTCCATGGGCGTGAAGCGCTGCAGGCGCTGAACCCGGCCGACCAGCGCAAGAAGGTCACGCTGGCCTGGCATCCCGAAGACATGGCCAAGATCATGGCTTCGCTGTTCAACCCCGATGGTGACCAGTACAAGTTCTTCGACGTGCCGCTCGCCAACTATGCCTCGTCGAACTATGACCGCGTGGTCGATGCCGGCGGCAAGACCGTGGGCCTGTCGATGTTCACCGGCTATTCCTACAACGAAAAGCAGGCGCTGAGCCTCGCCACGATCGATCCGGAAATCCCGGTCGGCACCGAAGTGCGCGTGGTGTGGGGCGAAGAAAACGGCGGCACCAAGAAGACCACCGTTGAACCGCACAAGCAGCTGGAAGTGCGCGCGATCGTATCGCCCGTGCCGTACAGCCGCGTGGCCCGCGAAGCCTATGCCGAAGGCTGGCGCACCGGTCGTTGATGGACCTTTCCCCTCCCTGCCGCTTGGCGGGGAGGGGCACTACCCCAAGCATAACAACACGAATGGGTGAGGGATCAGAGGATGGCATACGCACAGATTCATCCCAATTGGGATAAGGAACCCGCCGGCATCACCGATGGGTATTCGCTGGAAATGACCGCCAAGGACATTGCCTCCCTGCGCGAGGCGGCGCCTCTGATCCCCCCTGAAACGCCCGTTGCCGTCACCTATCTGCCGGGCGAGGAAGCCCAGGCCCGCATTGCTGCCACGGTGGCCGTGCGCGAGCTGGGCTTTGAACCGATGCCGCATTTTTCGGCGCGGCGGATCATCGACGTGCCGGAATTCGAAGCCTATCTCCAGGCCGTGGTGGAACAGGCCGGCGTGCGCCGCTGCTTCATCGTGGCCGGTGACCCGGCAGAGCCGCAGGGGCCGTTTTTCGACAGCTCTGCGCTGATCGCCACCGGCGCGTTCGAACGCGCCGGGATCACCGCGATCGGCATCGGCGGCCACCCCGATGGCCACCCCAACATGACCGAGGCGGAATGCTGGGCCGTGCTGGACAAGAAGGTGGCCGAAATCACCGCGCGCGGCATGGCGCCGCTGATCGTCACCCAGTTCGGGTTCGATGCCGATTCCTTCCTGGTCTGGCTGGAAAAGCTGCGTGCGCGCGGCATCGATGCGCCGGTGCGGATCGGCGTGCCGGGCCCGGCCGGGATCAAGCGCCTGCTGGGCTTTGCCGCGCGCTGTGGCGTGGGTGCCTCGGCCAGCGTCATGAAGAAGTACGGTATTTCGCTGGGCAATCTGCTCGGCAGCGCCGGGCCAGACAAGCTGGTCGATGCTTTCGCCAGTGGACTGGGGCCGCAGCATGGCCGCGTGCGGCTGCATTTCTATCCGTTCGGTGGCCTCGCCAAGACCGTGGAATGGATCGAGGACTATCGCCGCCGTCATCCCGCCTGAAAGGCGCAGATCATGACCGATTACGTGCTCGTGCATGGCGCCTGGTGCGGCGCCTGGTGTTATGATCGGCTGGCGGGCGAACTGCGCGCCGCTGGCCACCGCGTGGTGGCGGTCGACCTGCCGGGGCTGGGGGCTGACGCCGCCCGGTTCCATCCCGGCATTTCGCTGCGCGACCATATCGCCCATGTCGAAAGCGAAGTGGCGCGGGCCGGCATCGATCGGTTCGTGCTGGTCGGGCACAGCTATGGCGGCATGGTCATCACCGGCGTGGCGGCGCGGCTGGGCGCGCGGATCGATGCGCTGGTCTATGTCGACGCCTTCGTGCCGGGCGATGGCCAGTCGCTGTGGGATCTGACCGGGGAATGGGAGCATGCCCACTATATCGACGGGCAGAAGCACAGCCCTGGCGCGATCGCCCCGCTGCCCGGTTTTGCCGATCCGCGCCTGACACCGCATCCGCTGCTGACGCTGGTTGAAGCGGTGCAACTGACTGGGGAAGAGGCCAAGGTGCCGCGGCGCAGCTATATCTTCGCCACCGGGTGGCAGCCCACGCCGTTTGCCCGCTTTGCCGAGGCAGCGCGCGCCGATCCCACCTGGGAATACCACGAGGTGGGCGGTGGCCACTTCGTCATGGCCGATGCACCCGCCGCGCTGCGCGATATCGTGCTGGGCATGGCCGGCTGAGCGCAAGCGCAGCCGGCGTTCTGCGGTTCAGAGCGAGGCCAGTTCCGCTTGCGCGGCATCGAGCGCGGCCTTGATCGTATCCACCAGCTGGTCGATCTCGGCATGGCTGATCACCAGCGGCGGGCTCATCACGATGGCATCGCGCACCGCGCGCACCATCAGCCCGCGCGCGATGCAATGGTCGCGCACGATCGGGGCAGCTTGCCCGCCCTTGCCATGGCGCCGGTTGGTGCCCTTTTCCGCCACGATCTCCACCGCGCCGATCAGGCCGAGCGAGCGCGCCTCACCCACCAGCGGGTGCGGGGCCAGCCGCTCTGCCAGCGCGGCGGCAAGGTAGGGGCCCGTGTCGCGCGCGGTACGGCCGACCAGGTCTTCGCGCTCGATGATATCGAGATTGCGCAGCGCCACAGCAGCGCAGACCGGGTGGCCGGAATAGGTGTAGCCATGGGTGAACTCTTCGCCCGAAGCGCGCAGCGTCTCGACGATCTCGCGGCTGACTCCGGTGGCCGAAATCGGCAGGTAGCCCGATGACAGTCCCTTGGCCATCGAGACGATATCGGGGGTGAAGCCGAAATGCTGGAAGCCGAACCAGGCGCCCAGCCGACCAAAGCCGCAGATCACCTCGTCAGACACCAGCAGAATGCCATACTTGCGGCAGATCGCCTCCACCCGTTGCCAATAGGTGGGTGGGGGAATGATCACGCCGCCCGCGCCCTGCACAGGTTCGCCAATGAAGGCCGCAACGTTTTCCGGGCCGACCGCCAGGATGCGTTCCTCGATCGCGGCAGCGGCGCGCGCGGCAAAGCTTTCGGGGTCTTCGCCAAAGCCTTCACCGAAATGATAGGGCTGCATCACGTGTTCGACGCCGGGGATCGGCATGCCACCCTGCACGTGCATGAAATCCATGCCGCCCAGGCTGGCGGAGGCGACGGTGGAGCCGTGATAGGCATTGCGCCGGCTGATGAACACGGTGCGCTGGGGCTGTCCCTTGAGCGCCCAATAAGTGCGCACCAGGCGGAACACCGTATCGTTGGATTCCGATCCGCTGTTGTTGAAGAACACGTGCTGCAGGTCGCCGCCGAGCAGGCCGGCGAGGCGCGCGGCCAGTTCGATCGGCGGCGGCGTGGCGGTGCGGAAAAAGGTGTTGTAGAACGGCAGCTCCAGCATCTGCGCGCGCGCTACCTCGGCCAGTTCCTCGCGGCCATAGCCCACGTTGACGCACCACAACCCGGCCATGCCATCGAGCAGGCTGTGCCCTTCGCCATCGGTGATCGTGCATCCCCTGGCATGCGTGATCACACGGCTGCCGCCCAGCTGCTGTTGCAGGGCATAGCTGGATTGCGCGGGCAGATGGTGCGCCACGTCTAGCTGGCGCAGGGTGGCGATGTCGTGATTGCGAACGGTGGTCATGAAACGGTCCTGATGGATTCTAAGATCACAGATACGGTTGCCCGATCGGGCCGTCAAACGAAAAGCCTTGGCCTTGGCGTGCAAAAGGTTCATCACGGTAGCCAATTGAACGGGCATGGCCCAAGATCACGGCAGACAGGTTCATTTGGAACAGACAGGCATGAAAAACGGCGCCGGCACGGCCAAAAGCCCGGCCAAGGTAGCGGCCAAGAGCGCGGCCAAATCCGCCGCAAAAACCGGCGCTGCCAAGGTGGCAGCGGCCAAGGCGCCCATCGCGCGGGCGGCCCGCGCGTCCAAGGTGGCGGTGGCCCAGGCTGACGAGGGCGAAGCGACTTCGTCGCTGCGCGAACAGGTCTATGAAGACCTGCGCTATCGCCTGATCACCGGCAAGATCGCGCCGGGCGTGGGTATTTCCACGCGCGGTCTGGCGCAGCAACTGGGCGTGAGCCAGATGCCGGTGCGCGACGCGCTCAGCCGCATCGCCGCCGAAGGGGCGGTCGATATCCGCTCCAAGCGCGCGGTGATGGTGCCCAAGATGACGCTGGAGCGCTTTGACGAGATCATGCGCCTGCGCACACTGCTCGAACCGGTGGCCGCCGTGGCCGCGCTGCCGCACATCAGCGCCGAGCGTCTGCGCGACATTCGCGCCGCCGACGAGGCGACCGACGCTGCGCTGGGCGAGGGTGACGTGAACGCCTACATGGAATCGAACTTCCGCTTCCACTCGCTGATCTATGGCGCCGCGCCGATGCCGCTGGCCAACCGCATGATCGAAAGCCTGTGGATGCAGTTCGGCCCGTTCATGCGCGTGGTCTATGGCCGCTATGGCACGGCGGCGATGGTCGATCATCACCAGGCCGCGGCCAAGGCGATCGCCAAGGGCGATGCGCAGGGGCTGCACGATGCCATCGCCGGCGATATCGGCGATTGCGCCGATCTGATGCAGGATTGGGAACGGTTGAACCTTTAGGGTTCAAACTCGATTGGCATAGGGATCGTGATCGCCCATGGAAGCCCGCCGACAAGGAGTGCAGCGCAGACGCGTAGCACTGCTACGCGCAAGCAAGCGACGCTGCTCGGCGGGCTTCCATGGGGGACCGCTTCGCGGCGGGCGCCTTTTGGCGCCAGGCAGCGTCGCGCGTCGGTCACGATGGAATGCCATCGCTCCCTCCTTGCTCCTCGCCTGGCGCCAAAATGCGCTCCGTCACGACCCTATGCCAATCGAGTTTGAACCCTAATATGGCAAGAAAACACGCCAAGCGCGGCGGCTGGATGGACGACGAACCAGAAGCCACCGAAGACGAAGCCCCGCCGCCCGTTCCCTGCTGGCTGTGCGGCCGGCCCACCGGCACCACCATCGTGTGGCACCACCCCGTGCCCAAAAGCCGCGGCGGGCGCGACGTGGTGCCGATGCACGGCATCTGCCAGCAGACCCTGATCGCCAACTTCACCAATTCCGAACTGCAACGCGCCGGCCTCGACGTCGACGTGCTGCTCGCCCACCCGCCGATCCGCAAGTTCGTGGACTGGGTGGCGAATAAGGACCCGGACTTTACCGCGAGTGTGACGAAGAAGGGGCGGTGAGGGGATGGGTTTCGACCAGATTGCGCCGGTCCACGGCGCATCCATGGATGGCCGCTCGTGCGGAAACCCGCCATTCCTGTCCCGTTGAGCGGTTCGGCGGCAACTCGCCAATGGCGGTTGTAGCAGGGTCTTCGTGCCACCGCTGCACGTCGCTCGTCCTGTTTCAAGTCAATGAGGCTTTACCCCCAACGCGGAATCAGGTTGACCGGGTGGAGCGGCTTGGTTCGGTGGAGTGGAAGCCTGGCGTTTCCGACCTCTCGTTTCGATACATTATCGCGCCTGGCCTGCGCCCGATGGCACTCGCCTCTGGCGTAATGACAGTTGATGCTGCTGTTCAATGCAGCGACGCGACCATATCGGCAGATAGCGTCTCGCTTGATGCGGTCGGATGCGCTATCGCTAGGAAATTACTTACCGAGGCCAGCCATGACGTTTACGCCGTTTGATCCTCTCGAATTTAAGAACACGAAGATCAACGAGGCTGCAATCGGAGCGCTGAAGCGGGAGATAGGCAACATCCTATCATCTTATGTCGGCTGGTATGATCCCTTTGCGGAGTTGATCCAAAATGCCCTCGACGCGGTCGAGGCTCGGGCGGCGCAAGAACGAGCAGCGAGCTCATCGTCGGATTACAAGCCAACTATCACGGTGATAATTGATCTTGATGATAATGCGCTAACGGTTACAGACAATGGCATCGGATTAGATAAAGAAAAATTTGAGCAATTTCTTGCTCCAAATTTCTCATTTAAGACGGGAAAAACTCGAGGTCACAAGGGCGTTGGTGCTACCTACGTCGCATATGGGTTCAACTATATGCGAATTTCGACGCGGGTTCCCGGCTTCGAAGCATCAGGGCGCATCATTGGTGCCCGCAACTGGCTGCATGACAGTGGCGCAGGGGGCAACCCAAAGATTGAGCCGGACAACTCTCCGCATGTGGATCTGACATACGATGCTCAAGACCGGGGGGTGTCAATTACTGTCAGGTTCGACGACAGCACTCATCCTCGCCGCTTGGACTGGATCAAGGCCGACAATGCGGACAAATGGGCAAAAATTCTTGCGGTAAAGACTGGTCTTGGATCGATCATTGCGGATGAGGGGGTCGCCGTAACAATCCGTGTCATAGCCGCCGGGAATGAGACGGTCGCACGGCCTTCCGGAACTGCTTACTTGTGGCTTCACAAGAGCGCTGGCAAGGTCGCTCGCGTGCGCGAGGTTGAGACTGCAGCTAAGGCCTTGTTTGAAAAATTCGGGTCAGGACGAGCGCTGCCTGACAAGTATAGGAATCTCGATTTTGTCCATGACAGCTGGAACGCTACCGAGCTAGAGCTTCTGATCGGGTCATCGCTTGACCCCGAAGAAAAGGAAATACTAGCTCGCTACACGCCTAGTGTATCGGTAGAATTTGGCTACACAGCCAAGCTGTGGACGAAGTTTAATGAGTCGCTAGAGCTTCGGTTAAATTATAGAGTTTTAAATAGTGGCATTCAGCTTGCCGCCAACAATATGCCGCAAGGCGAAACAATACTCATACCTCTAACGCGCAATATAGGTCGTCAGAATCAGCTGCACTTCCTTATCCACTTTGACAATTATTCGCCGGACATGGGACGGAAAGGATTCCATCGCGAACTTACAGATTTTGCGAAGACCGTAGCTCGCCTGATAACTGAAAACCATTTGGCTAAAATTCGCCATCTACTTAAGGCAAATACGGGTGTTGCTCCTGATTTGGTCCGCGAGCTTAAGATCAGCGACTGGAAGAAGGAGATGCTTGCGCACGAGCGAGCTAGTCCATTGTCCCTAAGCAGCGAACATTTTTTCAAACCAACTGAGCGGGTGTCAGTAACCTCCGCTCCTACACGCGAACAGGACGTTATCGCGCTTTTCAATCAACTGATTGCAGGCGGGGTCGTGCGAGGCATTCGGGTGATGTCCACTAACGAGCGTTTCACCTATGACGGCTTATTCAAGGTCGTCTTCGATCTCGATCAGTCTCTATACATCTACGACGGCGAAACAAATCCACTTGGAGTGTCAAGTGACATTGCTGATGCGCTGCACGGCAGGATCACAGACCCACAGGTTTTAGAGTACAAATTTTGTTTGGACGGATTGATAGAAGATTTTGACAGTCAGGACAAAAATATAAATGATGTTAATCTGGCGGTGTTCTGGGAAACTGGTACTCTTTATAAAGAGCGCTTTGGTATTACATCGCTGCTAGTGCCTGAGAACGCCGATCAGCGCCAGTATCATGGTCTGACCCATGTACTAACCGATCTAGAATCTGGTGCAAAGCTCTGCGATCTTATTGTACTTGAAGAACTTATAGCATCACTGAATGATCCTGTCTCGACCGCGGCTGAACAGCGGGAGAAGTATGAGTAGGCGCTTATGGCCAGCACTGAAATAGATCGTGGATCAGGGGGTTTTTGGGAGATAGCTCGCCTTAATTAGAAGGCAGCTTTGGCGAGCCGTCCGGGAGTGACGGGTTTGTTCCAACATCAGTCATCATTTTTGAGCTTGCTGCAAGCCGATAGCGCGGACCCGTTCCTTCTGCCCCGTCAGTGAAAGGCGGATTTTGCTGACGCAAATTTGGCAGCTTCCGCTCCCGCACGTTTGCAAGCGCTCCGCAAAACTAACGGGGTGCAGGGGCGATGGCCCCTGCGTTTTTCCTTTTCTTAAAGCCTCTTGCCAGGCCTCGCATCACCCCCAACCCCCTCCTCTGAAGAGGAGGGGGCTTTGCGCGTCGCCTTTTATCCCAGCAATTCCGCCACCGCGCGCCAGGCCTGGTCGATGGCGCTGTCGGTGTAGGCGGCGCGGCCGCTGTCGGAGTTGGCGATGGTGATCGCGCCGAAGCGCTGGCGGGCGATCTTGTTGGGGGCTTGCGGATCGTCGTCCTGGTGCTTGTCCCACAAGGCGTTGTATTCCGGGGCATAGCCGTGTGGCCAGCGGTTCACCGTGATCGCGGCGATATCCTTGTCTGCGTCAAAGCCATAGGGGCCGAGTGCACGGGTGAGGAGGTCGCGGACGCGGGTTTCGTAGGTGGCGAGGTCGGTGCCGAGCAGTTCCATGCGGCCGGCGCGGCTCTGGTCGTGTTCGGGCAGGCCGGGCTGGTGGGGAATGCCGGTCATGTGCAGGACGATGGGATCATCGGGTGATCTGGGGCCGGCATAGCCGCCGATCGGCACGGCCTTGTCCAGCCCGGCGTTCTGGAACCAGGCCTGGGGAAACTGGATGCCCGAAAGCCCGGCCTTGGCAAAGGCGCGCCAGTTGTCGAGCGCGACGCTGACATAGACCAGCGGCTCCTTGACCAGTTCGTGCAGCGCTTCCTTCTGCGCGGCGGGCAGGCTGGGCACGAGGTAGGGGATGATCATGTTGTAGCAGGCCATGACCACGTGGCGCGCGGCCACCTTGTGTACCTTGCCGGCGTGGGAATAGACCACGTCGGCCCCAGCCTGGGCGCGGTTGACGGCGTGGACGACGATGCTGGAGAGGCGAAGGCGCACCGCGTTGTCTGGCCGGTCGAGCGCGGCATAGTCGGTGGGAGCGAGGATCGACTGTTCGACGGTGAGGCCCGGCGCCATGAAGCCGGGGATCAACTGGGCGACCAGGCGGCGGGCGATCGTGGCGTTGCCATCGGGGAAATGGAAATCATAGCTGCCGCCGGTGCTGGCAAAGCCGCGCGGGGTATAGCCCATGCGCATCGTGCCGCCGGGATCGAGCTTGAGGCCCTTGAAGCCGGGGAAGAAACTGGTGCCCCAGGCATCGAGCGCGCTGATCCCGTCCGCGCCCACGCACCACCAGCCGAGCGGGCGGTTCTGGTAGAACAGCATGGCTTCTTCGCCCAGGCCGCCATGCTTCATCAGGTAGTCGCGATAGCTGATGGTGGCGAGGTAATCCTTGCGCTGGTCCATCGCCATGGTGCCGAGCGGATCGCTGGCGCCAGCCTCCAGCGCAGCGATCTGCGCGCGCGCAGTGGCCGAAAGCGGCGACCTGGCCAGGGCATCGGCCAGTGGCAGATCATCGGGCAGGCGCACCAGCGCATCGCTGCCAAAGCTTTCCTTGTCGAAGAAGGCGGCGCGGCCCAGCTTGAGCCCGGCAAACATGCCTTCCTCTACCTCGGTATCGCCGCCATAGGCCTTGGCCAGCGCCGGCACATCGATCCCCAGGCGGCGCAGCAGGCCATCGGCAACCTTGCTGTAGGGCGTGGGGCTTTCGATGCCGGCGGTGCCGCCGTTCATCAGCAGGGTATGGCCGCGCACGCGAAATTCGTTGCGTTTGGCATGGCCGCCGAAATCATCGTGGTTTTCGAGGATGAGGATGCGCGCGGCCGGGTTGCGATCACGGTAGAACAGCGCCGCGGACAGCCCGCTGATCCCGCCGCCGACGACGACCAGATCATAGCTTTCGTGCGCCGGGCCGGCCAGCGCCTGGCCCACCGCCTGGCCATCGCGCAGGGCATGCGCCACTTCGAACGAGCCAACGTGCGATCCGCGCAGGCCAGTGCGCAGCGGCGGGTAGTAACCACCCGGTTCGCCCGGATGCACGGGCAGGGCGGCGGTGGGGGAGGCAGGCTTGGCCGGGGCGGCAACGGCGGGTGTGGCCAGCGCGGCGGCCGCCGTGGCAGAGCCGGTCTGCACGAACGCGCGCCGCGTCAGCCGTCCGCCGGGCATGCCTTTGGGTGAGCCATCGCGTGCCATTGTCGTTTCCCCGTGATGAAAGGCTTTACCTGTATCCTGTGATCACATATCGTGCGCAAAAGCAATGCCCGAAAATCCAACCGGGCCAACCATGAGGGCAATCATGCAAGCAACCCCTTCGCGGCGCGGATTCCTGGCCGGCCTGGGCACGGCAGCGGTCGGCATCACGTTTTCCGGGCTGGCGGGGTGCAAGAAGCATCCTTCGCAGATGGTCAATTTCTACAACTGGGATACCTACGTCGGCAAGCATACCCTGTCGGGCTTTGAGCAGGCCAGCGGCATCGGCGTGAACATGAGCCTCTATTCCAACAACGACGAGCTGTTTGCCAAGCTGCGCGGCGGCAATCCGGGCTATGACGTGGTGGTGCCGGCCAATGATTTCGTGCAGCGCATGGCGAAGGCCAACATGCTGATGCCGCTCGATCACGCCAAGATTCCCAACATGAAGAACATCCTGCCGCGCTTCCAGGATGCGCCGTTCGATCCGGGCCGCAAATATGCCATGCCCTATACCTGGCTGGTGCTGGGCATCGGCTATCGCAAGTCAAAGATCCAGGGCGTGCCCGACAGCTGGAAATGGGTGCTGGATTCGCCGCAATACAAGGGCCGCATAGCCGTGCTGTCTGACGCGGCCGACCTGTGCCGGCTGACCGAAATCTATCTCGGCGCCGATATGAACACGTTCGACAAGGCGACGCTCGCCAAGGTGCAGGACCTGCTGATCCGCCAGAAGGGCAACATCGCCACGTTCCATGACGACAATGGCCAGGATCTGCTGCTGTCGGGCGATTGCGATATCGTGATCGAATACAATGGCGACATTGCCCAGGTGATGCGCGAGGACAAGGACCTTGCGTTCGTGGTGCCCAAGGAGGGCAGCATCCTGCAGTCCGACCAGCTGTGCATCCCCGCCGGCGCGCCCAATCCCGATGCGGCGCACGCGTTCATCAACTACCTGCTGAGCGCGGACGCGGGCGCCGATATCTCGCGCACCATTCGCTATCCCACGCCCAATGGCGCTGCGCTGGCGCAGATGGACGCCGAATATCGCGACAACCCCGCGATCTTCCCGCCCGAGGCGGCGCTCGCCAAGTGCCAATACGCCAACTATCTGGGCGAAGATGCCTATCGTGCGTTTCAGGATGTGATCACCCGCGTGCGCGCGGCATAGGCGGAGGGGGAAAGCGGGCGTTGCTCTCCCCTCCTCTTCAGAGGAGGGGCCGGGGGTGGTGGAGGCGTAGCGCAAGGTTTCGCACCACCCCCCAACCCCCTCCTCTGAAGAGGAGGGGGCTTACGTTTGCGTTATTCCACCGGCTTTTCCGGGTCATAGACCACGTAGAACTTTTCATAGCCCTTGGAATCCCAGCGGCCGAGCCAGCCCTTGGGGATCGACACCGCATCCCCGGCCTTCACCTCCAGCACGGTGCCATCGGCCGAGGTGAGGGTGACGCCGCCCGATAGGAAGACCATGAATTCGTTCACCGGATAGCCTTCGCCGGTGAAGCTGTCGTGGTTGGGGCCGGCAACGGCATAGGCGCCGCTCATGAACTTCTTGTCGGCCGAATGCAGCTGCGGCAGGTCTGATACAGCCGCGCCGCCTTCGTCGCTGTGGTGTGCGGCGCTGCCGGCGAGGGCGGCGGTGACCGCGCTGCTTGCCAGTTTGGCCGGCTTGGCGATGCTGGCGGCGCCGGTATCAGCAAGGGCTGCGGTGGCGGGCAGGGCCAGCGCCAGGCCAAGGCCCAGGGCAAAATGCCGCGCAGAGCGGATGTGGACGCGCATCGGACGGTCTCCTGTTGTAAAGTGCTGCGATCACAATTGCGGTTGGATGTCAGGGCGTCAACTGCACGTGAGGCCGGAAATGTTGTCAATTTCCGAGTATTGGTGCATCTGGTGCACCGCTCGATTGGTGATATCATGCGATCGCACCAGCAATGAGGATGTCTGTGCCCGATCCGCTGCCTTCCGCAGACCTGAATTCCGGCGATTTCCTGTCGGGCAAGGCGATCCCGCCGTTTGCCGCGCTCCGGGCGTTCGAGGTGGTGGGCCGCGTCGGCGGGGTCCGCCGCGCCGCCGCGCTGCTGCGGCTCGATCACACGGTGGTTAGCCGCCATCTCAAGGCGCTGGAGGAATGGCTGGGGGTGATGCTGGTCGATCGCCAGGGCGGCCGCGTGACCTTGACCGAGGCGGGGCAGGCCTATCACGCGCGGGTTTCGGCCGCGATGCTCGATGTGGTGTCTGCCACGCGCGAGATCATGGCCCAGGGCCAGATTCACGACCTGCGGCTGTGGTGCGTGCCGGGCTTTGCCACGCAGTGGCTGTCTGCGCAGATTGCCGCGTTCGAGCAGACCGGGCCGGGTTTCCAGGTGGAACTGCGCCCCACCGACCGGCCGGCCAACCTGATCCAGTTCGAAGCCGATGTGGATATCCGCTATTACGGCGATGGCTGGCTGCCGCAGCCGGGCGGGCCGGGGCTGCACACGCTGGTGCTGGCGCGACCGCCGCTACTGGTCGTGGCGAGCCCGGGCGTGGCACAGGCGATGGTCGGGATCGGCGGGGTGGACGATCTCTTGGCCGCGCCGCTGTTGCATGAGGAGCACCACGAGCAATGGCGGTTCTGGCTGCGCGGCAATGGGCTGGACCTGGGGCGCCAGCCGCTGCCCGGCGCGCTGCTGTGGCATGCCCACCTGGCGCTGGCTGCGGCGCGGGCGGGACGCGGGCTGGCCCTGGCCAATCGCTATCTGGTGGCTGATGACCTGGCCAGTGGCGCGCTGGTGGAGCTGGCGGTGCCGGGCGCGCAGGCCGTGGCGATCGGGTCTTATTGCATGGTGACGCGCGCCGATCGCGCCAACAATCCGGCCATCGCGCAATTGCGCCGCTTCCTGCGCCAGCAAGCGGAGTGAGTCGCCGTGTGGTGCGCCCCATGCACCACCGGCGATCGCTTTTCCCCCTCCCGCGCCGGCGCGCCATTTTCGAAAGGTAACCTGAAAAAGATTCACGGCATCGCCGTTTGCAGGAGCTTTCATGGCCAGCCAGACCCAGCCGCCCGCAGCGGCCCCAGCGTCGATCGATTTCGCCAGCATGGATGGCGTCGATCTCGATCATTTCTGGATGCCGTTCACCAACAACCGGTTCTTCAAGCAGAACCCGCGCCTGTTCGTGGCGGCGAGCGACATGCACTATACCACGGCCGATGGGCGGCAGGTGCTCGATGCCACGGCGGGGCTGTGGTGCGTGAACGCCGGGCACGGGCGCGCGGCGATCACCGATGCCGTGACCCGGGCGGCGCAGACGCTCGATTTCGCGCCGACGTTCCAACTGGGCCATCCCCTGGCGTTCCGCCTGGCCAGCGACGTGGCGCGGATCATGCCGGCGGGAATGGACCGCGTGTTCTTTACCAATTCGGGTTCGGAAAGCGCCGATACCGCGCTCAAGATGGCGCTGGCCTATCACCATGCGCGCGGCGATCACACGCGCTTTCGCCTGATCGGGCGGCAGCGCGGGTATCACGGCACCAATTTCGGCGGGCTTTCGGTGGGCGGCATCGGCGGCAACCGGCGCCGCTTTGTCAGCCAGGTGTGGGGGGTGGATCACCTGTCGCACACCCATGGCCAGGCCGTGCGGTTTTGCCGGGGCATGCAGCCGGGCAACGGCGCCCTGGCCGAGGAACTGGAAGAACTGGTGGCGCTGCATGGCGCCGAAACGATCGCGGCGGTGATTGTCGAGCCGGTGGCCGGCTCCACCGGGGTCTTGGTGCCGCCGCAAGGCTATCTCCAGGCGCTGCGCGATATCACCCGCAAGCACGGCATCCTGCTGATCTTTGACGAGGTGATCACCGGCTTTGGCCGCCTGGGCAAAGCCACGGCAGCGGAATACTTTGGCGTGACGCCCGATATCATCACCACGGCCAAGGGGCTGACCAACGGCACCGTGCCGATGGGGGCAGTGATCGCCAGCCGCGAGGTGCATGATACCGTGGTCAACGGCAGCCCCGAAGGCATCGAGTTCTTCCACGGCTATACTTATTCCGGCCATCCCGTGGCGGCAGCGGCGGGGCTGGCGACGCTGGGTCTCTATCGCGAGGAAGGGCTGTTCGAAAACGCCGCCGCGCTGGCCGCGCATTGGGAAGCGGCGGCGCATGCGCTGGCTGATTGCCCGCATGTGATCGACGTGCGCAATCTGGGGCTGGTGGCCGGGATCGAACTGGCCCCGCGCGATGGGCAAGTGGGCGCGCGGGCGATGGAGGCGTTCCACCGCGCGTTCGATGCCGGGCTGCTGATCCGCGTGACCGGCGATATCATCGCGCTGTCTCCGCCCTTGATGATCAGCGCCGCGCAGATCGACACGATCTTTGGCATGCTGCGCGAGATCCTGAACGATCTGGCGTGATCACGCATGGCGCGTGACCGGCTTCCCCCGCTCAAGTCCCTGGAAGGGTTCGAGGCGGCCGCCCGGCTGGGCAGCTTTGCCGCGGCGGCGCAGGAACTGGGGCTGACGCAATCGGCGATCAGCCACCAGGTGCGCAACCTGGAAGAGGCGCTGGGCCATGCCCTGTTCCGCCGCGTCTATCGCCAGGTGGTCCTGACCGATGCCGGCCGCGATTTCCACCGCACGGTGCGCGACATGCTCAAGGTGCTGCGCGGCGGGGTGAGCCGATTGGCGCCCTATCGCAAGGCCAATTCGGTGATCGTCTATGCCGATGCCGGGTTTGCCGGGTGCTGGCTACAGCCGCGCCTGCCGCGCCTGATGGCGGATCTGCCGGGGATGGACCTGTGGCTCGACAGCCGCGGTCTGGCGGTGGATTTCGAGACGACCGAACTCGATATCTTTCTAACCGACGCGCCCGATGGCGGCGATACAGGCCTGCCCAGTGAAACCCTGCTGGGGCTGGACTATGCCGTCTATGCCGCGCCGGCGCTGGCCGGGGCGGCGGCTGGGTTTCTCGAAGGGCGGGGCACCGTGCCGCTGCTGCACGATGAAGGGCCGGTGGATTGGGCGGCATGGTATGCCCACTTCGGCTTGGCGATGCCGGGCGGCGACGCGCTGATCGCCGGGCCGACGTTTACCGCCGTGCCCGCCCTGCTGGGCGCGGCGGCCGATGGGCTGGGCCTGGCATTGGCGGCGCAAGGCTATGCCGCGCCATGGGTGGCGCGTGGCGAGCTGGTGCCCGTGGGTGACCGCATCTGGCTGGGCGCGGCGCAGCTGACCATGGTGGTGCGGGCCAAAGGGCGGGGCGATGCCCATGTCCATGCCCTGGCCGATTGGCTGCGCGCGGCTGCCGCGTCAGGCCAGCCAATCGACCGGTGAGGCGGCCACGGCCTCTGCCAGCCAGGCGCGGAAGCGGGCGATGGGCTGGGCGTCCCACATGTCTGCCCGCGCGGTGAAGTAATAGGCGCCCGGCGCGCAGGGGGAAAAGGCCGGATTGCCCGCGCCCAGTTCGACCAGGCGCCCGCTGCGCAGGTGCTCTGCCGCCAGGAAGCCATTGGTGATCGCCACCCCCTGGCCATCGGCGGCCGCAGCCAGGGTCATGTGCGCCTGCCACAGCCGCGCGGCGAGTGGCGGCTGCGCCTCTGCCAGGCCTTGCGCGGCAAACCAGGCGCGCCATTCGGCGTCGGAATCCTCGTGCAGCAGGGGCAGGGCCAGGAGATCGCGCGGGGTATCGACGCGGGCGCCGGCCAGCCAGGGCGCATCGGCCCGCGCCACCGGAAACAGGCGCGGTCGCACGATCGCCTGGCGCATGAGATTGCGCGGGGTGGCCAGCGCCGGGGCCGTGTCGAGATACCAGCGGATATCGCCCTGCGCCTCGCGCCGGACAAGGTCGGGCGGGCTGTCACTGGGCCGCAGGTCCAGCGCCATGCCGGGGTAGCGGCGGCCAAAGCCGGGTAGGTTGGGGGTGAGCCAGAGATAGGCCAGGCCCGCCACCGACCACACATCGAGCCGGCCGCCCGCCGCGCCACCGCGCATCTGGTTGGTGGCGGTGCACAGCTGGTCGAACGCCGGGCCGATCAGCGCGTGATAGCTTTCGCCCGCCGGCGTCAGCCCACCGCCCTGGCGATCGACCAGCATGACCCCCAGCCAGTCTTCCAGCGCGCGCAGATGGCGACTGACGATGGCATGGCTGACGCCCAAGGCAGCGGCCGTGCGGCGCACCCCGCCATGGCGGCCAAACGCCTCGAACGCGCGCAGTGCGGCAAAGGGTGGCAGGTGTGGGCGATCTGGCATGGCGATGGTAACCCCTGGTCACCATCTGGGTAGCATTAGTGGGCTTTTGTGCGCAAGCCGATGGTGCGACAAGCATGGGCATCTGTTTCTCTTGCCCGGAGTGTGCCGCCATGGCTGACAACGCGTCTCTTCTTGCCCGCCGTGAACAGGCCGTGCCGCGCGGCGTGGCTTCGTCCACCGCCGTGTTTGCCGATCGCGCGGACAATGCCGAGTTGTGGGACGTGGAAGGGCGCCGCTTCGTCGATTTTGCCGGTGGCATTGCCGTGCTCAATACCGGGCACCGCCACCCCAAGGTCATGGCCGCGGTGCAGGCGCAACTGGAACGCTTTACCCACACCGCGTTCCAGGTCTGCCCTTATGAAAGCTATGTCGCGCTGGCGGAAAAATTGAACGCTCTCGCCCCATTTTCTGGCCCGGCCAAGACCCTGCTGCTCACCACCGGGGCAGAAGCCACGGAAAATGCGGTGAAAGTGGCGCGCGCGGCAACGGGGCGTTCGGCGGTCATCGCGTTTACCGGCGGTTTCCACGGCCGCACCCTGCTGGCCAGTGCGATGACCGGCAAGACCACGCCCTACAAGCGCCGCTTTGGCCCGATGCCGGGCGAGGTGTTCCACGCGCCGTTCCCCACCGGCCTCAATGGCAACACGGTGGAGCGCACGCTGGAAGCGATCCACTACCTGTTTGCCGCCGATGTGGAGCCCGAGCGCGTGGCGGCGTTCATCGTCGAGCCGGTGCAGGGCGAAGGCGGTTTTCACGTGGCGCCGCCGGCATTCCTGGAAGCGCTGCGCGCCCTGGCTGACCAGCACGGCATCCTGCTGATCGCGGACGAGGTCCAGGCCGGCTTTGCCCGCACCGGCAAGATGTTCGGCATCGAAAATTCCGGGGTGGAACCCGATCTGGTCTGCGTGGCCAAGTCGCTTGCCGGCGGCTTTCCGCTCGCCGGGCTAATCGGCCGGGCGCCGCTCATGGACGCGCTCGATCCTGGCGGTCTGGGCGGCACCTATGGCGGTTCGCCGATCGGCTGCGCGGCTGCGCTCGCCGTGTTGGAGGTGATCGAGGAAGACGGCCTCTGCGCCCGCGCCGCCGCGATCGGGCAGCGCATGCGCACGCGGGTGGAAGGCTTTGCCGCCGCCGGCCTGCCGGTGGCCAACATTCGCGGGCTGGGCGCGATGTTCGGCTTTGACGTGACCAATGCCGCCGGGGAAACCGATGGCGCCATGGCCAAGGCGGTGACCGTTGCGGCGCTGGAACGCGGGCTGATCCTGCTGTCGTGCGGCACCAAGGGCGAAACCATTCGCGTACTTGTACCGTTGACCGCGTCGGACGAACTGATCGACGAAGGGCTCGATCTGGTGGAACAGGCCCTGGCGACAGTGGCCGGCAAGGTGATGGCATGAGTGACATTCTGGAAGTGACCCGCCCCGCGCTCAAGCGCGCCGACCTGTGGCGCGAACAGGCGTTCGTGGCTGGGCAATGGCGCGGCGCGGCGGCGACTATCGCGGTGGACAATCCCGCCACCGGCTCGGTGATCGGCCACGTGCCCGACATGGGCGCGGCCGAAACGCGCGAGGCGGTGGCCGCCGCGCATGCCGCGTTTGGCCCGTGGAAGGCCAGGACCGCCAAGGAGCGTGGCGCGGTGCTCAAGCGCTGGGCTGCGCTGATGCTGGAGCATGCCGATGACCTGGCCACGATCATGACTGCCGAACAGGGCAAGCCTCTGGCCGAGGCCAAGGGCGAAGTGGGCTATGCCGCATCGTTCCTGGAATGGTTTGGCGAAGAAGCGCGGCGCGTGCGTGGCGAGGTGATCGCCCCGCACCAGGGCGATCGGCGCCTGGTCGTCACCCGCCAGCCGGTGGGCGTGGTCGGCGCCGTCACGCCGTGGAATTTCCCCCTGGCGATGATCACCCGCAAGGCCGGCCCGGCGCTGGCCGTGGGCTGCCCGATCGTGATCAAGCCATCGGAGCTTACGCCGTTTTCGGCCCTGGCGCTGGCCGTTCTGGCGCAGGAAGCAGGGCTGCCCGATGGCTTGCTCAGCGTGATCACCGGGCAGGCCAAGCCGATCGGCGAAGTGCTGACCGGCGATCCGCGCGTGGCCAAGTTCACGTTCACCGGATCGACCGCCGTGGGCAAGCTGCTGGCCGCGCAGTGCGCCGGCACGGTCAAGCGGGTGAGCCTGGAACTGGGCGGCAACGCGCCGTTCATCGTGTTCGAGGATGCCGATCTCGATGCCGCGGTGGAAGGGGCGCTGGCTTCCAAATTTCGCAACACCGGGCAAACCTGCGTTTGCGCCAACCGCCTGCTGGTGCACACCGACGTACACGATGCCTTTGCGCAGAAGCTGGCCGCGCGGGTGGCCGCCTATCGCGTGGGGCCGGGCCTGGACGGGCCGACCGACCAGGGCCCGCTGATCGACGATCGCGCCGTGGCCAAGATCACCGCGCATGTCGCCGATGCCGTGGCCAAGGGCGGAAAGATCCTGACCGGGGGCAAGCCGGCCGAGGCGATCGGCGCGCGCTTTTTCGAGCCGACGGTGATTGCCGACGTGCCGGCCGATGCCCTGCTCAACCGCGAGGAAACCTTTGGTCCGCTGGCCGGCCTGGTCCGCTTTTCGAGCGAGCAGGAAGCCGTTGCCCTGGCCAACAACACCCGCGCCGGGCTGGCGGCCTATGCTTACACCGCCGATGCCGCGCGGCAATGGCGCCTGACCGAAGCGCTGGAATACGGCATGGTGGGCATCAACACCGGGCTGATTTCTACCGAGGTGGCGCCGTTCGGTGGTGTAAAGGAATCGGGCCAGGGCCGCGAAGGTTCACACCTGGGCGTGGATGACTATCTCGATGTGAAGCTGGCCTGCATCGCGGTGCCGGCGCTATAATTTGCGCGGATCGCCGGATGGTCGGGAGGAAATCCCGATATCCGGCGAATTCGCGCTAAAAATAGGGAAAAATCGTCCTGCGTTTTCCCATATCATCCCACTGGGATCGTAATCGATCGCATCGGGAGATCACGTATGTTTGTCGGCACCGTCAAGGAAATCAAGAACCACGAATATCGCGTCGGGCTGACCCCCGAAAGTGCGCATGAACTGGTGGCGCATGGGCACACCGTACTGGTGGAAACCGGTGCCGGCGCCGGCATCGGCGCTGCCGACGAAGCCTATGTGGCGGCCGGCGCGCAGATCGTGGGCACCGCGGCTGAAGTCTTTGCCCGGGCCGACATGGTGGTGAAGGTCAAGGAACCGCAGGCGGTGGAACGCGCCATGCTGCGCGAAGGCCAGATCCTTTATACCTACCTGCACCTGGCGCCCGATCCCGAACAGACCGCAGACCTGGTGAAGTCGGGCGCGGTGTGCATCGCTTATGAAACCGTGACCGACGCAACCGGTGGCCTGCCGCTGCTCAAGCCGATGAGCCAGGTGGCCGGGCGCATGGCGATCCAGGCCGGCGCCACCGCCCTGGAAAAGGCCCATGGCGGGCGCGGCGTGCTGCTGGGCGGCGTGCCCGGCGTGCTGCCGGCCAAGGTGGCGGTGATCGGCGGCGGCGTGGTCGGCTTCAATGCCGCGCAGATGGCCGCAGGCCTGGGTGCCGACGTGACGATCATCGACCGCAGCCCCGAAGTGCTGGAACGCTTGGCCACCCATTTCGAAAGCCGTGCCAAGACACTCTATGCCGGCAAGGCCAACATCGCCGCTGCCGTGGCCGAGGCTGACCTGGTGATCGGCGCGGTGCTGGTGCCCGGCGCCGCTGCGCCCAAGCTGGTCACGCGCGAGATGCTGTCCACGATGAAGCCCGGCGCCGTGCTGGTGGACGTGGCGATCGACCAGGGCGGCTGCTTCGAAACCAGCCATGCCACGACCCATGCCGAGCCGACCTATGTGGTCGATGGCGTGGTGCACTATTGCGTGGCCAACATGCCGGGCGGCGTGGCGCGCACCAGCACTTATGCGCTCAACAACGTGACCCTGCCCCATGCCCTGGCCATTGCCAACCTGGGCTGGAAGGCCGCGCTGGCGCGCAACGTGCACCTCGCCAATGGCCTGAACGTGGCGTTTGGCAAGGTGACCTATGAAGCGGTGGCCAACGACCTGGGCTATGCCTATACCCCGGCGGCCGACCTGATCGGCTGACGCCAAGCCCACCTGGAGATGCGATGATCCACACCGACCATGCCGCGCTGCGGGCCGCCCATGCTGGGGGCACCGGGCTGTGCACGGTGGTGGGGATCGATGGCAGCTTTTCGCGCCGGGTGGGCGCGCAAATGGCCACCCAAGGAGTCGGGCAAGGAGCCGGCGCGGATGCATCCGTGGCCGGCTCTTTGGCCGATGTCTGCCTGGAACGGCAACTGGCCGGAGACTTGGCGCAGATGGCGCCGGGCGCGGTGCCGGCGCTGCAGCGCTATGGCCGGGGTTCGCCGATCATCGATTTTCGCCTGCCCTGTGGTGGCGGGCTGGATATCCTGCTCGATCCCGCGCCCGATCGCGCTGCGCTGGCGCAGGTGGTGCAAGCACTAGACGCGCGCCAGCCGGCCAGCCTGCCGCTGCCCGTGCCGGCCGATGCCCCGCCGCACCTGCTGCGTGCGCGGCCCTACATTCCCGCGCTCTCGCTGGTCTTGCTGGGCGAGGGCGCGGAGCTGACCGCGACGGCGGCGCTGGCCCGCACGATGGGCATCGCGACACAGGTCTTTGCCAAGGAAGACACTGGCGCGCTGCGCCTAGGCGGGGTGCCGCAGGGCGCGCAGGCCGATGCCTGGACCGCCATCCTGCTGCTGTTCCACGATCACGAATGGGAACGCACGATTCTGCGCTGGGCGCTCGACACGCCCGCGTTCTACATCGGCGCGCAGGGCGGGATGCGCGCGCGGATGGCGCGGCTGGATGACCTGGCGCGCGACGGGGTGAATGAAACCCAGCTGGCGCGGGTGACCAGCCCGATCGGCCTGATCCCCCGCACGCGCGAGCCCGGCGTGCTGGCGCTGTCGGCGCTGGCGGAGATCCTGGGCGCTTACGAGGCGCTGCATCCGCTGGCGTAACGCACGAGGCGGCGGCCCTGTTGCACACCTGCCCGATTGCCATATGATAGCGATAACAAGGGCGCCCGCCTTGGCGCACCAGAGGGGATTGAGGGCAAAGATGCTGACAAGACGGGCGTTTGCAGTTTCGCTGGCAGGAACGGGTGCATCGGTTCTGGCGGGCCGTGCCGGCGCCGCCAATTTTCGGGCCATCCCGCAAAGACCATCGGCGCGGGTGATCGTCGACAATGATTTTGCCGGCGATCCCGATGGCCTTGTCGCGCTTGCGCATCAGTTGCTGACGCCCAAGACCCGGACGGTGCTGATCACCAGCTCGGCGCTGAACCCCAAGCTTACCGATCCAGCCATTGCCGGCAAGACCGCTGCCGCCGGCAAGGATATTGCCGAAGAACTGATGCGCCAGGCCGGCCTCGCTGCGCCGCCGCCGGTGTTTGCCGGGAGTGAGGATATGGGCAACAGCAATGCACCCGCATCGAAGGCGGCGCTGGCGATCGTGGCAGAGGCAATGCGCGATGATCCCTTGCCGCTGTTCTTTACCTGTGGCGGGCCGTTGACCAACCTTGCCGCCGCGCTGCGCATCGAACCGCGGATCGCCCAGCGGATGACGGTGGTGTGGATCGGCGGTGGCAGCTATCCCAATGGCAACTGGGAATACAATCTGGCAACCGATGTTGCGGCGGCGCAAGAGGTTGTCGAGCGCTCCGCCGTTCCCTTGTGGCAGATTCCCCAGGCGGCCTATCGGCAGATGCAGGCCTCGGTGGCCGAACTGGATGACCAACTCAGGCCGATCTCGCCGTTCGGGGCGTGGCTCTATGATCGGTTTACCACGCCGCCTGCCTTTATCAACGTGGGTGGCAGTTGGCCGCTGGGAGATAGCCCGACGGTGTTGCTGACGGCGATCTCGCCCGAGAGCAGCAATTTTGTTGATCGGACGGCGCGCCGGATCAATGCCGATGGCACATACGGGGCGGAAATCGCGGGACGAACCGTGCGCGTCTATGAGACGCTCGATGCACGGCTAACGTTCGCGGACTTCTATGCCTTGATGCGGCAGCATGCGCAGGGGCATTGACGCGCTGGGCTGCTGACGCCCCCTCCGACGGCCTGCGGCCGCCACCTCCCCCCGAGGGGGGAGGATCTGGCTGGGTTATCCTCCCCCCTCGGGGGAGGTGGCAGCCCGTAGGGCTGGCGGAGGGGGAAGCAGCGCTTGTGCGCGTGCCAGGTCTTCGGGCGTATCGATGTCCAGTGCCTGCTCGGCCGTCAGCGCCAGCGCGGGCGCATCGCGCAACAAGGCGCCTGCGCCGCGATCTCCCGTCAGCGCCAGCAACGCGGGGAAGTGCTGCGCGCCGAGCAGGGCCGGCGGCAGCGGCTGGCGGTTACAACTGCTGGTCAGGCGATCGCCATCGAATGCGGCCAGCATCGCGGCAAAGTGTGCTGCCGGCACCAGCGGCATATCGGCCAGCGCGATCAGCACGGCGTCTGCCCCCGGCGCGGCGGCAATGCCCAGCGCGAGCGAGCGGGATTGCGGCGCCTGGGGCGGATCGAGTGCCACGCGGGTAAAGCTGGGCAGGGCTGGCACATCGGGCGCGGCGACGAGTATGCGTTGCGCCACGGGCAGGGCGGCGGTGGCAGCGGCGACGTGTTCGATCACGGGTTTGCCGCCGAGCAGGGCCGCGAGCTTGCCACCGCCAAAGCGGCTGGCGCGCCCGGCGGCGAGCAGGACCAGGGCGATGTTCCGGCTCATCGCGCGCGCCGGATGCGGCTTTCGCTGATCAGCGGGGCCGGGCGGTTGATGAAGGTCTTGAGCGCGAAGCTGCTTTGCACATGGGCGACGCCCTCGATCTGCGTCAGCCGTTCGAGCAGTTCGCGGTAGTGATCGAGATCGCGCACCACGCAGCGCAGCAGGAAGTCTGATCCGCCGGACATCAGAAATCCGCTCATGATTTCAGGCAGTTGTGCCACTTGCGCCTCGAACCGGTCGAGCGCCTCGCGCTGCTGGCGTTCGAGCGTCACCGAGACGAACACGCTCATCTTGCCGGCCAGCGCGCGTTCGTCGAGCCGGGCGAAATAGCCGGTGATCAGGCCGGCTGCCTCCAACTGGCGCACGCGGCGGATCGTGGGGGTGAGCGACAGGCCGATTTCCTCGGCCAGGTCGCGCCAGCTCATCCGGCCATCGCGGGTGAGGCATTGCAGGATGCGGATATCCCAGGAGTCGAGTTCGGGCGGTGCGGTGGTTTCCGACATGGAAGCGTGAATGCACTACATTTCGCCAAACCGGTAGTGCAAAGTGCACTCCCGTGCTTTTACCTGCCCCGCAATTGGCAACCCTTTCCAACCCTTTCGCGTTATGCTGCCAGGGAAACCGAAAGGCCTGGGAAAGGATAATCGTGGCAGAATTCGCCAACCAGCAGCCCCTGGCGCTGCATGTGCCCGAGCCCAAGGCGCGGCCCGGTGCCGAGCCGGACTGGAGCGGCCTCAACCTGCCGCCGGTAGGCGCGCAGGCCCGCCCGGACGAGGCCTGCGCCGCTGCCGATACCTGGCCCTTGTGCACCGACCTGATCCGCGTGCTGGATGAAAATGGCCAGGCCGTGGGGGCGTGGAACCCGCGGCTCGATCCCGAAACCCTGCGCGCCATGCTGCGCAATATGGCGCTGACCCGCGCGTTCGACGAGCGCATGTTTCGCGGCCAGCGCCAGGGCAAGACCAGCTTCTACATGAAGTGCACGGGGGAGGAGGCGACCTCGGTGGCGCCGGCCATGGCCCTGGCGGCCGATGACATGGTGTTTCCGAGCTATCGCCAGCAGGGCATCCTGATCACGCGCGGCTATCCGCTGATCGAGATGATCAACCAGATCTATTCCAACAAGGCCGACAAGCTGAAAGGCCGCCAACTGCCGATCATGTATTCGGCGCGCGACTATGGCTTTTTCACTATTTCGGGCAACCTTGCCACGCAGCTGCCGCAGGCGGTGGGCTGGGCCATGGCCAGCGCGATTTCGGCCGATACCCGCATTGCCGCCGCCTGGGTGGGCGAGGGATCGACCGCCGAGGGCGATTTCCATTCGGCGATGACCTTTGCCACCGTCTATAACGCGCCGGTGGTGCTCAACGTGGTCAACAACCAGTGGGCCATTTCGAGCTTTTCCGGCTTTGCCGGTGGCGAGCGCCAGACCTTTGCCGCGCGGGCGATCGGCTATGGCGTGGCCGGGCTGCGTGTCGATGGCAACGATCCGCTGGCGGTCTATGCCGCCACGCGCTGGGCGGCCAACCGCGCCCGCAGCAATGCCGGGCCGACGCTGATCGAGCATTTCACCTATCGCGCCGAGGGGCATTCGACCTCTGACGATCCCTCGCAATACCGCAGCGCGCAGGAGCGGAGCACCTGGCCGCTGGGCGACCCGATCGTCCGGCTGAAGAACCACCTTATCGCGCTCGGCGAATGGGACGAGGATCGCCAGGCAGCGATGGACCAGGAACTGGCCGAGGCGGTGAAGGCCGCCACGCGCGCGGCCGAGGCCAACGGCGTGCTGGGCCACGGCCTGCACCATCCGTTCCACACGATGTTCGAAGACGTGTTCGAGACGCTGCCCTGGCACCTGCAGGAGCAGAGCGAGCAGGCCATGCGCGAGCGGCGGATCAAGTGGCCCGACTGGCGGCCCGAAGATGGAGACGATATGCCATGACGGACCAGGGAACGAGCCGTCGCATGACGATGATCGAGGCGATCAACGACGCCCTCGACGTGATGATGGAGCGCGACCCCGCCGTGGTGATCATGGGCGAGGACGTGGGCTATTTCGGCGGGGTGTTCCGCGCCACTGCCGGCCTGCAGAAGAAGTATGGCAAGACCCGCGTGTTCGATACCCCGATCAGCGAATGCGGGATCATCGGCGTGGCGGTAGGTATGGGCGCCTATGGCCTGCGCCCAGTGCCGGAAATCCAGTTTGCCGACTATATCTATCCGGGCCTGGATCAGCTGGTGTCGGAAGCGGCGCGGCTGCGCTATCGCTCGGCCGGGGAATTTATCGCGCCGCTGACGGTGCGATCGCCCTTTGGCGGCGGCATCTTTGGCGGGCAGACCCACAGCCAGAGCCCGGAAGCACTGTTCACCCATGTTGCCGGCCTCAAGACGGTGATCCCGTCCAACCCGCACGATGCCAAGGGGCTGCTGATTGCCGCGATCGAAGACAACGATCCGGTGATCTTCTTCGAGCCCAAGCGCATCTACAACGGGCCGTTCACCGGCGCTTATGACAAGCCGGTTGAACCGTGGAGCAAGCATCCCGACAGCGTGGTGCCCGAGGGCCATTACACCGTGCCGCTGGGCAAGGCGCGCGTGGTGCGCGAAGGCGAGGCGGTGACGGTGCTGGCCTATGGCACGATGGTCCACGTGGCGCATGCGGTGTGCATCGACAAGGGCGTGGATGCCGAGGTGATCGACCTGCGCACGCTGGTGCCGCTGGATATCGCCACGATCCGCGAATCGGTGCGCAAGACCGGGCGCTGCATGATCGTGCATGAGGCGACCCGCACCGGCGGGTTTGGCGCCGAGCTTTCCGCCCTGGTGCAGGAGCATTGCTTCTACGAGCTGGAAGTGCCGATCGAGCGCGTGACCGGTTTCGACACGCCCTATCCCCACAGCCTGGAATGGGCCTATTTCCCGGGGGCCGTGCGCATCGGCGAAGCCCTCGACCGTATCTGCAAGGATTGATCCCATGGCGCTTTACACCTTCCGCCTGCCCGACATCGGCGAAGGCATTGCCGAGGCCGAGATCGTTGCCTGGCACGTGCAACCCGGCGACACGGTGGGCGAGGACAGCCCGCTGGCCGACATGATGACCGACAAGGCCACCGTGGAAATGGAAAGCCCCGTGGCGGGCCGCGTGGTTTCGATCGCCGGCGAAGTGGGTGATCGCATTCCGATCGGCTCCATGCTGGTGGAGATCGAGGTGGCCGGCGAGGTTGGGGAAGGGGCTTCGACAGGCTCAGCCCGAACGGAACCTGAGCACGACGAACCCGCACCCGTTCGCCCTGAGCCTGTCGAAGGGCGCTTGCCGGACGTGGAGGTTGCGCAGGGGGCTTCGACAAGCTCAGCCCGAACGGAAACGAGGCAGGAGGAAACCGCACCCGTTCGCGCAGAACCTGCTACCGGGCACCAGAGCGCCCGCGTGCTCGCCAGCCCGGCGGTGCGCCAGCGCGCCCGGGAACTGGGGATCGACCTGGCCCAGGTGCGTCCGTCGCAGGATGGGCGCCTGCGCCATGGCGATCTCGACCAGTTCCTCGCCTATAATCGCAGCTATGCCCCCGGCGCGGCGGCGCGGGCGGATGAGCAGGTCAAGGTGATCGGCCTGCGCCGCCGCATTGCCGAGAACATGGCCGCGTCCAAGCGCGCGATCCCGCATTTTTCCTATGTCGAGGAATGCGATGTCACCGCGCTGGAAGAACTGCGCGCGCAGCTCAATGCCGGCGGCCTCGATCGTCCGCGCCTGACCATGCTGCCGCTGCTGATCGTGGCGATCTGCCGCACGCTGCCGCAGTTCCCCATGCTCAACGCGCGCTATGACGATGAAGCCGGCGTGGTGACGCGCCACGGCGCGGTGCACCTGGGCATGGCGACGCAGACCCCGGCGGGCCTGATGGTGCCGGTGATCCGCAATGCCCAGGCGATGAACCCCTGGGCCCTGGCGCGGGAAATCGCCCGCCTGGCCGATGCCGCGCGCAACGGCACGGCCAAGCCGGACGAGCTTTCCGGCTCCACCTTTACCATCACCTCGCTTGGGCCGCTGGGCGGCGTGGCGACGACGCCAGTGATCAACCGGCCGGAAGTGGCGATCATCGGCCCCAACCGCATTGTCGAGCGGCCGATGTTCGTGCCCGATGGCCTCGGCGGGGAACGCATCGCCAAGCGCAAGCTGATGAACATCTCGATCAGTTGCGACCACCGCGTGGTCGATGGCTGGGATGCAGCGAGCTTTGTCCAGGCGGTGAAGAAGCTGATCGAAACGCCGGCGCTTATTTTGGCGTAATTCCGGCTTTGCCGGAATTACGGTTGCGGCACCGGCCCGCTCCCCCACCCGACCTCCCATAGGGTACTATCGTTGGGAGGTCGGGTGGGGGAGCGGGCCGGTGCCGCAACGCCGAAACGTCATTTTCGGCGCAAACGTCAAAAATCCGACGCGCGCGAGGCGGCGCGGGCTTTGGCGAATGAGTCGCGGCGGAACGCCTCGAACGCCACGCGCTGGTCGTGACCGGCATCCTTGGGATAATCGCGGTATTCGGCGATGATCTCGTCAAAGATTTCGCGCATCTCTTCCTTGTGATCGGGGTGCGAGAAAATGTGCAGGCGGTTTTCGCGCATGGCGTCGAGCGTGCGCTGCGCGATCACGTCGGGCTCCATGCCGAATTCGTGAACGCCCGCCAGGCGCTCCACGGCTTCCTGGTTCACCGGCTTGGCGCCACCCTTCAGGCTGTCGGGGCGGATCGCGTCGCTGGCGTAGATATAGCTTTTGACCAGGCCCGGGCACAGCACCGAAACCCCGATGCCATATTGCAGCAGCGAGTAGTGCAGCGATTCCGACAGGCCGCGCACGGCGAACTTGGTGGTGTTGTAGATCCCCGGCGTGCCGGCGGCGAGGAAGGCGGCCATCGAGGCGGTGTTGGTAATGTGCCCGCCCTTTTGGGTGCCGGCCTTCACCCGCTCCACCATGCGCGGCACGAAGGTCATCACCCCGTTGATCACGCCGTGGAGGTTGACGCCGAGCAGCCAGTCCCAATCGTCATAGCTTGATTCCTCGATCGGCTGGAAAAGGTTGACCCCGGCGTTGTTGAACAACAGCGAGACCGGGCCGAATTCGGCCTCCACGCGGTCAGCCGCCTCGCGAAACGCCTCGCGGCTCGACACGTCGAGTTGGACGCCCATGACTTCGCGGTTGTCCAGGCTGGCCAGGGCCTGGTCGATCGAATCCTGGCGAATGTCGGCAATCGCCACTTTGCAGCCTTCGTTGAGCAACTGGCGGACGAGGCCGATGCCGACGCCGTTGGCGCCGCCGGTGACGAAGGCCGTGCGGCCGGCAAAATCCTTCATGCGGTTACTCCCATCCGGGTGGCCTTGAGTGCGTTTTGCCGCTCGATCTCGGCGGTGATCGCCGGGTTGCGGAACAGCATGGCGAACGTCTGCTTGTATTCGGGGTTTTCCGGCAGGTGGGTCTGCACCGCGGCGGTGGTCGCCTCGCCCCGTTCCTTCACGCCCACCAGGAATTCGGAGTGGGTGAGGATATAGAGTTCATCGTTGAGGATGCCTTCGAGCACGCGCTCCCCGACCTGCTCCTTGGTCTGGTAGAGGTGCGAGAAATTGCCGCCGGCCTGGCGGCGCTTGTCGGCTTCGGCATAGCCGGTTTCGGCCAGCTCTGCCGGGCGGGTCTTGCCGGCTTCGGCAATGTTGGATTGCACTGCCCCTGGGCAGAACGCCGAACAGATCACCCCGCGCGATTCCAGTTCGGGACGCATGCATTCCATCATCGAAGTGACGGCCGCCTTGCCCGAGGAATAGATCGTGGTCGCCGCCGCCGGCACGAGGGCGGACATCGAGGCGGTGTTGACGATATGGCCGCCTTCGCCATGGGACAGGATGCGCGGCAGCACGGTGACGATGCCGTTGATCGTGCCGCCCAGGTTCACGCCCATGACCCAGTCCCAATCGGCGAACGTAGCGAGGTCGGTCGGGCCGACCACGGCGACGCCGGCATTGTTGACCAGGATGTGGATCTTGCCAAAGCGCGCCTCGATCGCATCGGCCACCGCGGCATAGTTGGCGCGGTCGGTCACATCGAGCTTGAGCGCGAGGATGCGGTCGGTCGCGCCGCCGGCCACGTCGGCCAGTTCGGCGCTGCCCTGCGCCAGGTGATCGTCGCGAATATCGGCAATTGCCACGTTCATGCCCGCGCCCAGCAGCGCCTTGGCGATTCCCAGGCCGATTCCGCTGGCCCCTCCGGTGACGAGTGCTGTTTTGCCCGGCAGATTCTGCATGGTTCCTCTCCGTTTTTGCAAGATAACGTTTGTTATGGTGGCGCGCGCTGATCGCAGCCCGTCATTTGTTTTTGTGCCTACCCTATTCACTACCTGAGAATTGTATGCAAGACTAACAATGATCCGGATGAAAATGGCCCGATTCCAAGAAAGGCCGGCCGGGAGAGGAGAGACGCGATGGCAGGTGCAATGGCACCGACGATCCCCGATGACGGGGTAGCCGCCCTTCAGGCAGAGGCAGCGTTCGACAGCGAATCGGCCGTGCCGACAACGCAGCCCTGGCCAGCGGCGGGCGCGGCGTGGTTCGCGCTGTTCGCCATCGTGCTGGCCACGTTCCTCAACTTCTTTGACCAGACCGTGTTTGGCATGCTGGCCCAGCGCATCAAGCAGGATTTCGCGTTGAGCGACGAGGCACTCGGGTTCCTGGGTGGGCCGGCCAGCGTTATCTTCTTCGTGGTGGTGGGCATCCCGCTGGCGCGGTTGGCCGATATCTATCCGCGCCGCCTGGTGCTCGCCGGTGGCATGCTGGCGACGGCCACGATCATGGCGCTGGGCGGCATGGCACAAAGCTTTGGCCAGTTCGTGGGCAGCCGCATGTTCCTGGGGGCTGGGGGCTCTGCCCATGCGCCGGCGTCCTATTCGCTGCTCGCCGATTTCTTCCCGCCCAAGAAGATCACCCGCGCCTTTGCCGTGCTGCAACTGGGTTTCATCGGCGGCACCACGGTGGGCGTGGCGCTGGGCGGCAAGTTGATCATGTGGCTGGCGGGCCGGCCCGATCCGGTACTGCTGGGCCTGCGCATCCATTCCTGGCAGCTGATCCTGCTGGGCGAGGCGGTGGCGGGCCTGCTGGCGGCCCTGCTGCTGCTGGCGATCCGTGAACCGGCACGACGCGGCCATCAACCGGCCGCGCGCCAGGGCGGCGTGGTGGCTGAAACCAGCCTGGGCCGACGCGTTCTGGCGTTCACCGGATTGGACGCGGTGCGTGCCATCCATGCGCGTGGCCGCGTCTATTATCCGCTGTTCCTGGGCCTGGCGCTGGCCGCGATCGAAACCTTTGGCCTGGCGTTCTGGCGGGTGCCATTCATGATCCGCACTTATGGCTGGAACGAGGGGCGCATCGGCATGGTCATGGCGCCGATGCTGCTGGTCAGTTCGCTGCTGGGCATTTTCCTGGGCGGCGTTTTCGTGGAATGGATGGCCAAGCGGCACAAGGACGCCAACGTGCGCTGCGCGGCGATCCTGTTTGCGCTGGTCACGATCTGCGCGATTACCGCGCCGCTGATGCCGACGGGCGAGACCAGCCTGGCGGTCATGGCGCTGGGCGGAATGTTCGGCCTGGCCGGCGCCGTGCCGCAGAACGCGGCGATCCAGCGCATCGCACCCAACGAGATGCGCGGTCAGGTCACCGCGATCTATCTGTTCATGTTCACTTTCTTCGGGGCGATGGGCAGCTTTGTGGTGGGCGTGGTGGCGCAGCGCATCGTGGGCGTCGAAGCGCAGCTGTGGAAAGCGCTGGTGATCACCGCCGGCGCGCTGCTGCCGATCGCCACGGTGTCGATGATCCTGGCGATCCGGCCCTATCGTGAGGAAGTGGCCCGGCTGGAAGCGCAAGGGCGTTGACAGCCGCTTGCTGATCCGCAATTTGTTAGTGACACATACAAAATGGAGAGAGCGATGACGGGCGAAGCGGCAGGCGATCGTATTGCGCTGCTTGAACAAAAGCTGGCCCAGGTGGAAGCCCGCCTGACCGTGCGCGAGGACGAGCTGGACGTGCGCAAGCTCCAGCATCTCTATGGCTATCTGATCGACAAGTGCCTCTATAACGAAACGGTCGACCTGTTTACCGACGATGGCGAAGTTCGCTTTTTCGGCGGCGTGTGGAAAGGCAAGGAAGGCATTCGCCGCCTCTATGTCGAGCGGTTCCAGAAGCGCTTCACCTATGGCAACAACGGCCCGATCGATGGCTTCCTGCTCGATCACCCGCAGTTGCAGGATATCATCGATATCCAGCCCGATGGCGTCACCGCGCTGGCGCGCGCGCGCTCGATGATGCAGGCCGGGCGGCACAAGGATTTCGAGGGCGACGCGCCGCACCTCAAGGTCCGGCAGTGGTGGGAAGGCGGCATTTACGAAAACACCTACAAGAAGGTGGACGGCAAATGGCGCATGCATATCCTGAACTACATGCCGATCTGGCATGGTGATTTCGAAAAGGGCTGGGCGCACACGCCGCCCGAATACGTGCCGTTCCCCAAGGTGACCTATCCCACCGATCCCAGCGGGCCGGATGAGCTGCTCGAAGGCCACTGGCTGTGGCCCACGCACAAGATCACCCCGTTCCACATGAACCACCCGATCACCGGCAAGCCGATCGAGGCGCAGCGCCTGCAGCGCGACCTCGATCACGATGCCGCGATCGCTGCGAAGTAAGCCCCAGCCCATGACCACGACGACCTATCCCTCGCTTTGCATGATCATCAACGGCCAGCGCGTGAGCGGGGGTGGGCGGCGCACCCACGCCGTGGTCAACCCGGCGACGGGCGCGGTGCTGGGCGAACTGCCGCTGGCCGATGTCGCAGACCTTGACGCCGCCCTCGATGTGGCGGCGCAAGGTTTTGCGCTGTGGCGCAAGTCCACCCCGCAGCAGCGTGCCGCCGTGCTCAATGGCGCGGCCCGGCTGATGCTGGAGCGGCAGGAAGACCTGGCGCGGATCGCCACGCTGGAGCAGGGCAAGACCCTGCCCGAGGCGCGGATCGAGGTTCTGATGAACGTCGGGCTGTTCCAGTTCTATGCGGGCGAGGTGCAGCGCGTCTATGGCCGGGCGCTGGTGCGGCCCACCGGCATGCGCTCTACCGTCACGCACGAGCCGGTTGGCCCGGTGGCGGCCTTTGCGCCGTGGAATTTCCCGCTCGGCAATCCCGGGCGCAAGCTGGGTGCGCCGATCGCCGCAGGCTGTTCGGTGATTCTCAAGGCGGCCGAGGAAACCCCGGCCAGCGCGCTGGGCGTGCTGCAATGCCTGCTCGATGCCGGGTTGCCGCCGCAAGTGGCGCAGGCCGTGTTCGGCGTGCCCGACGAGGTCAGCCGGCATCTGCTCGGCAGCCCGGTGATCCGCAAGCTGTCGTTCACCGGATCGACCCAGGTGGGCCAGCACCTGGCCAAGCTGGCGGCCGACGACATGAAGCGCACGACGATGGAATTGGGCGGCCATGGCCCGGTGCTGGTCTTTGCCGATGCCGACCTTGATCGCGCGATCGAAACGGCGGTGGCGCACAAGTATCGCAACGCCGGGCAGGTCTGTGTCAGCCCGACGCGGTTCATCGTGGAAGAGCCGGTGTTCGAGGCTTTCCGCGATGGCTTTGCCGCGCGCGCGGCGCAGGTGCGCGTGGGCAACGGGCTGGAGGATGGCGTGCAGATGGGCCCGATGGCCAATCCGCGCCGGCCCGAGGCGATGGAGCGCCTGATCGGCGACGCCGTGGCGCGCGGCGCACGCCTGCACACCGGTGGTGAGCGGGTGGGCAATGCCGGGTTCTTCTTTGCGCCCAGCGTGCTGTCTGACATTCCCCTGGATGCCGCGATCATGAACGAGGAGCCGTTCGGGCCGGTGGCGCTGATCAACCGCTTTGCCGATGCCGATGCGATGATCGCCGAGGCCAATCGCCTGCCCTATGGCTTGGCGGCCTATGCCTGGTGCCAGGGCCATGCCACCCGCGCCCGCGTGGCGGCTGAGGTGGAAACCGGCATGCTGGGCATCAACACGACGATGATCGGCGGCGCCGATGCGCCATTTGGCGGGGTGAAATGGTCGGGCCACGGGCACGAAGACGGCCCAGAAGGCCTGATGGCGTGCCTGGTGACCAAGACCGTGCACGAAGCCTGATGCGCAACGTCATGGGCGGGCAACATTCGGGAAAAGCAAGCGGCATAGCGGGGCAAGCTTGTCTGCTGCCTGCCGGAGTGCCCGATGCGCCGAATGCTTTTTCCTGCCCTGGTCCTTGCCGCCACTCCCGCTCTGGCGGCGGAGGACGACGCGCAGGTGTGGCTGGCGCAGCAATCGTTCCTCAACCTCAACCAGGACCTCGTGCTGTTCACCGACGTGCAGCTGCGCCTGACCGACGATGCGCAGCGCGCCGGGCAAGCGATCGTGCGCGGGGCATTGGGCGTCAAGCTCGACCGCTCGACCACGCTGTGGGGCGGCTATGGCTATATCCGCAGCGATCCGCTGGGCGGGCGGGTGAGCCACGAACACCGCGTGTTCGAGCAGGTGACCTGGCGCGCGTTTGGCGATGGGGCGGGCAATGGCACCACGCGCCCGACGCTGACCGGGCGCACCCGGCTGGAACAGCGCCTGGTCGACGGGCAGGGCGGAACGGGCTGGCGGCTGCGCCAGCTGGTGCGGCTCGACGTGCCGCTGGGCAAGCCGGGCACGCCGCAGGCGGTGGTCTGGGCCGAACCGTTCGTGGGCCTCAACCACACCGGGTGGGGCCAGAAATCGGGTTTCGACCAGCTGCGCGGCTTTGCCGGCGTGGCCCTGCCGGTGGGCCGCGGCATCAGCGTGGAGGCGGGCTATTCCGGCCAGTATGTCTCGCGCCCGGCGCGCGAGGATCGCATGAATCACATTGCCAGTCTGTCGCTCATGATCCGCAGGTGATCGCGCGCGGGCCGGCCCATAACCAGGAGAGGCCCGCATGACCCAGGATCTGAAAACCGGCGGCGCGCAAGGATATTTGCGCATCGCCACCGAGGAAGCCTTTGCCACCCAGGAACAGGTCGATGCCTATCTGCGCATGATCCGCGATGGCGAGGCGGACAAGGGCATGGTCTCGCTTTGGGGGTTTTACGCCCAATCGCCGTCGGAGCGCGCGGTGCAGATCATGGAGCGCCTGCTCGACCTGGGCGAGCGGCGCATTGCCGACATGGACGCGACCGGCATCGACAAGGCGATCCTGGCGCTGACCTCGCCCGGGGTGCAGCCGCTGACCAACCTCGACGAAGCCAAGGCGATTGCCACCCGCGCCAACGATCGGCTGGCGAGCGCCTGTGAAGCCTATCCCGACCGCTTCATCGGGCTTGGCACCGTGGCCCCGCAGGACCCGGAATGGTCTGCCCGCGAAATCCATCGCGGCGCCAAGGAACTGGGCTTCAAGGGCATCCAGATCAACAGCCACACGCAAGGGCGCTATCTCGACGAGGAATTCTTCGATCCGATCTTCCGCGCGTTGGTCGAGGTCGACCAGCCGCTCTATATCCACCCCTGCACGCCACCCGATGCGATGATCGGGCCGATGCTGGAGGCCGGGCTGGATGGCGCCATCTTTGGCTTTGGCGTGGAAACCGGCATGCACCTGCTGCGGCTCATCACGATCGGCATCTTTGACAAGTATCCCAGCTTGCAGATCATGGTCGGCCATATGGGCGAGGCGCTCCCCTATTGGCTCTATCGCCTTGATTTCATGCACCAGGCCGGCGTGCGGTCACAGCGCTATGCCCGGATGAAGCCGCTCAAGAAGACCATTGCCGAATACCTGCGCTCCAACGTGCTGGTGACCAATTCCGGCATGGCGTGGGAGCCGGCGATCAAGTTCTGCCAGGAGGTGATGGGCGCGGACCGCGTGATGTATGCGATGGACTATCCCTATCAGTACGTTGCTGATGAAGTGCGCGCGATGGACGCCATGGACATGACGCCCGAAACCAAGAAGAAGTTCTTCCAGACCAACGCGGAACGCTGGTTCAAGCTGTAATCTTGTCGATCACGCAGGCCGAAGGAGAATGAGCATGTACGCTGTTGCGGGTGCATCGGGCCAACTGGGGCGTCTGGTGCTGGCTGAACTGGTGGCCAAGGTGGGCGCTGGCAATGTCGTGGCGCTGGCGCGCGATTCGGCCAAGCTGGAAGGCAGCGGCGTGGCCGTGCGCGTGGCCGATTACGACAAGCCCGAAACGCTGGCGCCGGCGCTGTCCGGGGTGGAGCGGCTGCTGCTGATCTCGGGCAATGCCGTGGGCGCACGCGTGCCGCAGCACGCCGCCGTGATCGACGCGGCCAAGGCGGCCGGGGTTGGGTTGATCGCCTATACCTCGATCCTCCATGCCGATACCTCGACCATCGGCCTGGCGCAGGAGCATCGCGAGACCGAGGCGCTGCTGCGCGCCAGCGGCGTGCCTTTCGTGCTGCTGCGCAATGGCTGGTACAACGAAAACTACACCGGCGCCCTGGCGCCGGCGATTGCCCACGGCGCCATTCTGGGCGCGGCCGGGCAGGGCCGCATCGCCAGCGCCACCCGGGCCGATTATGCCGCGGCTGCGGCCCAGGCGCTGATCGGCGCCAAGGGCGGCGAAGTCTATGAATTGGCGGGCGATACCGCCTTTACCATGGCGGAATTCGCGGCCGAAGTGGCGCGGCAGGCGGGCAAGCCGGTGGCCTATGTCGATATGTCCAAGGCCGATTATGCCGCCGCGCTCGAAGGGGTGGGATTGCCTGGCTTCCTGGCGCAGATGCTGGCCAATTCCAGCTTTGAATCGAGCAAGGACCAACTGTTTGACGACAGCCGCACGTTGAGCGCGCTGATCGGCCGGCCCACCACACCGATCGCCCAGACCATCGCTGCGGCATTGGCCTGAGCATGACAGAGAGCAATAGCGCAGCCGGCCCATCGCGCACGATCGCGCGCGGGGGCTGGTATGCCCTGGTGCTGGTGGCGCTGACCAATGCGATGAGCCTGCTCGATCGCCAGATCCTGGCGATCCTGGCCCCGGCGATCAAGCACGACCTGGGCGTGGGCGATGCCGAGATGGGGCTGCTCTATGGCACTGTCTTTGCGCTGTTCTATGCCTTGTTCTCGCTGCCGGTAGGGCGCCTGGCCGATGGCTGGACGCGCACCCGGCTGCTGGGCATCAGCCTGGTGCTGTGGTCGGCGGCGACCGGGCTGGGGGGCCTGGCCACCAGTTTTGGCCTGCTGGCGCTGTCTAGGCTGGGCGTGGGCATTGGCGAGGCGGCTACCCAGCCGGCGGGCACGTCGCTGATCTATGATTTCTGGCCCAAGCACCGGCGCGGTTTCGTCATGGCGGTGATGGCCTCGGCGATTGCGCTGGGGCTGGGCGGCTCGTTGATTCTGGGTGGCGTTGCCGCGCAAGCCTGGACCGAGCATTGGGCGGGGGGCAGCGCGCCGCTCGGCCTCAAAGGCTGGCAGTTTGCGTTTCTGGTGGCGGCGGCGCCTGGTTTCGTCCTTGCCGCATTCGTCGGCACCATGAAGGAACCGGCACGCGGGGCGATGGATGGCATACCCGCGCCGGTCGATCCGCATCCGTTTCGCGCCAGTATCGCGCTGCTCGGTGGGGTGACGCCGGGGTTGCACTGGATCGCCATGGCGCTGCGCCGCGCCAAGGCTGCGGCTTTTGCCACCAACCTGGCGGCGCTGGCCGGGATCGCGGCGGTCATGGCCGTGCTGGCGGTGATCTGCCGGGGCCTGTCGGCCCGGCCGCCGCTGCCGCTGGGGCCGATCACGGTCGATGCGCATAGCCTGCAATGGGGCGTGATCGGTTTTGGCCTGTTCGTGCTGGTCAACCTGATGCAGCGCATGCGCGCCGATGATGCCCAGGCCTTTCGCGTGATTGCCGGATCGCCCACGCTGATCATGGCGATCGCGGTGGGCACACTGCAATCGGCGATCAACTATGGGATGATGGCGTTCAACCCCAGCTTCCTGATCAAGACCTATCACCTTTCGATGAAGGACACCGCGCTGCAGTTCGGGCTGCTGTCGGCGGCGATGGGCATTATCGGCCCGCTGATCTGGGGGCCGCTGGCCGATCTGCTGCACCGCCGCCTGCCGTCTTCGGGCCGGGCGCTGGTGGCGTTGTTTGCCATGGGGGTTTCGCCGCTGCTGTCGTTCTGGACGTACCTTTCGCCCGATCCGACCACGTTCTATTGGCACTTTGCGATCTACAGCCTGGTGCTGACCGGGTGGATGCCACCGCTCTATGCCATCATGTATGACCAGGTGCTGCCGCGCATGCGGGGGATCACTGCCAGCCTCTATCTGCTGACGATGACCATCGTGGGCATGGGCATCGGCCCCTATGCCGTGGGCCTGATTTCCGATGCCACGGGCAACCTGACCCACGCCATGCTGACGATGAATGCCGTGGCCATTCCCATCGTGGTCCTGATGCTGCTGATCGCGCGGCGTAGCGCGCGGGACGAGGCGGGGTTGCGCGCGCGGGCGTAAGACCTGAAGCGTCGGTGCTGTACCTCCACCACCCCCCGACCCCCTCCTCTGAAGAGGAGGGGGAGTTAAGGTATTGATGGAAAAGCTCCCTCCTCTTCAGAGGAGGGGGTTGGGGGTGGTGGAAACCACAAGCAACCTTACAGTACGCGCCACACCCACAGCTTGATGCCCAGGGGATAGCGCGCGCCGCTGCACACGAAGATCGACCGGTTCATCCATTCATACTTGCCCACCGGCGCGATGAATTCGGGCACGGTGCGGAAATAGTATTCGGCCGGATCGACTTCCTCGCCGGCGGCAAGCCGGGCCATGACATCGGGCGGGCCGTGGCGCAGGCCCTTGTTGCGGATCTGGATCAGCACGCCATCGTCGGTTTCGATCGCATAGAGCGCATCGGCCACGGTTACCCCGTCGGCGCGGGTGAGCTGCCAATCGGCGGAATTGCCGACCAGTTGTCCCTGGATCAGCGGCCCTTCAACCCGCCCTCCGCCGACGATGGGAATGATGCGGCGGGTGCCGTCATAGGTCTGGCCGATCTGGCGCGGCGGCTCCAGGTCGCCGCTCGCCTCATAGACGAATTCCAGTTCGGGCTTGATCATGCATGCTCTCCCATCGGCCAGATCGTTATGCGTCATAGCATGGTGCGGTCATGCCGCCAGGCCGATGTCGGCCGCATCGGCCCAGTTGCCGTGCAGGCCAAAGCGCAGGCGAATGGGGATGTGCACGGTGGCAAGCGGCCCCTGGGCGATCGCCTGCGCATCGAAGATCAACAGGTCGCTGCGGGCCTCTTCCAGGCGGTTGCACACCTGCACGATCCAGCCATCGCCTTCGGGCGCGTCCTTGCTGCGCGGGATGAAGCACGGCTCTTGCAGGCTGCTGACCGGGCCGCACCACCAGTGCTGTTCTTCGCCAGTGGCAAAGTTCTTGTGGAACAGGCAGTTCATCAACAACCCGCCGGCGCTGCCGCCGCGCAGCTCGACCGGGCGCTGCATGTCCATTTCCAGGAACCAGCCGTGGTGCGTGTGCTGCCCGGCAAAGCGATCGTCGATGCGCGGAAATTCGCAGGCGGTGTTCGACAGGCGCTCGATCGCGGTAAAGGCATCGCCGTTGCTGGCCATGTCCACCACCCAATCGGTGGGATAGCTCATCGCCTCGCGCCCGTTGAACGGGGCGCCGTGCACATCGGGGAAGAACGGGAACATGTTGTTCTTCGCCTCGCAGGTGACGAAGTGGATCTTGCTGCCCTCTTGCCAGGCGTTGAGCACGTGGCTGGCAAAGCAGTTGTCGCGTGTGAACCAGCGAATGTCTTCCTGGGTCACGCCATCGCGCCGGGGGATCACGCCCAGGTGAACGGGCTTGGTGGTGTCAAAGCCGAAGTGCGGCAGGCCCGCCTCCAGCCGCTCCCAACTGCCGATCGAGGGCACGATGTGCAGCAGCAGATAGTCTTGCGTGATGCCGAAGTCGTGCATCATGCAGTAATAGGGCACCTTGAACCACACCTCGCGCACCAGTTCGCCGGTCGGACTTACTTCCATATAGGTCACGTCATCGCTGCACAGGCCGCTGGCGGCATAGCCGATCGCCACCATGTTGCCGGTGGCCGGATCGACCTTGGGATGAGCGGTAAAGGTCTGGCCGGTCATGCGACCACCGAACTTTTCAAAGCCGATGGTTTCCATGCTGGCCGGGTCCATCAGCAGGGCGGGGCTGTCTTCCTTCATTGCCCACAGCTTGCCGGCGTGGATGAAGGCATTGGTATTGGCGGTGGAGCGGATCTGCCCTTGCACGCTCTCGTCATCGGTCAGCGGGTTGCGATAGGCGCCGAACAGGCCCTTGCCGGCGGCCTTTTCCAGTTTCCACTTGTCGGTGTGGGCCCAGCGCTGGCGGAAATCCACCTGCCCATCGTGGATGTGGAACCGGGTGATCATGCCATCGCCGTTGAAGGCAATATCGTCACCCAGGCGCGGGGGGAATTGCGGGTCTGGCTGAACGCGGTAAAACGCCCCGTTCAGTTCGCGGGGAATTTCACCATCGTGGGCCAGGTCGGCAATGTCGGCCTCGACCCGCGACGGGGTGTTGAAGCCGGTAAAGCTGGGCGAGGCGGGAAAGTGAGACACTGGCATCCTCCTGCTAGTTTTGTATGGTTGGCTAACAATTGCGCTTATCTGATGCGCAAGGCAATGGGGAGCAGGCATTGATCAAGGACAAGTTTGCCGATGTGGTGACCCCGCCACCGGGCGAAGAGGCCGATATCGGCGAAATCAACGGCATCCTGGGCTTCCATATCCGCCTGGCCCATGGCGCCTGCCTGCGCCATTTTACCGAGACCTTCACCGAGCTGGACCTGACGCAGAAGCAGGTTTCGGTGCTGTGGCTGGTCGACGATCACCCCGGCATTGCCCAGACCGACCTGGCTCAGCGCCTGCGGATGGACCGTGCCACCACCATGGCGATCATCAACCGCCTTCAGGCCAAGCACTATCTGCGGCGCGACCGATCGGCTGAAGACGGGCGCAAGCAGGCGCTGTTCCTGGAACCTGAAGGCCAGGCCATGCTTTCGCGCGCCAAGTTCGCGATTGGCGAGCACGAGGCCTGGGTGAAGCGCCACTTCTCCGACAAGGAAGTGAAACTGCTGCTGGAATTGCTGGCGCGCATTCACGAGTAGCCAGATCGCTCCGGCATGTTATAAACCATAGCAATAACGCGTCAGCCGGGCGCGGACGGGAGAGATACGATGTTGCACGATCCGCGCGAGGTGATTCGCCAATCCCCGATGGGAGCGCGGCAATGGATCGCCGTGGCGCTGATGATCGCCCTCAACGCGCTCGATGGGTTCGACGTGCTGTCGAGCGCCTTTGCCGCGCCGGGCATTTCCAAGGAATGGGGCATCGGGCGCGATGCGCTGGGCGTGGTCCTGTCGATGGAACTGATCGGGATGGGCTTTGGCTCGATCCTGCTGGGCGGCGCGGCAGACCGGTTCGGCCGGCGTCCCACCGTATTGGGCTGCCTGGTGGTGATGGCGATCGGGATGGGCTTGGCCACGACGGCGGCCAATCCCTACACGCTGGGCTTGTGGCGCCTGCTCACCGGTTTGGGCATCGGCGGCATGCTGGCGGCGATCAACGCGGTGACGGCCGAGATCTGTAGCAACAAGGGCCGCAGCTTGGCGATGTCGTTGATGGTGATCGGCTATCCCATCGGCGCCACGGTGGGAGGCACGATCGCGGCGCTGCTGCTGAAAAGCGGCGATTGGCGCGTGGTATTCGAATTCGGCGCCATCGCCACGCTAGTGTTCATCCCGCTGGTGTTCTTCCTGGTGCCGGAAACCCCGGCGTGGTTCTTGGTCAGCCGCCCGGCTGATGCCCTGGCGCGGGCCAACCGCTCGCTCGCCGCGCTACGCCTGCCGGCAGCGCAGGGCCTACCGCCGGTGGAACCCGGTGCGCCGCGGGCCAGCCTGCTCGATATCCTGCGGCCCGGCCTGGTCGGCACAACGTTGCTGCTGACGCTGGGCTATTCGCTGCATTGCATCACGTTCTACTACATCCTCAAGTGGAGCCCCAAGATCGTGGCCGATTTCGGCTATACCCAGCCGCAGGCGGCCAGCGTGCTGGTGTGGGCCAACATCGGTGGTGCGATCGGTGGCGGGATGTTCGGCTTCCTGATGCACCGCTTTGGCATCAAGTGGCCCACGATCGCCATGCTGGTGGCCGGCACCGTGGCGGTGTCGCTGTTCGGGCTGGGGGCGCAGAGCCTGGCCGGTTGGCGCCTGGCCGTGTTCTTCACCGGGTTCACTACCAATGCCGCGATCGTCGGGTTCTATTCCGCCTTTGCCCACGGCTTTCCGGCCAAGGTGCGCGCCACCGGCACTGGCTTTGCCATCGGTGCGGGCCGCATCGGTGCGGCCGGTTCGCCGATCCTGGCGGGCGAGTTGTTCCACACCGCCGGCCTGCCGCTGCTGACCGTGTCGGTCATCATGGCGTTGGGGTCGCTTGGCGCGGCCGCCACTTTGCTGGCGCTGCGGCTGCGCGCGGCGGATTGATGGGAGTGAGCGCGCGGGCGTGGCACCCGGGGTGCCGCGCCTGCCGTGTTCAGCCCAGGATACCCGGCCCCAGAAGGGTGAGAATCTTCACGTCCACCGCCATGCCCTCGGCCCGGCGCGCGGCGATATAGTCGGCCATGCCATCCAGCGGCACGTGGTGCACGGTAATGCCTTCGCCCTCCACCCCGCCGCCGGCCGAAACGCGCGCCAGGCCATGGGCGCGGAACAGGGTGAAGCTTTCCGAGACCATGCCGGGGCTGGACCAGAACTCGCCCAGCGGTTCCATGCGCGTGGCGCGATAGCCGGTTTCCTCTTCTAGTTCACGCAGGGCGGCCAAGCCAGCATCTTCGCCGGCGCTGCTGTCATCGTCGCCGATCAGGCCGGCGGGCAATTCGATGCACGGGCGGCCCAGCGGCACGCGGAACTGTTCGACCAGGATAACCTCGCGCGCGTCGGTGATCGCCAGGATCACGGCGGCGCGAATGTTGCGCGCCCGGCCGACATATTCCCAGCGGCCGCGCGTTTTTGCGGTGATGAAGCGGCCTTCCCAGCGGGTTTCTTCGGGATTGTCGCGGTATTCGTCTTCAAGACTCATAGCAGGATAGGTCCGTCGGGCAGTTCATTGTGATCGTGCGCCCGCGCCGGAGAGGCTTGGCGCAGCACGGCGCCGATCTGGGCGAGGGCGGCCTCCATGCCTTCGGCGAGGTGCCCTTCGCGCAAGGGGCCGAGCAGCGCGGCCATCGCCTCGCCCCAGACATCGGGACTGACGCGATCGGCGATGGCGCTGTCGGCAATGATCTCGGCCTTGCGTTCGGCCAGCGAGACATAGAGCACCACGCCGGTGCGCCCGGTGGTGCGGCTTTCCGCGCTCAGGCGGAAGGCAGTCAGCGCGCGGGCATGGACCCGCGCCCGCTTGATCGGCGTCGGGGTGAGCCACAGGCGCAATGCGCGCCATTGCAGCAGCGCCAGCATGGCGGTGAACTTGAGAAGGGCGACGCTCAGCGCCAGGCCGAAATAGGCCCGGGCGGTCCATTGCGTGGCCCACAGGCCCAGCACGCGATCGACCAGCGCGACATAGAATGCCGGGGCTGTTTCCAGCGCGGCGAGGGCGAGGAACGCGATGAACACCGCCCAGGCTAGCGCAACATCGGCATAGGGATCGGACGCCGGCGTGATCACCGGGACGATCTCGCCCGCGGTTTCGGCCTCGGCCCGGGCCACGGCTGCGGCAATGCGGGCCTGTTCCGCCTCGGTCAGGATCATGTCACCAACTCCCCGAGGCGCCACCGCCGCCAAAGCTGCCACCGCCGCCGGAAAATCCGCCGCCACCGCCGCCGCCCCAGTCGGAGCCGCCGCCCCCGCCACCACCGCCCCAGCCACCGCTGGGGAAGATGAACACGCCCGGACCGCCACCGCCATAGCGGCGACCGCCGCCGCGCATGGCGCGGATGAACGGCAGGACGAAGAACAGGCCGAAGATCACCAGGAATACCACGGTGCCGGCATCGAAATGCGGTTCGCGCGCCTGTTTCTGCGCCTGCTCGGCCTTCGCCGCTACCTGGCGGGCCTGGTCTTCGGGCAGCTTGAGCTGGGCGATCAACTGATCGGTGGCGGCGTTGATGCCGCCGGCATAATCGCCGGCCTTGAAGCGGGGCACGATCTCGCGCTGGATGATGATTTCAGACAAGGCATCGGTCAGGATACCCTCCAGGCCATAGCCGACCTCGATCCGCACCTTGCGCTCTTTGGGGGCAACCAGCAGAATCGCGCCGTCGTTGCGCTGCTTGTCACCCAGACCCCAGGCGCGGCCCAGGCGATAGCCATAGTCTTCTATCTCGTACCCTTGAAGATCGGGCACGGTGGCCACTACCAGCTGGCGCTGGGATTGCTGTTCCAGCGCGGCCAGCTTGGCATCGAGGGCCTGGACCTGCTGCGGGTTGAGCAGATGAGCATCATCCACCACGCGCCCGGTGAGTTGCGGGAACGTCTGCGCCCAGGCTGGCGTGGCGAAGATCGCCAGCACCAGCAGGGCAAGGGCGGCCAGCCGCTGCGCCGCGCTCTGTTTCATCGGCTTAATTGAAATTGACCTTGGGCGCGGTATCGGCGCCCGGCGTCGTCGCCTGGAACGGCACCATCGGCTTGGCACCATAGATCACCTTGGCCCCGATCACTGCCGGGAACGTGCGGATCGTGGTGTTGTAGGACTGTACCGCGTCGTTGTAATCGCGGCGGGCCACGGCGATACGGTTTTCCGTACCTTCCAGTTGGCTTTGCAGGGCCAGGAAGTTTTCGTTCGACTTGAGGTCGGGATAGGCTTCGACATTGGCCATCAGCCGGCCCAGGCCCTGCGACAGCTGGCCCTGGGCGTTCTGGTAGGCGGCCACCTTGGCCGGATCGGTAAGATCGGCGGCGGTGATCTGGACCGAGGTGGCCTTGGCGCGGGCCTCGGTCACCTTGACCAGGGTATCCTGTTCCTGCTTGGCATAGCCTTTGACCGTGGCAACCAGGTTGGGCACCAGATCGGCGCGGCGCTGGTACTGGTTCTGCACTTCGGCCCACTTGGCCTTGGCGTTTTCCTCGGCCGTGGGGATCGTGTTGACGCCGCAGCCGGCAAGGCTGCCGGCCGCCACGGCGACCAAGGCAAAGCGGGGCAGGAAGCGGTTGAAAGCGCGGGACATGGATCGATCCTCGTTGCAGATGCGCAAGAGACATAGCGCGGCATGGTTGCGGATCAAGGGCAGTGCCTTGTCGTTGATCGAACTGTAAACGATTTGCCTGCGCGCTTGCCGCCGGCTGGCGGTGGTGGCAATCATTTGCGATTGTGTGGTTAAGAAGGGGAAATGCGCCGTGGCCATTCTCGAAGAGTTCAAGACGTTCATCGCGCGTGGCAACGTGCTCGACCTGGCGGTCGGTGTGATCATCGGCGGTGCCTTTGGCAAGATCGTCACCTCGCTGACCGAAAGCGTGATCATGCCGGTGGTCGGCTTTGTTACGGGCGGCGTGGATTTCACCAAGTACTTCGTGCGGCTGGGGCCGATTCCGGCCAGCTTCAAGGGCGATCCGGAAAACTATGCCCAGCTCAAGACGGCGGGCGTGCCGATGATCGGCTATGGCGATTTCATCACCCAGGCGGTGAACTTCCTGATCGTGGCGTTCATCATCTTCCTGATCGTGAAGGCGGCCAATTCGCTGATCCGCAAGGAAGAAGCCAAGCCCGCCGCGCCCAAGGGGCCGAGCGAGGTGGACCTGCTGATCGAGATCAGGGACGCGCTCAAGGCTAAGGATTGACGCTGGCTGGCGCGCGCCATCTCATGCTCCCCTCCTCTTCAGAGGAGGGGCTGGGGGTGGTGCGAAGCCTTGCGCTATCTTTCCACCACCCCCCGACCCCCTCCTCTGAAGAGGAGGGGGAGAGAATGCGGCTGATCCTGGCGCAATTTTTTGCACAGGCTGCGCCGGGCACAGCACCCCCTTTCCATCGCCGCAGGAATCCCTATATGGGGTCGTGCCGGGTTTGACCCGGCTATGGCGATAAACTGCGGCGTGCAATAGACGCAGCGGACCCGGGGGCGGTACCCGGCGGCTCCACCACCTCTCTCGTTCCGGCTCTTGGGCCAGGCGGGAAAGATGACGGGGCCGAACTAGGATCGACGTGTGTTGAAAAGCGTTGTTTTCGCCCGGGCTGAGTAACCCGTTCAAGGCTCAAAACCAACAAGTGCCAACGACAACGAAGCACTTGCTCTCGCCGCGTAACCTGACGGCCTAACGGCCTGATCTTACAAAGCGAAAGCGCGGCTGGACACGCCGGTCAACAGAAGTGATACCAGCGGCCCGGGGGGTGCCGGGCAACAGAAATCCCCCCACCTCTCTCCGTTTTCCAGCGTACAGCGGCAGCCCCGCACCGGCCTCAGGCCGGCACGCTTTCGGCTGCGCATTCGGCGGCTGCTTCGCTTTCCTGCCGGCGCGCCTGGCTCACCACCCGCGCCTTTTCGCGCCAGCCGGGCCGGGCATAGGCGATCGCCGCCATGGCCACGGCCGCGAGCGAGCCAACCGGGAAGGCGAGCCACAGCGCATCGGCGCCAAGCGTGGGATAGGCGAAGGAATAGAATCCCAGTCGCGCCGGGAACATGGCGATGGCCAGCACGATGAGGGGCGCAATCACCACGCCGCCCGCGCGCATCGTGCCGAACAGCATGATCGTCATGCCAAACAGGATATAGCTCCAGCTGGCGAGCAACTGGATATGGCGCGCCATGTCTACCGCCGGGCTGGTCGAGCCCAGGAACAGCACCAGGACCGGGCGGTCGAACGCCAGCAGCAGCGCGGTCATCAGGCCGGTCACGGCGAAATTGAGGATCAGGCCGGCGCGCGTGATCCGCCCCAGCCGATCGATCAGGCCGGCGCCGATCGCCTGCGCGGCCATGGCGCTGAGCGCGGCGGAAATGGCCATGGCCGGCATCTGCAGATAGGTCCACACCTGCAACGAGGCGCCATAGGCGGCGCTGACGATCGAGCCTTCGCGGTTGACCAGGCCGAGCATGATGATGCCCGCACCCGACACGATCAGCATTTGCGCGCCCATCGGCAGGCCCTTGGTAACGATATAGCGCAGCTCGTCCATGCGCGGCACCAGATAGCCCAGTTCCGCCCCGCGCAGGCGCAGCGGCAGGTTGCGGGCATAGGCATAGATCACCAGCACCAGCATCGAGACGTAGGACGAGATCGCCGTGGCCAGCGCCGATCCGGCGATGCCGAGCGCCGGGATCGGCCCCAGTCCGGCGATGAACACCGGGTTGAGCCCGCAATCGAGCACCACCGAGACGATCATGAAATAGAGGCTGGTCTTGGCGTCGCCCGCGCCGCGCAGGCCCATCGAGATCATCACCGAGATCATCGTTGCCGGCAGCGCCACGAAGATCACGCGCAGATATGCCAGGGCAAAGCCGAAGATATCGGCCGGGGTCGACATGATGCGCAGCAGCGCCGGGGCGGAGATCCAGCCCACGGTGGCCACGATCATCGCCAGCCCCACGCAGAAGCCCACTGCCGTGCCGAACGTGCGCCGCGCGGCATCGACATTGCCCGCACCGAACGACTGGCCGACCTTGACCGTGGCGGCCATGCCAAACCCGAACACGGCGGCAAAGACCAGGAACATCACCACGTTGGCATTGGCCGTGGCCGCAAGCGCCGAATCGCCCAGCAGGCGCCCGACCCAGATCGCGTTGATCGACCCGTTGAGCGATTGCAGGATATTGCCCACCAGCGTGGGCATCGAAAACAGCAGCAGCGTTTTCAGGATCGGCCCGCGCGTGAGATCGCGCGCGCCGGGCCCGCCGGGGGCGGTGTTGCCTTGCGGTCTGGCCATGTGCCTTATTCCTTGCCGCGCAGGGCAGCCAGCGCGGCGAACGGCCCGCTGGCATCGTCTCCGGCGAGGTTGTGTTCGGCCCGGGCCTTGTCGGCGAGGGGGCCTTCGGCAAAGGGATCGATCGCCAGCGCGAGGCTTTGCGCCACCGCTTCGCCCAGGTCGAACGTCAGCCCGGTGTAGGGGATTTCGTCGCAATCGTCGGCAGACAGCTCGATCTCTTCATCCGGTTCGGCCGCGATCTGCGTTTCGGGCACGAAGCGCAGGTGCAGCGGCTCGTCGATCTTGACCGGGAAATCCTCGCCGGAAATGGCGCAGGCCTGGATGATCGCGGCGGTCAGGCGGCCATCGGCGCGCACCACCGGGCCATCGGCGGTCAGCTTGACCTGTGCGCGCGCGGCATCGATCGCGGTAATGCCAAAGCGGCCGGCCAGGCGCCGGCGCGCATCGGCATCGGGTTCCAGCACCAGGGGCGCGTCGCCGATCTGGCGCAGATCGACGATGTAGGAATATTCGGGGGTATCGCTCATCGTCCAATCTCCGCAGCCAGGACCCGGTCTGCCGGCGCCAGCGCCAGGCCGGCGGCAAAGGCGCGTGCACGGCGGGCCAGGGGCAGGGCGTCTGTGCCCTCGGTCAATGTCATGTTGCGGGCAAGCGCGGCGGCAAAGGCGTCTTCACCGGCTTCCAGCCCATCGCGGTAGGCGCCCAGGCGGCCGCCCAGCGTGCTCATCAGCTTGCCCACATGCTTGCCCACCACCAGATCGCCCACGCCGCTTTCGCGCAGCTGGCCGTCCATGTCTTCCACGAACAGTTCGGTCAACCACACCGATGCCGGGATCAGACCGGGATCGCGTTCCATGCGCACCAGCACGATGCTGAGCACCAGGGTGATCATGTCGAACCGCCCGGCCACGGTATCGGCCACGCCGCAATCGGCATACCATTCCTTTTCGCGCGCGATTTCCACCACGCGGTGCCACAGCGGGCGGGCGGCATCGCGATCATCGCGGGTCTGGCCCAGCAGACGGGCAAGAAGGGACATGGGGCGGGCATCCTTTGCAAGCGTGGCGGCAGCGCCGGGGCGCGGCCAATTTCAACCGGACGGCGCAAACCGGCACGCCGCCATTGCGGACAACCCGTTTCGCCCCTAAGGCTTGCGCGGATATAGGGCGCTGTGGCGCGAAGGCAAAGTGTGCCTTTGTGCGTGGTGCCAGTGGGGATCGGGCCCATCAGACAGCCCGCATGTCCCGCAAGGGTCGAATTTGGAGTGATCGAATGCGCGAGAATCGGATGGCCCTGAACGGTGCGGCGCTGGCCAAGGCCACGGTGCTGGCTGGGCTGGTCGTGCTGGTCAGCGGCTGCGCCAGCATCCGCGACCATCGCGGGTTCCAGATGGACAAGGCGCTGACCGATTCGGTGCAGCCGGGCGTGGACAACCGCATGTCGGTGGAACGCGCGCTGGGCCAGGCCACGTTCAAGAGCCAGTTCGGCCCGCAGAGCTGGTACTACGTGTCGATCGATACCCGCCAGAAGCCGTTCAAGCGCCCGCGCACCAGCAGCGAGCAGGTGCTCAAGGTCAATTTCGATCCCGCCGGCAACGTCAGCACGATCGACCGCGTCACGCTGACCCGCGTGCCCACGATCCATCCGGTGCGCGAAGCGACGCCGACGCTGGGCCGCAACCGCAGCTTCTTCCAGGATCTGTTCGGCAATATCGGCTCGGTCGGCGCCATGCCGGGCGGCACCACCGGCCAGGGTCGTGGCCCGGCCGGCTCGGGCCCGAACGGCAGCTGAGCCAGGGCGGCGGCTTGAAAGCCATGCCGGCGATCCCATATCGCCGGCATGGACGATAGCAAGGCGAGCCACGGCCTGGTCCAGTGGCACGGCACCACGATCATCGGGGTGAAGAAGAACGGCCGTACCGTGATTGCGGGTGACGGCCAGGTTTCCATGGGCAACACGGTGATGAAGCCGAATGCGCGCAAGGTGCGGCGCATCGGCGATGGATCGGTGATCGCCGGCTTTGCCGGGGCCACGGCCGATGCCTTTACCCTGTTCGAGCGGCTGGAGCGCAAGCTGGAGCAGCACCGCGGCCAGCTGATGCGCGCGGCGGTGGAACTGGCCAAGGACTGGCGCACCGACAAATACCTGCGCAATCTGGAAGCACTGATGATCGTGGCCGATGCCAGCACGCTGCTGGTCTTGACCGGCAACGGCGATGTGCTGGAACCCGAAGGCGGGATTACCGCGATCGGATCGGGTGGCAACTATGCCCTGGCCGCCGCGCGGGCGGTGGATGCCTATGAAGACGATCCCGAGAAGATCGCCCGCCGCGCCATGCAGGTGGCGGCCGAAATCTGCGTGTTCACCAATGACCGCGTGACGCTGGAAGAAATCTGATGCTCGACAGTCTGACCCCCAAGGCCATCGTCCGCGCGCTGGACGAACATATCGTTGGCCAGGCCGATGCCAAGCGCGCCGTCGCCGTGGCCCTGCGCAACCGCTGGCGCCGGCAGCGCCTCTCGCCCGATCTGCGCGACGAGGTGAGCCCCAAGAACATCCTGATGATCGGGCCGACCGGCTGCGGCAAGACCGAGATCAGCCGCCGTCTGGCCCGCCTGGCCGATGCGCCGTTCGTGAAAGTGGAAGCGACCAAGTTCACCGAAGTGGGCTATGTCGGCCGCGACGTGGAGCAGATCGCCCGCGACCTGGCCGAAGAAGCGATCCGCCTGGAAAAGGACCGCCGCCGCGAAGCCGTACGCGAGGCGGCCAGCAAGGCAGCGATGGACCGCCTGCTCAAGGCCCTGGTGGGCGATGGTGCCAGCGAAGCGACGCGCGAAAGCTTTCGCCAACGCCTGAGCGAAGGCGCGATGAACGACGTGGAAGTGGAAATCGAGGTGGAGGATGCCCCCGCCGCCCCGATGGAAATTCCCGGGCTTGGCGGCAACGTTGGCATGATCAACCTGTCGGACATGATGGGCAAGGCGTTTGGCCGCCAGCCTTTGAAGCGCCGCAAGATGCGCGTGGCCGATGCCTGGGACAAGCTGGTGGACGAAGAGTCCGAAAAGCGCATGGACCAGGATGACGTGGCGCGCGTGGCCCTGCAGAACGCGGAAACCAACGGCATCGTGTTCATCGACGAGATCGACAAGATCGCCGTGTCCGACGTGCGCGGCGGCAGTGTCAGTCGCGAAGGCGTGCAGCGCGATCTGCTGCCGCTGATCGAGGGCACGACGGTGGCGACCAAGTATGGTCCGATGAAGACCGACCATGTGCTGTTCATCGCCTCGGGCGCGTTTCACGTGGCCAAGCCTTCGGACATGCTGCCCGAATTGCAGGGCCGCCTGCCGATCCGCGTCGAGCTGAAGGCGCTGAGCGAGGATGACTTCGTGCGCATCCTGGCTGAAACCCGCGCCAACCTGGTGGAACAGTATCGCGCCTTGCTCGGCACCGAGCAGGTCACGCTCGATTTCACGCCCGAAGCGGTGCGCGCGATTGCCCGCACCGCCGCGCAAGTGAACGAGAGCGTGGAGAACATCGGCGCCCGGCGGCTGCAGACGGTGATGGAAAAGCTGCTGGAAGAAGTGAGCTTTGACGCAGAGGATCGCGTCGGCACCACGGTGACGGTGGATGAGGCCTATGTCGCTGATCGTCTGGCCGGCCTGGCCGGCAATGCGGATCTGTCGAAGTATATCCTGTAACGGCGTGGGGGCGGTGGGTTAGTGACCTGCCGCCCCAGCCTCGTTTTTCACCAGCGTGTCGGGGCCGCCGAACACCCGCAGCGGATGGCGCAGGGCCAGGAGCAGGACGCCGGCAATCGCCGGGATCGCTGCCGTCACGAGCCAGAACACCGGCGCGCTGACCTGGGTGTACCATCCGCCCATCGGCCCGCTGATCAGGCTGGCCACCGCCACCGAAAGCATTTCCACCCCGATCAGCGTCCCGCGCCAGCGTTCCGGCGCGCGGGTGGCGAAATAGGCGTGCATCACCGGGGCAAAGAACATCGCGCCCAGGTTTGAGAGCAGGTGAAACGCCACTGGCAGCCAGATCGGCCCGCGCGTGGTTGTGGGCGAGAGGGCAAGCAGGAGCGTGGAGGCGGCAAAGATCAGGCAGCCAGTAGCCAGCTTGGTCAGGCTGTCAGGTTCGGCCTTGCGCGTGGCCTGCCAGCGCCACAGCAGGATCAGCAGCGGCGCCTCCACCGCCGGAGCCAGCCCGTCAAGCGATTGCAGCCAGGGGATCGGCACGGCAAACGTGCCCACGGTCATGGCGATATGGTCGCGCACCCACAGGCTATAGACGTTCCACACCTGCGCCTGCGCGGTCCAGAATGCCACGCTGAACGGCCAGACCATGACGAGCAGCCAGACATTGCGCTTTTCCGGCCCGGTGAGCGGCACCGCCGGGCCGCCCTGGCGCGGCGGCACCTGCGGCGGCAGGTGCCGCGATCCGGCCAGATACCAGATCAGGCCGGCCAGCATGCCCATGCCCGCCACGGCAAAGCCGGCGTGCCAGCCATAGTACTTGGCCATCGTGCCGCTGGCGATCGGGGCAATGAACGCACCCACATTGATGCAGAACGTATAGACCTGGAAGGCATCGCCCAGCCGCCGGTCGCCCGCCGCATAGAGCGCGCGGATCTGCGGCATCAGGTTGCCGCGCAGCAGGCCCGCGCCGATCACCAGCAGGACCAGCGCCAGCAGGAACGTGGCGTCGAACGCCATGGCGAAATGCCCGGCGGTCATCGTCAGGGCGCCCAGGCTGACCGCGGCACGGCGGGTCATCACCTTGTCGCCGATCCAGCCGCCGACCAGCGGCAGGAACGTGATCGCCGAAAAATAGAGCGCGAAGGTTTGCGTGGCCAATTGCGTCACGCTCATCGGGCCGAACACATGCTCGAGGCCCGCGCGATAGCTGGCAAAGCCGACGACATGCTCCACCCGCCCGGGCATCAGCAGTTCGCCGGTCATGTAGAGCACCAGCATGGCGACCATGCCGTGCCAGGAAATACGGTCCCACAACTCGGTCCCTGCCAGCACCCACAGCCCGCGCGGGTGATCGAGCCAGTTGCGCTTTGTGGCTTCGGGTGAAGGAATGGCTTCCGGACTGGTGATGGGCTCCATGGTTGCCGGTGGTGCCGCCAAACACGCGGGCTGGCAAGCGGCGGCGGCCGTGGTAAAACCCGGCCATGCACGAAACGCCCGACAACCGCCCGATCTATCGCCTGCTCACCGGCAAGGACGACCGCGCCTTTTGCGAGCGCGTGTCAGAGGCCCTGGCCCAGGGCTGGCGCCTCTATGGCTCACCGTCGATGACCTATGACGGCGGCATGGACTGCATCAAGGTGGCGCAGGCCGTGGTGTGGCACGGGGCCGATGTGGTGAAGTGACGGATTCGCTTGAGGTAAAAGAAAACTTTGTAAAATCAGCTTCATACCCCCCCTCCTCTTTAGAGGAGGGGCTGGGGGTGGTGCGAAGCCTTGCGCTGCGCATCCACCACCCCCCGACCCCCTCCTCTGAAGAGGAGGGGGAGAAAAGAGCCTTACTCTGCCGCCTCGCCCAGTTCCTCGCTTTCGGCGGCCTGGCGCGCCCACATTTCGGCGTAGAGCCCGGCGCGGCGCAGCAGATCGGCGTGGCTGCCCTGTTCGGCCAGGCGGCCCTGGTCGATCACCAGGATCGTGTCGCTATCGGCGATGGTCGACAGGCGGTGTGCGATCGACAGCGTGGTGCGATTGGTGGCTACGTCGCGCAGCGTGCCGAGGATATCCTGTTCGGTGCGGGTATCGAGCGCGCTGGTCGCTTCATCGAACAGCAGGATCGGCGGATTTTTCACCAAAGTGCGGGCGATCGCCACGCGCTGCTTTTCCCCGCCTGACAGCTTGAGCCCGCGTTCACCCACCTCGGTATCCAGCCCCTGGGGCAGGCGGGCGATGAAATCGCCGATCGCCGCACCGCGCGCCGCTGCGGCCACATCATCGGGCGTGGCGCCTTCGCGGCCATAGGCGATGTTGTAGCCGATGGTATCGTTGAACAGCACCGAATCCTGCGGCACGATGCCGATCGCCGCGCGCAAGCTGGCCTGCGTGACCGTGGCGATATCCTGCCCATCGATCAGGATGCGGCCCGACAGCGGATCGTAAAAGCGGAACAGCAGGCGGCCGATAGTGGACTTGCCCGCGCCCGAAGGCCCGACGATGGCCACGCGGCTGCCGGCCGGAACTTCGAACGAGAGGCCATGCAGGATGGTGCGATCGGGATCATAGCCGAACACGACATTGTCGAACGTGAGCGATGGCCGGCGCACGACCAGTGCCGGGGCGCCGGGCTTGTCGGCCACTTCCACGTCGGTATCGATCAGTCGGAACATCTCGGCCATGTCGATCAGCCCCTGGCGGATCGTGCGATAGACCATGCCCAGCATGTCGAGCGGGCGGAACAACTGCGTCAGGTAGGTCTGCACGAACACCAGCTGGCCGGCGGTGAACTGGCCATGCCACCAGCCCCACACGGTGTAGGCCAGCGCACCGGCCATCAGCAGGTTGACCACCAGCGCCTGCGCGATGTTGAGCAGGCCAAGGCTGTTTTCGCTGGCAACGGCCGCATCGGCATAGGCGCGCGCGGCCTGGCCATAGCGGGCTTCCTCGCGCTTTTCGGCGCCGAAATACTTGACCGTTTCGTAGTTGAGCAGCGAATCCACCGCGCGCGACAGCGCCTGCCCATCGAGCCGGTTCATCCGCTCGCGCAAGTGGCTGCGCCATTCGGTGATCGTGCGCGTGACCCAGATATAGGCCGCCACCGCCACTGCCGTTGCCGCCACCAGGCCCCAGCCAAAGGTGATCCAGAAAATCACCGCGACAACGATCAGTTGCAGGATTGTGGGGGCGATGTTGAACAGCATGAAATAGAGCATCGTATCGATGCTCTTGGTGCCGCGCTCGATCGTCTTGGTCACCTCGCCGGTGCGCCGCGCCAGGTGAAAGCGCAGCGACAGGCGGTGCAACTGAGCAAAGACATGCTCTGCCAGCGAACGCGTGGCATCCTGGCCCACGCGTTCGAACACGATATTGCGCAGGTTGTCGAACGCCACCCCGGCAAAGCGCCCGGCGGCGTAGCCCAGCACCGTCCACATGGCCAACATGCCCAGGCGCGGCCCGGACGTGTTCATGGCGTCGACCGCCCATTTCAGCAGATAGGGCAGGTAAAGCTGCACCCCGGTGGAGGCCAGGATGAACACGCACGCCACCACGATGCGCCAGCGCAGGCCGGGATTATCGGCCGGCCAGAGATAGGGAAGAAAGCGCTTGAGCGTGTGCCAGCCATCGTGACGGGCACCGGGGGCATTTGGTTTTTCGGGCGGCATCGCCTTCACATAGGCATTTTGCCGGCAGATGCCACCTGCTGTTTGTCCGCCAGATCAGCGTGCCGCTCAGCGTGCCGCCAGTGCCTGTGGCGCGGCTGGCGTGAAATCGAACATCACCCTGCGCCGGGCAAAATCGATCCCCACCTTCTGGAAAGCGCTCAAATCGCGCATGCCCAGCAAAAGAGCGGGGCGGCGGCTGAGCTTGAGGTGTGCAAAGGCGGGGGCATCGGCAAACGCGAAGGTCAGGTTGCGGATATCCATGCCGCCGATCCGCATCACGCGCGCCTGGCCGACGTCGGCCGTGATGACCTGTCCGGTCACCGCGATCAGGCGGGCCTGTTGCTCGCCCTGCCGGCGGTTGAGCGCGCGCTGCAGGGCGCGGTTGCCGATCGAGGTATCCGATCCGGTATCGATCATCACATCGGTGCGCACGCCATCGACCATGGCTTCGGTCATGATCAACTGACCCGAACGGCGGCGCGCGGTAACGACGATGTCATAGCTGTCGGCATGCGGCGCATCGGGCGCGGCATTGCCGATCATCATGCGGTGCGCGGCAAAATCGATCGTCACGCGCTGGTCCTGCAGCCCATCGAGGCCGACAATGCCCTCAGCCTCCAGGTCGTGCCCGTCCACCAACGGTGCTTCCAGCCCGGAAAAGCGCCGGGTGCCAAGCGACATTTCGGCTACGGTGACCAGGTCCACGTCTTCCAGGCCAGCGACGCTCACCAGCGTCGCCCGGCCACTGGGCGCCAGGCCGAGCACCTGTGCTGTCTGCCGCGTCAGCACTGTGCGTTCCGCGCCGGTATCGACCATGAAGGCAAAGGGCCCGGCACTGCCGATCGTGACCGGCACGGTCAGCCGAGTGCGGGCATCCTGGCCCAGGTGGATCTCTTCCATCGGGGGCAGGCCATCGCCCGTGGCAGGTTTCGGTGCGGCAAGCAGGGGCGCCGCAGTCAGCGGGGTGGTTTGCGCAGGTTGCGCGGACACCGGCAGGGCCGCCGCCATCAAGGCGAGCGGGCCGAGCGTGCCGGCAACCTTTTGGGCCAGCATCAACATCGTCAGGTTCCTCTCCGCCCAGCAGGTTACGCCTGCTTGGACGGCAGCGCCATTGCTATTTTCAACTGCGCAGGCCCGGATCGAACGGAAACGGGATATTCACCACCGTATCACGGCGAAACCGGTTGCTTTCGCCAAGGCATCGCCGCGACGATTTCACCCAGGAGGCCCAGCACTTCGTCAAGCAGGGGGTGGCGCGTCAACCGCATGACGACAAGCCAGCACAGGATGCCTGCTGCCACCATGGCAAAGACCTGGCCCAAACCGCACGCGCCTGGCCCGGCCCATAGCGCATAGCTTGCCAGCAGCGGCGCCACTGCCGCTGCCGTCACGGCCAGGCTCTGGCCATAGATGCGCGCCAGGCTCGACCACGAAAAATCCAGCATCGCGCGCATGAACGGGGCATAGATCACCATCCAGATCAGCCCATGGACAAAGCGCGAGATGGCCACCGCCACCAGGCCAAAGGGCGCTGCGGCGATGATCAGGCCCACCGACAGCACGGTTTCCACGATGTTGCGGTGGATCAGCCCGCGCTTGCGCCCCAGCAGCAGCGGCAGATCGGCATTGAGCGGCAGCGAGATATAGCACAGCTGCGCCAGCGCCACCCACAGCAGCAGCGGCGCAGCAGCCAGCCAGCGCTCGCCATAGAGCGCCTGGATCAGCGGCTGCGCCAGCGTGGCGATGCCGGCCATGGCCGGCCAGGTAACCCCGGTATAGGCGGCGACCACGCGCAGATAGGGCGGCCCCAGCGGATCGCCCTGGTCGCGCACCCGGCGGAACGCGGGATAGAACACGCCGGTCACCGCGCCCGCCACCAGCATGCGCAGTTGCAGGGCCAGGCCCGAAGCGCGCGCGAACAGGCCCACGGCGGTGTTGTCGATCAGCCGCCCGATCACCAGTTCGGGCGCCCGCGCCGTGATGGAATAGCAGGTGGACAGCACCGAATTGGTGCCGCCCAGTTCCAGCACCGGCCGTGCCCCCTTCAGCCGCAGCGGCCAGGGCACCATCACGCCGGCGCGCCACTGGCTCACCACCAGGCGCGCGCCCTGCTGGGCAAAGGCGCCCCAGGCCAGCGCCAGCGCGCCATGGCCGAGCACCGCGAGCGTCACCGCCGTGGCCGCGTTGGCGATCGACGATCCCACCTCGATCATGGTGTTGGACTTGTAGTCCATGCGGCGCTGGCAGGTCGCCTGCGGCACGATCGACAAGGGCACCAAGAGATAGGACGATGCCACCACCAGCAGCACCGGCAAGAGTGCGGGATCGTTGTAGAAGCGCGCCACCGGCACGGCGCTGGCCAGCGCCAGCAGTGCGATGCCCCAGGCAAACACCACCGAGATGGTAAACGCGGTCTGCAGCTTTTCCGGCGTGAGGTCGCGCTCGCCGTTGACATAGCGCGCCACCCCGAAGTCCTGCAGGAACGCCACGATCGTGACCGCGGCAAAGGCGATCGAAAACAGCCCGAGCTGCGCCGGCGTGATGAACCACCGGGCCAGAACCACGCTGGTGGCGAACTGAATGGCGAAAGAGGCGTATTGCGACACCAACGCCCAGGCCGCTGCCGTGCGCACCGACATTTCGGGCGCCGGGCTGCCGGTTGCCGGATGGGGCCGGCGGGGCGTGTCGCGCGTCGCCGTCATGCTGCTTGCCGCGCCAGGGCGATCGCAGTCTGCATGGCGCGCAGCGGATGCCCGGCTTTAAGCAGGCGGATCGCGGTGCGCCACAACCGTGCCCTGGGGGCGCCATCGGCGATATGGCCCAACAGCACGGGCCAGGCCTCGCTTGCCAGGCGATCGGGCGCATAGAGCAGGCGATCGATCATCCGCTGCCGCACATAGGCCGCGCTGCCTGCGCCAAACATGCCATCCAGCATGTCGAGAGTGGGTAGGGCGGAAAGCTGCGCGGTCGGGTCGCTTCCGGTTCGCGCCCGCGCACCATGGGCCAGCCAGGCAATCGCGGCATTGCGCGCCTGGGCCACGACATGGCGCGAACTCACCTGGCCGGGCGTGATGCGATAGGCGAGCAGGCATTCCGCCAGGTTGGCCATGCGCGTCTCGCTCGCCAGGCGCAGCCACAGGTCATAGTCTTCCGCGTGGATAAACGCCTCGCGATAGCCGCCCGCCGCGCGCACCAGATCGGTGCGCACCATGACGGCGCTGTGGCACAGGATCGGTCCATGCTCCAGCGCGGCCAGAATGGCGCCATGATCGTGCGGGCGCTGGATCGGCGGGTTTGGCGCCGGGGCGCCGGTCTCGTCGATGAACGTGGTTTCGCAGGCGACCAGCCCGTGGTCGGGATGCTCTGCCAGGAACGCCACCTGACGCGCCAGGCGTTCCGGCATGCAGATATCGTCGGCATCGAAGCGGGCGACCAGCGGGGCGCGGGCCTGCGCGAACAACTGGTTGAGGCTGCGCACCAGGCCCTGGCGCGGCATCGCGATCGGCCGCACGCGCGGATCGCGCGCAGCATAGGCCTGGGCAATCGCCAGGCTATCGTCGGTCGATCCATCGTCGAGGATCAGGAATTCGAAATCGCCAAAGGTCTGCGCCAGCACGCTTTCGATCGCCGGGCCCAAGGTTTGCGCCGCGTTGTACACGCTGGTGGCCACGGTGACGGCCGGTGCGGAAGAGGGGGAGGCAGGAATAGCGGACATCTTTGCAAAAGGAGTAGGGGATGGGGGGCAAGCGGGCCGGGCATGGTCACTGCTCGCTATCGAGATAGCTGGGAGACGCTGCGCCGCGCGTGCCACCACGGCGATGGGCGCGGCGGCGCCAGCGCAGCATAGGCGCGGCCAGCCCCGGCAACCAGTGCCACAGCGCTAGGGCCAGCTGCCACATCGGGCCACCCATATGCCCATTCAGCCGCGTGCCGATCTGGCGCAGGTCCGCCAGGCCCGAACGCGCCTGGCCGGCGACGATGCGATCGATGGCTTCCTCGAATGCCAATGCATCGCGCGTGTCGTTCATCAAGCGCTCGACCGTGGCAATGTCCGGCGCGCCAGGTGGCAGGCTGGCGCGGGCCTTGCTCTGCACTTTCAGGCTCCCGCGCAGCAGGCGCAGCGCCTGGGCCGATGCGGAACCGGCGCGAACGCGGTATTCGCACAGCACCGCGTCGACATAATGCGCTTCGCCGCCCAGCGCCATGAGCCGCACCCACAGGTCGAGATCTTCGGCATGGGTCATGGTTTCGTCAAAGCCACCCACGGCCAGGCAATCGGCGCGGCGAAAGACCGAGCCGATATAGACGTTAAACGACCGGTCGAGCACGCCGAGCCAGGTGCCGCGCGTGTTCTGGAGATGCTCGACGCAATAACGCTCTCCTGCCACGGCGCCAAACATGCGGGCGTTGCAAGTGACCAGGCGCAGCGCGGGATCGGCCTCCAGCAACGGCACCATGGTCGCAAGGTAGGCTGGGCGAAACAGGTCATCGCCATCGAGCAGCGCGATCAGAGGCGCCGTGCTTTGCGCGATGGCGGCATTGCGCGCGGCCGAAACGCCGTGGTTCGCGGTCTGGCACAGACGAATACGCGGATCGGACCGGAACGGCGCGAGCGCACTGGCCACCGCCGGATCGCCATCATCCACCACGATCGCTTCCCACGCGGTCATGTCCTGGCGCTGCAGCGATGTCAGTGCCTCGCCCAGGAACGCCGCCACGCCAAAGCCCGGCACGATCACGCTGACGCGCGCGGGCGTGCCATCAGGCGGAAGAGGCGGGGCGAGTGGGGCGACCATTGATGCGGGCTTATTCCGTGCGGGTTTAAGGATTGGCTTACAATGGCCCAAAGAATCAGGAGAATCACGGAATGTCGGCGCCATCTGGCCACAAGGGCAGGCTAACGCGATCGAGGGGCACCAACGTGCGTGACAAAACGCGTTATTTTCCAACGGGTTCCAAAGATTTTGAAACAAAATTGCAAAACGTCGTTGACGCCTGTGCCACCCGTCCATATATGCCGCTTCACCGATGCGGTGCAGCCGGTTTTTCCGGCGGCTTGGTTGTCTCCAGGTTATGCTGAATTGGTCGCCAGATAGCTACGGACGGCTTAGATTTCCGGTGAGAACCGGGGATTGATTGTTGTCCGGGTTTTGTTGTCTGGGCTGGTCTTTGACATTGTTGATTAGATGAAGGGACATGTGGGCGACGGCGCCTGGTGTCGGGGGTCTTTGGGCTCCGACGTCCAGTTTAAAGCAAGC
>NZ_QBUE01000008.1:0-193089 GCF_003058045.1 Novosphingobium sp. GV079 | reverse complement strand
ATATCAGTCCATGCCATTGGTCACACCATCTTCTCGCAAGGACGGCGTGAATCACAACATACTGGTATCGCTCAACAACTTTCGGATCGGGCTCTTAGTCAATTGATTTTTTAAAGTCGCTCTAGGCGATCTCTTTGGGTATCCTGCCATTTGGAAAAATCCTTGATGAGCAGGTGTTGCCTATATGGCTCTAGAGAGCACTCTATGGCACTAGGCTTGGTCATAATAGTGATTAGCCTATTCACCTGTATATATTACATGGCTCGAACGTAAGCGGAGGGGTTTTCCCCTCCGCTATAATTCTCACTTTGCCTTGTTGGCCTGATCTTTGGCCGACCTGCTCGCGAATGAATGTTCCCGCTCGTATGCGGTAACATCGCGCAAGCGATAGCGCACACTCCGCCCGAAATAAGTGACCTTCGGTCCATCGCCAGCATAACGCAGGGTGCGGACATGCTTCACGGACATTCCCCAGCGTGCGGCCAACCATTTCTCGTCGAAGTATCGGACCTTCGGGGTAGACATATCGCCGGAAGCGGTTTGCTCGACAACCGAGGCACGCAGGCGCTTAAGCTCTTTCCGGCAGCGGCTCTTGGATTTCATAACCTCTTCGAGCCAGTCTGCCAGGGCTTGGCGCTCTATACCGATTTCCTTGGACACCGGGGCAGAACAAGCAGGACGCCGCTCAGCATGACTGCTTGGCGATTTTCCCTTGCCGGCAACGCTGGTTGATCCGGGACGACGCTGATGATCAGACGCGGCAAGCTTGTCCGGACCTTTGGTGAACGATTTTTTCCTCATGGTACTCTCCATAACGACGAAAGTGCAAGGCCGAGCGACCTGCACTCACGGGTTTACCGTTTTGGAAAATCCGAAATATCATGGGGTTTTTCGTAAAAATACGCCTGTTACAGGAGGTTTTCGCGCCATATGTGTCCCCAGTGACGAGGACACTTTACATCGAGTCAACTTTCGCTAATGTGTCCCTCCTAAGGAGGACACATGAGGCGCCTAGAGGACCCTTCCGAGCAAAATGTATTCAAACGCAGCAATCCAGCGCCAGTCGTAAAGAGGCTGTTTCTGCGTGAGGCCGCACTAATTCGACGTGGTTGGCTCAGCCGCATATGGGCATATCCAAAGCTTTCCTCGGCAGAACAGCTGACCACCGAGGCCCCAGAGGATTGGATGCTGCGGACGACTTATCGCTTGGTGAGATGGCTAATCAGATGCGGTCATCAAGAAATCCTATCGGACTTGGTCGATGACGAGGTGGGCACCCGGCATGGATCGCGTAACGATGTGAGCGATCAGCCGTTCAAGCTGGCGCTTCTCGCGATGTTTTGGTGGAGCGAATCGCTGTCAAACGAAACTGTCATAGACCGTCGGCGCCGAGCAGAGTTTGGGGATGCGATGGAGTACGCACGCCGACACAGAGTACCCTCAAAGCACCTATGCGGATTCATTAAACAGGCAGGAATAAAGCGAATCGCGCACAAGCTGAAGGTTGGGCATTGCGAGCCCGGCTTCAGACTTGGCGAGCCACACGTCACGGATGAGCATCGCGTATGCCCTGCAGTGCCACAGATTGCTTTTCAGCGTGGTTGCGATGTGGTTGCTAAGCCGTGAAGCGCCGCCATGAAAATGTCGCTTAAGTTGTTGTTTTTAAATGGTGAGCCCTGCTGGATTCGAACCAGCGACCTACTGATTAAAAGTCAGTTGCTCTACCGACTGAGCTAAGGGCCCCCGAGGCGCGGCTTGGCGCTTGGTTGGTGCGCTCACCTAGGGGCGGGGCGGCGGCGGGTCAAGCGGGAAGCCAGGTGTTTTGTCGCCAAACCTGTGAGTGGGTCGCGCCAATCGGGGGCGATGCGCATGGCTGGGCCCATCACGAACGGGCGCTGGCGGAACGCGGGATGCGGGATGACCAGGTTGGCGTGAATATCCGCCAGCGCCCCGCCCGACCACAACACGATATCGAGATCGAGCGTGCGCGCCCGCCACGGAGCGCCGCGGCGCACGCGGCCGAAGCGGTGCTCCAGGCCCTGCAACTGGGCCAACAGCTGCGGCGGATCGAGCCGGGTGGCGATCACCGCGCAGGCATTGGCATAGCGCCGCCGCGATGGACCGAGCGGCGCGCTGGCGATGATCGGCGAAAAGGCCTGCAGCGCCAGGCCCGCATCATCGAGCGCACGCGCCGCCGCGCGCAGCACCTGCGCCGGAGCCCCGTGGCGCGGGTGGCGCACGTTGGAACCCAGGGCGATCAGATACCGGTGCAGCGCGGTGGCGGGCATGCCCGATCAGATATCCTGCGACAGGCGGGTGTAAAGCTGCGGGCGACGATCGCGGAAGAAGCCCATGCCGGCGCGGTGCCGGGCTGCGGCATCAAGGTCGAGCGTGGCGGCCAGCACGCCGGTTTCCCCCGCGCCATATTCCGCGAGGAAATCACCCCATTCATTGGCGATGAAGCTGTGCCCGTAGAACGCCTGGTCGTTTTCTTCCACGCCGATGCGGTTGGCAGCCACCACCGGCATGCAGTTGGATGCGGCATGGCCGAGCATGGCGCGGCGCCACACGCGACTGGTGTCGAGATCGGCGTCATAAGGCTCGCTGCCGATCGCGGTGGGATAGAACAGCACCTGCGCGCCCATCAGCGCCATCGCCCGCGCGCATTCGGGATACCACTGGTCCCAGCAGATGCCCACGCCGATGCACGTGCCGAACACGTCCCACACCTTGAACCCGGTGTTGCCGGGGCGGAAATAGTACTTTTCCTCATAACCCGGGCCATCGGGAATGTGGCTCTTGCGATAGGTGCCCATGATCTCGCCATCGGCGTCGATCATCGCCAGGGTATTGTAGTAGTGCGGCCCTTCCCGCTCGAAAAAGCTGGTAGGGATGGCAATGCCCAGGCCCTTGGCCAGCTGCTGCATCGCCTTGACCGACGGGTCCTGGTCGAGCGGATGGGCCAGGGCAAAGCGCGCCTCGTCCTCGGTCACGCAGAAATAGGGGCCGGCAAACAGCTCGGGCGGCAGAACCACCTGCGCGCCTTGCGCGGCGGCCTGTTCCACCAGGGCGGAAACGGCGGCGATGTTGTCTGCCGCATCGGGCGAGTTGAGCGCAAGCTGGAGCGCGGCCACGGAAAGCTGGGTCATGGCCGTGCATCTATGCCCTTGGGCGTGTCAATTCAACGACAGCGGGCTACCCCGGCGGGCAATTCGCGCGCCAGAGGATGACAGGCGCCCCGCCCGTTCCTATCTGGGCAGCAAATCTTGCAGAAAGGGTTCCCCCGCATGGCGACGTCCTCCGCCACCCCCTCCGCCGCCAACCAGGCCATTCTGGCCGGTGGCTGCTTCTGGTGCACCGAAGCGGTGTTCCGCGACGTGATCGGCGTTTCCAACGTGGAAAGCGGCTATATCGGCGGCACCAGCGAAAATCCCACGTACAAGCAGGTGTGCAGCGGCACGACCGGCCATGCCGAAGCGATTCGCGTGACGTTCGATCCCGCCGTGATCGACTACAGTCAGCTGCTCGACATCTTCTTTGCCACCCACGATCCGACGCAGCTCAACCGCCAGGGCAACGACGTGGGCACGCAATACCGCTCGGCGCTGTTTCCGCTCGATGCCGCGCAGGAAGAGGAAGCCAAGGCCGGGATCGCCCGCGCCCAGGCAGAGCGCGATGCGCCGATCGTCACCAGCATCGAGCCGGTCGCCCCGTGGTATCCGGCCGAGGATTACCACCAGGAGTATTGGGAAGGCGAAGGCCAGCGCAATCCCTATTGCCTGGCGGTGATCCCGCCCAAGCTGATGAAACTGCGCAAGAGCTTTGCTGCGAAGGTGAAGGGGTAATCGCGTAGGGTGGAGGAAGGTTTCCACCACCCCCAACCCCCTCCTCTGAAGAGGAGGGGGCTAGTTTTTAGCGGGTTACTGGGCGTCGAGGCCGTAGGCGGTGTGCAGGATGCGCACGGCCAGTTCCACCTCGTCGGCATCGATCAGCACCGAAACCTTGATTTCGCTGGTCGAGATAGCCTGGATATTGATGCCGCGATCGGCCAGCGACTTGAACATCGTGCTGGCGACGCCGGCGTGGCTGCGCATGCCCACGCCGACCACCGAAACCTTAGCCACCTTGCTGTCGGCGATCAGGCGATACCAGCCGATCTGGTCCTTGCGCTCTTCCAGCAGGGCCTGGGTGCGGGCAAGGTCGGCCTGCGGGCAGGTGAAAGTCACATCCGTCTCGCCCTTGTCCTTGGCGATGTTCTGGATGATCATGTCGACGTTGATGTTGGCTTCGGCCAGCGGGGCAAAGATCGAGGCGACGGCGCCGGGGCGATCCGCGATCCGCGTGAGAGTGACCTTGGCCTCGTTCTTGTCGGCGGCGATGCCGGTGATCAGCTGGCGTTCCATTTCGTACCCTTCCAGTTCCTCGTCCGCGACGATCATCGTGCCGGGGATGGTGTCGGCGGCCGGCGCATCGTCGTCGATGAAGGATGACAACACCTGCACCCGCACGTTCTCCTTCATCGCAAGCGAGACGGAGCGGGTTTGCAGGACCTTGGAACCGACCGAGGCCAGTTCCAGCATTTCTTCGTAGGTCACGGCCTTGAGCTTGCGCGCCTTGGCCACGATGCGCGGGTCGGTGGTATAGACCCCGTCCACGTCGGTATAGATATCGCAGCGGTCGGCGCCGATCGCGGCGGCCACGGCCACGGCCGAGGTATCCGATCCGCCACGGCCCAGCGTGGTGATGCGGTTGCTCTCGGTCAGCCCCTGGAAGCCGGGGATCACGGCGATCTCGCCCGCGCCCATGCTGGCCAGCAGTTCGGCCGAATCGATGCCTTCGATGCGTGCCTTGGAAAAGGCATCATCGGTGCGCACCGGCAATTGCCAGCCCAGCCACGAGCGCGCCTTGCAGCCCAGCGCCTGGAGATGCATGGCCAGAAGGCCCGAGGTCACCTGCTCGCCGCTGGCCACCACCACATCGTATTCCGCCGGATCATAGAGCGCGCTGGCTTCGCGGCAGAAGTTGACGAGGCGATCGGTTTCCCCGGCCATGGCCGAAACCACCACCGCCACTTCATGGCCGGCGGCCTGCTGGCGCTGCACGATCCGCGCGACGCGGCGGATTCGCTCGGTTCCGGCCATCGAGGTGCCGCCGAATTTCATCACGATCCGGGCCAACGCTTGTGCTCCTGTCCACCTGCCAAAAGAAAGAATCTTGCCCGCATGACCCATGGACCATGCGAAAGCGGCGCTTTAGGGAGGTGGCATGAGCAATGCAACATCCTTGAACGCGCAGACCATCCGCCCGGAAGAAGCCGCCCATTTCGGCAAGTTGGCGGCCGACTGGTGGGATCCGAAGGGCCAATCGGCCATGCTCCATCGCCTCAATCCCGTGCGCCTGGCCTTCATCCGCGCCGCGATCGACACGCATTTCGGCGCCGATCCCCGCGCCTTGCGCCCCCTGGCGGGCAAGCGCGCGCTCGATGTGGGCTGTGGCGCGGGCCTCTTGGCAGAGCCGCTGTGCCGCATGGGCGCGGATGTCACCGCAGTGGATGCAGCGGCGGAAAACATCGCGGCCGCGCGCGCCCATGCCGAGGGAGCCGGCCTGGCGATCGACTATCGCCATGGCGAACTGGCGGACCTTGGCCTGGCCGGGTTCGACCTCGTCACCTCGATGGAAGTGATCGAGCATGTGGCCGACAAGCCCGCCTTCGTGGCGGCGCTGGCAGCAACGCTGAGCCAAGGCGGGTTGATGGTGCTGTCCACCCCCAACCGCACCCCCGCCTCGCGCCTGTTGATGATCGAGGCGGCCGAGCGCCTGGGCATGGTACCGCGCGGCACGCACCACTGGGACGATTTCATCACCCCGCTGGAACTGCACGACCTGCTCGACGCGGCCGGCCTCAAGATGGGCAACCCGCAGGGCATCGCCTGGAACCCGGCCAAGGGCCTACACCTGTCAGACGATCTGGCGCTCAACTACATCGTCACGGTCACGCGGGCCTGATTTACGCGGGGCTTAGCGCGGCTTCCCATTCGGCCGGCTTGAAGCCCACGAGCAGGCCGCCGGGATGCTCCACGATCGGCCGCTTGATCAGCGACGGCTGCGCCACCATCAGGGCCACGGCCTTGGCGGTGGTGAGGTCGGCCTTGTCTTCCTCGGGCAGCTTGCGGAACGTGGTGCCGGCCTTGTTGAGCACCTTGTCCAGCCCGGCCTGCGCCACCCAGCGCGCCACCTGGCCTGCATCGGCGCCCTGCTTCTTGTAGTCGTGGAACGTGTAGGCCAGCCCCTGCCCATCAAGCCAGGTACGCGCCTTTTTCACGGTGTCGCAGTTAGGGATGCCATAGACGGTCAGGCTCATGCCTTGGTCCTCTCGAAATGGTGGATACGGCTGGGGGTGCCGGCGAACAGGGTATAGCTTTCGTAGTAATCAGACCGGCCGCGACCTTGCACCTGCGCGTGATCGGCCTGGGTACGCCAGGCACGCGCCGCCGCTTCGCTGTCCCATTCCGACAGGGCGATCACTTCGCCATCGTCGGCGACATAGGATTTGAAGCTGCGGAAGCCGGGCTGGCGACGCGCCAGGTCTTCCATCGCCTGGGCATCGGCGGCGTAAGCGGCGGCATCGATGCCGGCGTGCTTGCGGTTGCGGAAGACGACGAGGTACATGGGTCAAGCGCCTTAGTGCGCCGCGCCGCCATCGACCAGTGGACATTTCCCGCGCCATAAGACAGAGCGCTGGCCCCATGAGCATCAATTCCTTCGGACACCTGTTCCGCTTCACCACCTGGGGGGAAAGCCATGGGCCGGCGCTGGGCGCCGTGGTGGATGGCTGCCCGCCCGGGCTGGCGATCGATGAAGGGATGATCCAACCCTATCTGGACGCGCGCCGGCCGGGCCAGTCGCGCTTTACCACCCAGCGCAACGAGCCCGACCAGGTCAAGATCCTGTCGGGCGTGTTCGAAGGGCGCACCACCGGCACCCCGATCAGCCTGATGATCGAGAACACCGACCAGCGCTCCAAGGACTATTCCGAGGTGGCCAAGGCCTATCGCCCGGGCCATGCCGACTATGCCTATGATGCCAAGTACGGCTTTCGCGACTATCGCGGCGGTGGGCGGTCTTCGGCACGCGAAACCGCCGCGCGCGTGGCTGCGGGCGGCGTGGCGCGGCTGGTGATCCCGGAAGTGACGATCCTGGCCTGGGTCAGCGCGATCGGTGGCGATGCCATCGACATGGCGAATTTCGATGCCGCGCAGATCGGCCAGAATCCGTTCTTCTGCCCCGATGCCCAGGCCGCCGCGCGCTGGGAAGCACTGGTGGACAAGGCGCGCAAGGCCGGCTCTTCGCTGGGCGCGGTGGTGGAATGCGTGGCCACCGGCGTGCCCGCCGGCTGGGGCGCGCCGCTCTATGCCAAGCTGGACGCCGAGCTGGCCCATGCGATGATGGGCATCAACGCGGTCAAGGGCGTGGAAATCGGCGATGGCTTTGCTGCGGCCGCCAATACCGGCGAAGGCAATGCCGATCCGATGCGCCCGTGCAGCGATGGCGGCAACCATGGCCCTGAGTTCCTGGCCAACCATGCCGGCGGCATTGCCGGGGGCATTTCCACCGGCCAGCCGGTGACAGTGCGCGTGGCGTTCAAGCCAACGTCCTCGATCCTCACCCCCATGCCCACGATCACCCGCGACGGCGAGGCGACTGACCTGTTCACCAAGGGCCGGCATGACCCCTGCGTGGGCATTCGCGGCGTGCCGGTGGTGGAAGCGATGATGGCGCTGGTTCTGGCCGACCAGAAGCTGCTGCATCGCGGCCAGTGCGGCTGAACAAGGCCGGACAGAGTCTGTACGCAGCTGGTACAAGCCATTCAGACTGGGAACATCCTGAAAGGCGCAGACGTTTTTTCCTACGTTGAGGACCTAACGCAGGAAGAACACGATGCTAGCCAAACTGACCAAGATCGCTGGCGTGGCCCTGGCCGCCGCGCTGCTTACCCCCGCTGCCGCGCAGGCGCATCCGCAAGGTTGGGAGCACAGCCACCGCGGAGATCACCGCGGCTGGGACAATCGGGGCTGGAACAACCGCGGCTGGGACCATCGCGGTGATCGCCGCGGCTGGGAAAGCCGTCGCTGGGAACACCGCCGGTGGGAGCGCCATGGCTATGCCCGCGATTGCCGCATCGTGTGGCGCCACCACGAACGCGTGCGCATCTGCCGCTAAGCGCGGATCGCAAACCTGACCACATTCAGGCGGGCGGCGTGTACCAACACGCCGCCCGCTGTTGCATGCGGCTCGCCGGTTAAAGCCCCTTCCCGCCCAGCTTCCAGGTCAGCTGTAGATAGAAGCTGCGTCCCACGCCATCGAACCACGAGATGTCGTAATAGGGATAGCTGCCATAAGTGCGATCGACATTGGGGCTGGTATCGAACAGGTTGGTCACCGTGCCCGAAACCTGGACATGGTCGGTGATTTTGTACTGGGCCGAAAGGTTGAAGGTGGTCGTCGGCTTGATGAACGCCGTTTCGTCATAATTGGGCAGGCGGCCGAGCATCTGGCCCTGCAGCGTGGTCGTGAACTTGCCGTTGACCAGGGTGAGGCTGGCCGTGCCCTTGTCACGCGGGATGTCATAGCCGCTGTCATAGGCCAGCTTGTTGATCACCGCGTCGCCGGCATACTGGCGGAACGTGTGATTGAACACATAGGTGTATCCCAGCGCAAAGGTGAGGAAGCCCAGCCCCTGGATTTCCGAGGCGCGCCAGTGGAACGCCACGTCGATGCCGTCGGTCTGTTCGCGCGCCACGTTGATCGGGTTGACGTAAACCCCCTGAAGCTGCCCTGCGAAGGCGCCGGAAGCATAGCGCTGCACCCGCGCGATGGCATCGAGGCAGGTGGGTGAACTGGCATTGACCGCCGCGCCCGAGACGGTTTCGCCCAGCACGCAATCGGATTCGCGGCGTAGCAGTTCATCCTTGCTGAGATCGAGCACCTGGTTTTCCAGCGTGACCTTGAAGTAATCGACCGAAACATCGACCGCGCGATCGGGCTGCCAGAACACCCCGGCGTTGATCGACTTGCTGGTTTCGGGCTTGAGCGCGCGGTTGCCGCTGCGGTGGCTGGTGATGCCAACCTCGTAATCGTCGCACTGGCTATAGGTGGCGCCGGCATTCTCGCGCCGGCAGGTCAGGTAATCGGTGCCATCCGGGTGGGTGTCACCATTGCCCGAAAACACATAGTGGAGATCGGGCGCGCGAAAGCCGGTGCCCATCGCGCCGCGCAGCAGCAGGCGGCTGGTCGGGCGCAGTTCTGCGCCCAGGTTCCAGGTGGCCTTGCCAAAGCTGTTGTCGACCACGTGGAAATGGTCATAGCGCGCCGCGCCGGAGAGCTGCAGGAACGAGAGTACCGGCACGCGCAGTTCGCCGCCCAGCGCCCAGTGGCGGCGGCTGCCCTTGCCGTCGCTGTCGGTCAGGCCAACGTAATAGTGCTCCAGCGCCTTGGGATCGGGGCGCAGGTCATAGCCCTGCCCGCCATATTCGCCCACCAGCGCCACGCCCACGGCCCCTGCCGGCAGGCGCAGGACTTCGCCGTTGGTCAGGCTGAAAGCGAGGTTATCGGTATAGGAACGCGGGTGATAGATCGCGTTTTCGGTGATCGAATTGTACTGCGCTGTGGTGAGCGGGGTATAGAACCGCGCCGGATCGGCCGAAAACACCGCATAGCCGCTATCGGGGTCAACGCCCTGCTGCTGGCCCAGGAAAAAGGCATTGGCCTTGGAGATCACCACCTGCGGGAACGATACCTTGCTGCGGTATTCCGAGTGGTTGAACGAGAGCTCATAAGCCCAAGCCTGGTTCTTGCCGAATTTGCCACGCAGGCCCGGCGTGACCGTGAAGCTGACCGAGCGATTGCGCGTCATGCCGTTGCGCAGGCCGCCCATTTCCTCGGGCGTGAACTGGCGATACCAGTTGTCCAGCTTGGTGGGATTGAGGCTGGTGGGCATCTGCGTGTTGTAGAACGTGCCCTCCTGGTTGCCGTCGGCGGTTTCGTAATACCAGGTCAGCACATCAGGCAGCAGCGCCACCTTGCTGTAGCTGGCCTGGAAATCGGTGAACAGTTCCATGCCATTGGGTAGGTCGAGCCCGATCGCGCCAAAGGCGTTCACCGATTTGCGCTCTGAAATCATCGTGCCATAGGCGACCGAGCTGTTCGAGCCGCAGTAATAGCCCGGCCCGCCATCTGCGCCATAGCGCGGGCGGCTGGCGCGGAACGTGCTGCCGCCGTTGAGGCCCGACAGGCTGGCGCAGGTCGCCGCGCCGGGATCGAGATAGTCGGTATATTCATCGGTGCGCAGGAACGTGCGGCGCGCCAGCCCGCCAACCGGATCGTCCAGCACCGAATCCTGCCGTGCGCGCTGATATTGCCACAGCGGCTTTTGATAGAGGCCTTCCACCCCGATCACGCCATGAAACGCGCCGGCATTCCAGCCGGTGGTCAAGGTCAGCCGGTGCGAGGCGCCGCCGCCGTGCTGCGTATCGCCATAACGATAGTCGATCCGCGTGCCATCGACGCTTTTCTTGAGCTGGAAATTGACCACGCCCGAAATCGCGTCCGAGCCATAGATCGCCGAGGCGCTGCCGCTCAACACTTCCACCCGCTCGATCAGGCCGACGGGAATGTTGGAAATGTCGGTGAAATTGCTCTGCCCGTTGAACGGCAGGGGAAAATCGGCAATCCGCCGCCCGTTGACCAGCACCAGGGTGTGGTTGGGACCAAGCCCGCGCAAGTCCACCTGCTGCGCGCCGGGCGTGAAGGCCGCGCCATTGCCCGATTGCTGGCTTTGCGTTTCGCCGCCATTTTGCGTGAGCGCGCGCAGCAGATCGGGTACCGACTGATAGCCATTGCGCAGGATGTCCTGCGCGGTCACGGCGGTGACCGGCGCGGGCCCTTCCATTTCCACGCGCGGAATGCGGCTGCCCAGCACGACGATCGCGCTTTCGGGAGCCGGGGTATCGTCCGCCTGGGACGCGACCGGCAATTGCGTGATAGACGCTGGCGCTTCCTGCGCATGGCCCGCGCCTGCCACGGCCAAGGCACTCATGGCACCACCCGCAATCAACCAAACCCTGGAAATGCGCATTATTGACAGCCCCCTGTGATCGCGCTTCGATAGGGGCTTATGGTTACAAGCAAATCCTATTTGCAACCATAATTCGCCAAACAATACAGTATCAATCGCAACTGTTACACGCTAACCACAGCAAAAGATGGCATATCAAGGGGCACGGGAATGCAGTTCTGGCGCATGGGATTGATCACAGTGGCAGGCGCACTGGCGCTGGCCAGCGGCGCGGCAGGCGCCTCGGAAGCAGGCTATACCCGCTATGTCATCGGTGATCTTGCCGCCCCTACCCCGGCCAAGGTAGCACCGGGCCTGCTGCTGGCCGGCGGTGGCGAATGGGACAGCGATGCTTTCCGCTGGTTCGTGGCGCAGGCCGGGCATGGCCATATCGTGGTGCTGCGGGCATCGGGCGCGGGCGATGCCGGCGATGAGTTCATGCACAGCATCGGCGGCGTCACTTCGGTCGAAACCTTCGTGTTCGATGATCGCAAGGCGGCAAGCGACCCGGTGGTGCTGGCCGCCGTGGCCAAGGCCGATGGCGTCTATATCGCCGGGGGTGATCAGGCCCGCTATGTGCGTTTCTGGCAGGGCACGCCGCTGGCTACCGCGCTCAACCGGCTGGCTGCCAGCGGGCACCCGATCGGCGGCACCAGTGCTGGCCTGGCGATCCTGGGCGCGCATGTCTATGGCGCGATGGACGGCGGCAGCGCCACGTCAGGCCCGGCCTTGCGCGATCCCCTGGGCGAGGGCGTGACCATGGTGGAGGATTTCCTGCACCTGCCGCGCATGGACCATGTCGTCACCGATACCCATTTCACCCGGCGTGATCGTCTCGGCCGCCTGATCGCCTTCGTGGCCAAGACCCGCGCGACCACGGCCGACAAGGCAGCGGTGGGCCTGGGCGTGGATGAAGGCGCCTCGCTGATCGTCGATGGCGCGGGCAAGGCACGGCTCAAGGGGCCGGCCGGCACCTATGCCTGGCTGGTGCAGCCGGTCGGCGCGCCGGGGGCCCGGCCGGGCCAGCCGCTCGATTGGCCGGCGATCAAGGTGACCGGGATTGGCCCTGACAGCGTGCTGGACCTCGGCACCCTGGTGGTTACCGCGCCGGCCTTTGCCGGCACTGCCAGCGTCAAGCAGGGCAAGCTCGCCGGCGTGCCCTATCCGGCCGATGCCGGCTGGTCGCTGGCCATTCACGGTGGCGCCGGCGCCGCGCCGCGCGGGGAAACCACGCCGGCCGAAGATGCCTCGTATCGCGCCGGGCTCAAGGCCGCGCTGGCCGCCGGATCGGCCGTGCTCAAGGCCGGCGGATCGAGCCTGGACGCCGTGGAAGCGGCCGTGCGCGTGATGGAAGATGATCCGCAGTTCAACGCCGGGCGCGGGGCGGTGTTCGATGCCGAGGGCAAGAACCAGCTGGACGCCGCGATCATGGACGGCAGCACTGGCGAAGCGGGCGCGGTGGCGGCGCTGACCACCACCAAGAACCCGATCCGCGCCGCGCGCGCCGTGATGGAGCATTCCCGCCACGTGCTGCTGGCCGGCGCGGGCGCAGACCAGTTTGCCCGCGAACAGGGCATCGAGCAGGTCGATCCCAAGTACTTCTTCACGCAAAAGCGTTGGAACGACTATCTGGAGTGGAAGAAGGAGCACGTCAGCGCGCTGTCGCCCCGTGTGCTCGATGCCACGCCGCGGCCCGAACATCGCTATGGCACCGTCGGCGCAGTGGCGCGTGATGTGCATGGCCACCTTGCCGCGGCTACGTCCACCGGTGGCCTGACCGGCAAGCGCTGGGGCCGGATCGGCGATTCCCCGCTGATCGGCGCGGGCACTTATGCGATCGATGGCAATTGCGCGGTGTCTGCCACCGGCACGGGTGAATACTTCATCCGCCAATCCGCCGGCCGCCAGGTGTGCGACCGTATCGCCTGGCGCGACGAAAAGGTGGGCGAAGCGGCGCAGGACACGATCGACGAAATCGCCGAAATCGGCGGTGATGGCGGGCTGATCGCCATGGACCGCGATGGCCACGTGGGCTTTGCCCTCAACACCGCCGGCATGTTCCGCGGCTCGATCAGCAGCAAGCAGGCGCCCGAAGTGGCGATCTACGCGGACGAAAAGCCCGTCCATCCCTGATCTTTTGCGCCCCCTCTTCTTCAGAGGAGGGGGTCGGGGGGTGGTGGAAACCTGGCGCAAGGCCCGGCACCACCCCCAACCCCCTCCTCTGAAGAGGAGGGGGCTTTTTGCCCAAACTTAGTCCAGGTTAGGGCGCAGCCAGCGTTCGGCCACGGCCAGATCCACCCCACGCCGCGCGGCATAATCGGCCAGCTGATCGCGGCCGATCGTGGCCACGCCAAAATACTGGCTGTCGGGGTGGGCGAAATAGAAGCCCGAGACCGCCGCCGTGGGCAGCATGGCCTGGCTTTCCGTAAGAACGATGCCGGCATTGCCCGGCGCATCAAGCAGGTCGAACAGGATCGGCTTGAGGCTGTGATCCGGGCACGCCGGATAGCCGGGCGCGGGGCGGATGCCGCGATATTCCTCGCGGATCAGCGCCTCGTTGGTCAGCTGCTCGCCCGGTGCATAGCCCCACAGCGTGGTGCGAACGTGACTGTGCAGGCGTTCGGCAAAGGCTTCGGCAAAGCGATCGGCCAGCGCCTTGAGCAGGATGTCGGAATAGTCATCGTGCCCGGCCTGGAAGCGCGCCAGGTGCGGCTCGATCCCATGGATGCCCACGGCAAAGCCGCCCAGCCAGTCGCCCGCCGGATCGATGAAATCCGCCAGGCAATAGTTGGCGCGGCCCCGGCTCTTGGCGAACTGCTGGCGCAGGAACGGCAGGCGCACCATCTGTTCGTCGTCATCGGGATGCAGCACGACATCGTCACCATGGCGCGCCGCCGGCCAGAAACCGCAGACGCCCTTGGCCGTCAGCCACTTTTCGGCAACGATCTTGTCGAGCATGGCGCGGGCGTCGGCATAGAGGCTGCGCGCGCTTTCACCCACCACGGCATCGTCGAGAATCGCGGGATAGGTGCCGGCCAGTTCCCAGGCGCGGAAGAACGGCGTCCAGTCAAAGCATTCGACCAGATCGGCCAGATCCCATTCGGCAAAGACGTGCAGCCCGGGCTGCGCCGGCGGCGCCGGCTTGTGCGCGAATTCGGCGACAAAGCCGTTGGCGCGCGCGTCTTCGAGGCTGAGCAGCTTCGATCCGCCCTTGCCCGCGCGGGCATCGCGCACGTGCTGGTATTCGTCGGCCGTGGCGGCGATAAAGCCTTCGGCCTGGGTATCGGACAAGAGCTGGCTGGCCACGCCCACGGCGCGGCTGGCGTCGAGCACGTGGACCACCGGGCCGTCATAGGCCGGATCGATGCGCAGCGCGGTGTGCACCTTGCTGGTGGTGGCGCCGCCGATCAGCAGCGGAATGGTCATGCCGGCGCGCTGCATTTCCTCGGCCACGGTTACCATCTCGTCGAGCGAGGGGGTGATCAGGCCGGACAGGCCGATGATATCGGCATCCTGCTCGCGCGCGGTGTCGAGGATCTTGGACCACGGCACCATGACGCCAAGGTCGATCACTTCATAGCCATTGCACTGGAGCACCACGCCGACGATGTTCTTGCCGATATCGTGCACGTCGCCCTTGACCGTGGCCATGACGATGCGGCCCTTGGGGCGCGCGCCGGCCTGCTTTTCCGCCTCGATATAGGGGATCAGGTGGGCCACAGCCTTCTTCATCACGCGGGCCGATTTCACCACCTGCGGCAGGAACATCTTGCCCGAGCCGAACAGGTCGCCCACCGTGTTCATGCCCTCCATCAGCGGGCCTTCGATCACCTCGATCGGGCGCCCGCCGCGCGCGGCAATCGCGGCGCGGGCTTCTTCGGTGTCTTCGACGATGTACTGGTCCATGCCCTTGACCAGGGCATGTTCCAGGCGGCGCACCACGTCCCAGCCGCGCCATTCCTCGGCGGCCTTTTCTGCCGCCTTGTCCTTGCCCTTGAAGCTTTCGGCCAGCGCGATGAGGCGCTCGGTCGCATCAGGGTGGCGCATCAGCAGCACGTCTTCGCAGGCATCGCGCAAGACCGGGTCGATCTGGTCATAGATGTCGAGCTGCCCGGCATTGACGATGGCCATGTCCATGCCGGCGGGAATGGCGTGGTAGAGGAACACCGAGTGCATGGCGCGGCGCACCGTCTCGTTGCCACGGAAACTGAACGAGAGATTGGACAGGCCGCCCGAGATATGCACGTGGGGGCAGCGTTCCTTGATCTCGCGCGTGGCCTCGATGAAATCGAGCGCGTAGCGGTCGTGCTCCTCGATCCCGGTGGCCACGGCAAAGACGTTGGGATCGAAGATCACGTCTTCGGGCGGAAAACCGATACCCATCAAGAGATCATAGGCGCGGCAGCAGATTTCCACCTTGCGCTCGCGCGTGTCGGCCTGGCCCTTTTCGTCAAACGCCATGACGACCACGGCGGCGCCATAATCCATGCACAGGCGGGCATGGTGCAGGAATGCGTCTTCGCCTTCCTTCATCGAGATCGAATTGACGATCGGCTTGCCCGAAACGCATTTCAGGCCGGCCTCGATCACGTCCCACTTGGAGCTGTCGATCATCACCGGCACCCGCGCGATGTCCGGCTCCGCCGCGATCAGCTTGATGTAGGTGGTCATCGCCTCGACCGCGTCGAGCAGGCCCTCGTCCATGTTGACGTCGATGATCTGGGCGCCGTTTTCCACCTGCTGGCGGGCGACTTCCACCGCCTTGGCATAGTCGCCCGCCAGGATCAGCTTCTTGAACGCGGCCGAGCCGGTGACATTGGTACGCTCGCCCACATTGACGAAACGCGAGCCGGAATTGGTCATCCCAGTTGTGTTCTGTTCGGTCATCACTTGATCATCACAAAAGGTTCAAGGCCGGCAAGGCGGGTGAGCGGTTCGGGCTGGGCTAGGCTGCGCGGCGCCAGGCCGCTGACCTTGCGCGCCATGGCGGCGATATGCGCCGGGGTGGAGCCGCAGCAGCCACCCAGCACGTTGACCTGGCCCGCCACGGCCCATTCGCCAACGAGGCCTGCGGTCGTGTCGGGCTCTTCGTCATACTGGCCCAGTTCGTTGGGCAAGCCGGCGTTGGGATAGATCATGATCAGCGTGTCGGCGGTTTCGGCCAGCGCTTTCACATGCGGGCGCAACTGCGTCGCGCCGAACGAGCAGTTGAGCCCCACGGTCACCGGGCGGGCATGGCGCACGGCATACCAGAATGCCTCCACCGTGTGGCCCGACAGGTTGCGACCCGAAAGGTCGGTCAGCGTCATCGACAGCATGATCGGCACTTCGCGGCCCAGTTGCCGCTCCAGTTGCTTGACCGCCATGATCGCGGCCTTGCAGTTGAGCGTGTCGAACACGGTTTCGACCAGGATGAAATCGGCACCGCCTTCGACCAGCGCCTCGGCCTGCTCGCGATAGACTTCGACCAGGAAATCCCAGTCGATCTCGCGATAACCGGGATCGTTGACATCGGGCGAGAGCGACAGCGTCTTGTTGGTCGGGCCGATAGCGCCGGCCACGAAGCGCGGGCGGCCATCGCGCGCGGCAAATTCATCGGCAACGCGGCGGGCCAGGGCCGCCGATTGCAGGTTGATCTCGCGCACGAGGTGTTCAGCGCCATAATCGGCCTGGCTGATGCGGTTGGCCGAAAAGGTGTTGGTTTCGGCAATATCCGCCCCCGCTTCGAAATAGGCGCGGTGGATCGCCTCGGGCACGTCTGGCCGCGTCAGCGCCAGGATATCGTTGTTGCCCTTCTGGTCGTGGGTGAGGCGCAGATTGCCGGCATAATCCGCCTCGGTCAGCTTGCGGTTCTGGATCTCGGTGCCAAAGGCGCCATCGGTGATCAGGATACGCTGGCGCGCCTGATCGAGCAGCGCGGCGCGCGCCTGGCTGGGGGCAAGATCGGTCATGCGGCATTCTCCAGGCCGGCGGCGCCGTGCGGGCGGCGGCCCAACAGATGGCAGATGGCATAGCTCAGCTCGGCACGGTTGAGCGTGTAGAAGTGGAAATCGCGCACGCCACCGGCGTAGAGGCGGCGGCAGAACTCGGCCGAAACCGTGGCCGCCACCAGCTGGCGCGAGGCAGGGTGGGTGTCGAGCCCGGCAAACAGGCTTTCCAGCCACGCCGGCAGTGCCGCGCCGCAGGCAGCGGCAAACTTGCGCGTCTGGGCAAAGTTGGACACTGGCAGGATGCCCGGCAGCACCGGCGCATCGATTCCGGCCGCAGCCAGCTTGTCCTGGAAACGGAAAAAGGTTTCCGGCTCGAAGAAGAACTGGCTGATCGCGCGGCTCGCACCGGCATCAAGCTTCCGCTTGAGATTGTCGATGTCTGCTTCCTGGCTGGGCGAATCCGGGTGGCTTTCGGGATAGGCCGCGACCGAAATATCAAACGGGGCAATCGCCTTGAGCCCGGCCACCAGTTCGGCGGCATTGGCATAGCCATCGGGGTGCGGGGTGAACGGCACACCGGGCGCGCCCATGTCACCACGCAGGGCGACGATGTGGCGCACGCCCGCTTCCCAGTATCCTTCGGCCACGGCGCGGATTTCGGCCTTGCTGGCGTCGACGCAGGTCAGATGCGCGGCGGCCGGCAGCCGCGCCTCGCGGATGATGCGCGCAACCGTGTCATGCGTGCGGTCGCGGGTGGAGCCGCCCGCGCCATACGTCACCGAGACGAATTCGGGCTGCAGCGGCGCCAAGGTCTGCACCACGTCCCACAGCTGCGCCATCAGCGCATCGGTCTTGGGCGGAAAGAATTCGAAGCTCACCCGGATATCGCCGGGCAGGCCGGCAAACAGCGGGGTATCGAGCGCGGTGCGCGCCTCGCGCAGCTGGTCGTAGCGGGTCATGGGTCTCAGCTCTTGGTAAAGGCGGAAGAGGGGGGCGCCGCAGCGGCAGCGGGATCGCGGCGCCGGGCGGTCCACAGCTTGACGATCAGTTCGTGCCCGGCCAGCGCCTGTTCGGCGAGCGGGGTAAACCCGGCATCGCCCAGCAGCTTGGCCATCTGCGCATCGGAAAAGCCCAGGCGGGCATGGGCATGGGCCAGGCGCAATTCCTCGCGATCGTGCGCGGCAAAATCGACCACGGCAATGCGCCCGCCCGGGGCAGTAACGCGCGCGGCCTCGGCCAGCACGGCCTCGGGTGCCAGGGCATAGTGCAGCACCTGGTGGAACAGCACCGTGTCGAACCCGCCATCGGCAAACGGCAGCGACAGGAAATCCCCCTGCACCAGATCGACCTGTCCGGCCGGCAGGCCCTGCAGCCGCGTGCGCGCCAGGCGCAGCATTTCCGGGCTCTTGTCGAGCGCAGTGACGTGGCTGGCACGCGGCGCGAGCAATTGCGCCATGCGACCGGTGCCGGTGCCCACGTCGAGCAGGTGGCCGAGCGGCTGGCCCGCGCCGGCCGCATCGAGCAAGCCGATCAGCGCGGCCTCCACCGGGCCATCGGCGATGTGCAGGCTGCGCAACTGGTCCCAATCGGCAGCATGGCGGGCAAAGTATTCGGCCGCGCTCGCCTCGCGCGTGGCGCGGATCGCGTCGAGATGCTGGCGATCCTCGCGCACTTCGCGGGCGAAATCAGCGTCCTCCGCCTCGGCCGCGGCAAGCACGCGGGCCAGCGCCGTGCCAAGCGCGGAGGGCGCCCCGCGCCGCGCGGTTTCTTCGGCAATCGCCGCGCGCAGGAACACCCAGCCACCCTCGCGCCGCCGCTCGGCCAGGCCCGCATCGCACAGGATCTTCACATGGCGCGAGACGCGGGGCTGGCTTTGGCCCAGTACCTGCGCAAGCTCACCCACGGCCAGCTCCATGCTGGCCAGAAGGCGCATGATGCGCAGGCGCGTGGGATCGGCCAGGGCGCGCAAGGATTCGAGCAGGTTCATGAGCGGTGGCATATAAAGCAACCTTTATATCGGTCAATCCATATAAAGAGTTCTTTATATCCGTAAGCAACCCTTACGAACGGCGCTGATCCACCAAGGATGCCCAGCCAAGTTTGCCATTGGCTTGACACTGGCGCGCCGGTAATACCCATAGGGCAAGTTTCGGCCATGCGCCGACAGGAACGAACAAGGAAGCCCCCACGATGAAGAAGCTCTTCCCGACGGCCATTGCTGGCGCTGCCCTGGTTGCCGCCGCGCTGTCGCTCTCCGCCTGCGGCCGTTCGGACGATGCCTCGACGGAAGCCTCGCCCGACAACGTGGAAATGCCGGCCGACGAACTGCCCGCAACCGATGTCTCGGCTGCCGCCCCGGCCCCGGTCGATGCCCCCGCCGCCGATCCCAGCGCCGCCGCGCAAACCGCCGAAGACGCCGCCCGCAGCGCCGCCGACAATGCCGCCGCCGCAGCCGACGCTGCCAAGGCTGCTGCTGCTGCAGCCGAAGCGGGCGACGCCAGCGCGAACGGTGGCGCCAACAGCAACCCCAAGATGTAACAGGCCCATGGCGCGAAGCGGTGCCTCGCACCCTTCGCGCCAGCCTGCCCCTCATCTGACCATGCGCGCATTTCTGGCCCTTGCCCTCATGCTGCCGCTGGCGGCCTGCCAGCAGGACAGCGACCCCGGCCCCGGCGGCGTCACCCGCGGCGAAGCCCGCGCGCTCGATGAAGCCGCCACCATGCTCGACAGCCGCCCGGCCCCGCCGCCGCTGGTCGATGCCACTGTGCCGGCAGACGCGGCATCAGCGGCGCCTTAGGAGGATATTTCGCGCAGAGGCGCTGAGGCGCAGAGAGAATGGAATCTCTGCGCCTCAGCGCCTCTGCGCGAACAATAATGCGTCTGAAATTGCCTGCTCGCGTACGTTCTCGCATTTTGCACGAGCAGAACAGCGGGACCCCGGATCAAGTCCGGGGTGACGATGAGTTTTTGCTTCATCTGTATTTTGTCGTCCCCCCGGACTTGATCCGGGGTCCCGCTTGATAACTTGCACCTTGGCTGCCGTCATCGCGCCAGACGCAGCGCACCACCAATCTCGCCCCGCCTCAAAGCGGATGACCCGCCCAGCCAAACCCTTAAACCTCCAGCGAGCAACCGCCGCAGTCGTCGGTTTCGACCTGGATCGTGGTGTGGCCGATGCCGAAATCATGCTCCAGATCGTGTGCCACATGGGCCAGGAATGCGTCGCCTGGGTGGCCCTGCGGCATGATCAGGTGCGCGGTCAGCGCGGTTTCGGTGGTGCTCATCGGCCAGATGTGCAGATCGTGCACCCGCGCCACGCCCGGCATGGCGGCCAGCGCGGCACTGACCTTGTTCGGATCGATCCCCGGGGGCACGGCCTGAAGACCCAGCTTGAGCGAGTCGCGCGCCAGACCCCAGGTGCCCACGGCAATCACCACCACGATGACCAGGCTGGTCAGCGGGTCGATCCAGGTCCAGCCGGTCATCGCCATGGCGAGGCCGGCCAGCACGACACCTGCTGAAACCGCCGCGTCGGCGGCCATGTGCAGATAGGCGCCGCGCAAGTTGATATCGTGCTTGCTGCCGCGCATGAACAGCAGCGCGGTGAAGGTATTGATGACGATGCCGATCGCCGCGACGATCATCACCGGGCCGGGCGACACCGCCTCTGGCTCCATCAGACGGCGCACGCTTTCCACCAGGATCGCGCCCAGCGCCACCAGCAGCAGCGCGGCATTGCCGAGCGCGGCCAGGATCGAGCTGGACTTGAAGCCATAGGTGAAGCGGCCCTGTGGCGGCCGCGCCGACAGCACGCTGGCGCCCCAGGCCATGAACAGGCTGAGCACGTCGGACAGGTTGTGCCCGGCATCGGCAACCAGCGCCATCGACCCGCTGATGATGCCATAACCACCCTCGACCACCACGAACGCGGTGTTGAGCGCAATCCCCAGGGCAAAGGCGCGGCCGAAGCTGGCCGGCGCATGGCTGTGCCCCGGGCCGTGGTGGTGGCCGTGGTCGTGCCCGTGGTCATGAGCATGGGCGTGGTGGTGGCCGTGGTCGTGCCCGTGGTCATGAGCATGGGCGTGGTGGTGATCGTGGTGGTGGCCGGCAGACATGGCGCCGGCTTAGCCACAAAAATCGCGCCGGCAAAATGAATTGCCGGCCATTTGCGTCACCCCTGGCGCCACCGCGCGGCAAAGAACCCGTCGATGCCGCCCTCTTGCGCCAGCATGCCAGGGTCGCTGCGCAGCCATCCCTGCGGCGTGGGCGCAATGCCCGCCGGCAATTCGCCCTCCTGGATCGGCGCCGGATCGAGACCGGCAAAGGCGGCAGCCTGCGCCTCGCCCTCGGCCGGTTCGAGCGAGCAGGTGGCATAGACCAGCGTGCCGCCCGGCCGCAGCCAGGCAGCGCTGCGGGCCAGCATCTGCGCCTGCAACTGGGTCAACTCGTCCATCGCGGCCAGGCGATGCAGCACATCGGGATGGCGGCGGCAGGTGCCCGTGGCGCTGCACGGCGCATCGAGCAGCACGGCATCGAACGGTTCATCGGGCTGCCATTTCAGCGCATCGGCCTGCACCACCGTGGCCGTCAGGCTGGTGCGCGCCAGGTTGGCCGACAGCCGCTCCAGCCGGCGCGCCGACTTGTCGAGCGCGGTGACGGTCCAGCCCGCGGCGGCCAGTTGCATGGTCTTGCCACCAGGCGCGGCACAGAGATCGAGCACGCGCCGCCCCTCACCCGTGCCGAGCAGGCGCGCCGGCAGGCTCGCCGCCAGGTCCTGCACCCACCACGCGCCCTCGGCAAAACCGGGCAGGCTCTCCACCGCCTGGCCGCGCGGCAGGCGAACATGGCCGGGCAACAGCGACAGCCCGCCCAGCTCCTCCACCCAACGCGCGGTTTCGCCTGCGTCGCGCAGGCTGAGATCGAGCGGCGGCGGCGTGGCGATGCCGGCGGCGATCGCGGCGGTACGGCCGGGCCAGGCCTGATCCCAGCGCGCGGCCACGGCCGGCGGCAGGGTGGGCGCATCAGGCAGCGCCGCCCCACGCTTGAGCAGCGCGGAAAACACGCCATGGGCCAGGCGGCGCGGACCGCCCATCAGCAGCGGCAGGCCCGTGGCGATCACCGCATGCGGCGGCAGCCCCAGGCGCAGCGCCTGCGCCAGCATCAACTGCAGCACGGCGCGCGCCTTGGCATCGTCGGGCAGCACGGTCTGCGTTGCGCTGTCGATCAGGGCATCGAGATCGGGCAGCCAGCGCAGCGCCTCTTGCACGATGGCCATGGCCAGCGCGCGGTCATCGCCACGCTCGATCGCGCGCAGCACAGGGGGCGCGGCCTGGTCGAGCGGGTCGCCACGGCGCAACACGGCATCAAGCAGGCGCAGCGCGGCGCGGCGTGCGGGCACGCCGGGGGTCTCATCGGTCTGTCGGTTAGGGGCCATCCCCGCGCCTATCGCGCCTTATGCCCCATTTGGCAATTGCGCGCGAAGACGCAAAGGCGCATGGCCAGTTGCATGGACAAGCCGCTTCCCGCCAACCAGCAGCGCGCGACGCAGCGCCCCGCGCCCTTTGCCAAGCCCGCCCACTGGACCGATGCCCCGGCCCCGCCCCCGCGCGTGGCCGAACCGGTGCAGGACCCTGACGGCCTTGACCCAACCCGCTATGGCGATTGGGAAAAGAACGGGATCGCGATCGATTTCTGAAACGATTGTCCGGCCGCCTCAGGCCAGGCCGAGACGATCAGCATAGATTAGCCGGCCGGCGGCCAGACGCCACAGCGCCTGGGTGAAATCCGCCTCGGGCATGGCAAAGCAGCCATCGCTGCGCCCGAGCTTGCCCCATTTGGCCAGCATGTCCGGGTTGGCATACCACGCCGGGTGCACCACGATCGCGCGGTCCTGCGCCATGTTGTTATCGGGATCGACCCCGGTCAGCCGGATCGAGCTGCCATATTTGCCGCGATACCATTCGTTGGTCACGAATGCCCCGCGCGAGGTAGCTAGGCTGTTGATCTGGTTTGAAAAGAACTTGAGAAAGCCATCGTGCTCGGGATCAGAGCCACGGCCATGGGCGACCAGGATCGAATCGACCCGACCAGCCTGCAGATCGGCAAAGTGGAAGCGCGGCAGCGAAGAGGGCAGCGAGAAATCGGCAATGCCGACCACATCGGTGTGCCACAAGAGATTGGCCACGCGATCGCGCTGCTGGGCCGCCACATCGAGCACGCGGCGATGCTGCTGCGGCATCGACCAGGCCTGGGCAAACACGCGCGGTGCGCTGGCAGCGCCGGCAAGCGCACCACCGGCGGCCACCATGCCGCGCAGCAGGCCGCGCCGTGACGTGCCTTCGGCATGCACGCTGCCGGCTGCGGCGCCGGTCTTGTCTGCCTGATGCTGCTTCATATTCCGATCATGCCATGGTTTTCATGGGTAAAAGCTGAACAAGGTTACCACGGATCAACCTTGGCTCACAGTCCCCAGTTGCTGCAACGCAGCACTATCTACCCGCATGATCCGCCATTCGTCCATCATGCGTGCGCCCAGTGACCGGTAGAACGCGATCGACGGCGCATTCCAATCGAGCACCGACCATTCCAGCCGCGCACAGCCGCGCGCGATGGCCAGGCCGGCAAGCGCCTGGAGCAGGGCCTTGCCCAAGCCGGCACCGCGCGCCTCGGGCCGCACGTAAAGATCTTCCAGATAAATTCCCGGCTTGCCTTCGAACGTGGAAAAGTTGTGAAAGAACAAGGCAAAGCCCTGCCCCACGCCGTCCTGCTCGGCCACCAGCACTTCGGCCATCGGGCGCGGGCCGAACAGATGCTCGCCCAGCGTGGCTTCGTCAAAGCGCACCGCGTGCGACAGCTTTTCATAGGCAGCCAGATCGCGGATCAGCTGCGCCACCAGTGGCAGATCAGCGCGCGTGGCCGGGCGCACCGCGATCGTCATGGCGCCGGCACCAGGGCATCGACGCCGATCCAGATCGTCATCGCCTGCCCGCCCATCGGCGGCGTGGCCGTTATCACCGCATAAGCATGGCCGCCGTCGCGCCGCGTTTCCTCGCCCGTCACGGTAAAGCCCAGCAGGGCCAGCGCGGTGTCCTTTTCCGCCGCGCTCACCACGTTCCAAGCGCGCTCGCGCGTTGCGCCGTCCTGGCCGCCGGTGATGCCGCGCAGCAGGATGAGGATCTGCGCATGGCGCAGCCGCGCTTCATCCGCGCGGCCCAGGCGCGGCAGAGCCTGTTCTTCCAGATAGAGCGCATTGAGATTGAGCGGATCGATCGCGCGTTGCGCCTGCGCCATGGCCAGGCTGCGCGCGGGATCACGCTCGATCGTGGCCCAGGCCGATTGCGCCTGGTCCCATTCGGGCACGGTGCCCCCCAGACGGGCACGGTTCTGCCAGCGCAGCGCGCGTGCATCCAGACTGGCATCGCCCTGCTCGAACCGCGCCAGGCCGGCCTGAAACGCGTCCTGCGCCAAGGCCGGCGCGGCCGCGATGATCAGCGGCGCGGCCAGCAGCACCATGGCCGGCTTCACTCTGCCGGCTCGCCCACTTTGGCCGCAGCCGCATCGGCCGCCGCTTCCATCTCGGCCGCCTTGGCCTCGACCAGGGCGACGATATGATCGAGCATCTCTTCGGACTGCACGGTGTGATCGGTCACGCCCGAGAGATAGACCATGTGCTTGCCATTGCCGCCGCCGGTCAGGCCGATATCGGTTTCGCGCGCTTCGCCCGGACCATTGACCACGCAGCCCAGCACCGAGAGCGAGATCGGCGTCTTGATGTGCTGCAGCCGGGCTTCCAGCGCCTCGACCGTGCGGATCACGTCAAAGCCCTGGCGCGCGCAGCTGGGGCACGACACCACGCGCACGCCGCGTGTGCGCAGGCCCAGGCTCTTGAGGATTTCAAAGCCGACGCGCACTTCCTCTTCCGGCTCGGCCGACAGCGAAACGCGCAAGGTATCGCCGATCCCGGCCCACAGCAGGTTGCCGATGCCGATCGCCGATTTGACCGTGCCGCCGATCAAGCCGCCGGCCTCGGTGATCCCCAGGTGCAGCGGGCAATCGACCGCTTCAGCCAGGCCCATATAGGCCGATACCGCCAGGAACACGTCAGAGGCCTTCACCGCCACCTTGTATTCGTGGAAGTCGTGGTCTTGCAGCAGCTTGATGTGATCAAGCGCGGATTCGACCAGCGCTTCCGGGCACGGCTCGCCATACTTTTCCAGCAGGTGCCGTTCCAGGCTGCCACCATTGACGCCGATGCGGATCGCACAGCCATTGGCCTTGGCCGCGCGCACCACTTCGGCCACGCGATCGGCCGAGCCGATGTTGCCGGGGTTGATGCGCAGGCAGGCAGCGCCCGCGTCAGCCGCTTCGAGCGCGCGCTTGTAGTGGAAATGGATGTCGGCGATGATCGGAATGCGCGATGCCTTCACGATCTTGCCCAGCGCCGCCGTGCTCGCCACGTCGGGGCAGGACACGCGGATCAGGTCCGCCCCGGCATCCTCGCAGCGGCGGATCTGGTCTATCGTCGCCACGGCATCTTCCGTGGGCGTGTTGGTCATGGTCTGGACGGTGATAGGGGCATCGCCCCCGACCGGCACGCTGCCCACCATGATCTGGCGGCTCTTGCGGCGCACGATGGTGCGCCAGGGACGGATCTCGCTCATGCTGCCGGCTTATACCGTGTGCCCCGCGCCATGGCCACCCGGCATGAAGGGTGATCAGAGCTTGCAGGCGTAAAGAAATTCCGGGTCGCAGTGGTTGCCCACCCAGAATTCGATATCGGCAATCTTTTCAAAGCCAAAGCGGTGGTAAAAGCGCTGCGCATCGGGGTTGTCGCTATAGACCGTGAGCTGAATCTCGTCGGCGCCACGATCGCGCGCGGTGGCCATCGCCCAATCCATCAGCTGCCGCCCCAAACCGCCGCCGATGCAGGCGGGATCGGTGTAGAGCTGCTTCAATTCCAGCGGCCTTTGCGGGTGCGTATAGTCGCGCGGCAGCGTGCTATCGAGCACCAGCTTGCAGAACGCGACCAAGCGCCCGTCATCCTCGATCACAGCGATGCGCATGCCCGGATCAGCGATCTGCCGCGCCGTTACCGCGTCGCTATGCGCCTCTTCCATGAACGCGGCAAAATCTTCCGGCTTGTAGAGATGCTCGAACTTGGCCGAAATCGCACGGCGGGCAAGGTCGGCCAGCGGCAGGGCATCAGCGGGGGTGGCAAGGCGCAGCGTCGTCATGCCAGGCTGCATAATGGCCTGGCGCGGCAATTGCTACCAATGGTTGCCGGCAGCCACGGCGCGCTTTTCCGCCGCCGAACTCACCCGGCCGAGCACGGCGTTGCGGTAGGGAAAGCGGCCAAAGCGCCAGACCATGCGCGCGTGCGCCACGGCAAAGCTGCGGATATAGCTGCTGCCCAGCGCGGTGAAGCGGGCAACGCTTTCGCGCTGCACCACCCGGTCTTCGCTGTGCATCAGGGGCATCAGCAGGAATTGCCGCGCATCGCGGTCCAGCCCGCGATCCCAGCCCCGGTGCAGGGCAACGCGGGTGAGCGCCAGGGCCAGATCGTCATAGGCAAAGGCCTGAGCGCTATCGCGAAAGGCATTGCGCGGCACCTGGTCGAACAGCAGGATCGCCGCGCGCAGCGTGTCACGATCCTTGGCCAACTCGGTGAGCGGCTGCGCTGCGATCGGGCCGAGCAAGGGCGCGAAACGATCGGCGATCGCCGCGTCGATTGCGGGATCGTTGGCAAAGCGGGCCTGGGGTGACAACGCACGGAACCAGAAATGCAGCAGATCCTGCGCCCAGAAACGCGGCGTCGTCACCATCGATTGGCCTATCCGTCAGTTCGCCTGCGCCACTTTGTCGGGCTTGGTATAGGGAATGAACTTGTCGAGCCCGACGAACCCGCGCCAGAAACCGCTGGTGCGATCGCGCAGTTGCACCGTGTCGATCGCGCAGAGTTCCGAACCGGTCAGCCGGGTGACCAGGATATCATCGCTGCGCAGCGATTCGGCGCCGGTGCGCGGCTTCTGGACATAGAGCGTGCGGCCCGAATCATAGACGATCGCGGTCTTGTCAAAGACCTGCGATCCGGCAACGGTGGGCATGTAGATGCAATCCACCGGCTTGCCCGGCACGCGCCCTTCCAGGCGCTTGTCCAGTTCCTGTTGCGGGGTCAGCCGCGGCTTGGCTTCGGCCATGGTTCCGGCCAGCGCCATGCTGCCCACGGCGAGCGAAAGAGCCAGCATTTTTGCCTGCTTCATCATGATTCGCCTCTTGGTCTTGCGTGTCTCTAATTGCTGACAGTCAGAATACCATGCCGGCGCTGAACTCCACCTGAAAAATGCGGAAGGTCAGGCCGTGCCCCCCACGGTCAGCCCATCGACCAGCACAGTGGGCTGGCCCACGCCGGCCGGCACGCTCTGGCCGCCCTTGCCACACACCCCAACGCCTTCGTCCAGCGCGAAATCGTTGCCGATCCCGGTCACCCGCGTCAGCACGGTGGGGCCATCACCGATCAGCGTGGCGCCCTTGATCGGATCGCCCAGCTTGCCGTTCTTGACGCGATAGGCCTCGGTGCAGGTAAACACGAACTTGCCGCTGGTGATATCCACCTGGCCGCCACCGAACGACTTAGCAAAGATGCCGTCCTTGACGCGCGACAGCAGTTCGGCCGGATCATCGTTGCCGCCGCGCATGAAGGTGTTGGTCATGCGCGGCATCGGCGCATGGGCATAGCTTTCGCGCCGGCCATTGCCGGTGGGCGCCACACCCATCAGCCGGGCGTTGAGCCGATCCTGGATATAGCCTTTGAGGATGCCATCCTCGATCAGAACGTTTTCTTGGGTAGGCGTGCCTTCATCGTCGATCGAGAGCGAGCCGCGCCGGCCCTGCCCGCCCAGGCCGAGCAGCGTGCCATCGTCCACCACGGTCACGCCGGGCGCCGCCACGCGCTGGCCGATTCGCCCGGAAAAGGCGCTGGTGCCCTTGCGGTTGAAATCGCCTTCCAGGCCATGGCCGACCGCCTCGTGCAGCAACACGCCGGGCCACCCCGGGCCGACCAGCACGGTCATCTCGCCCGCCGGTGCTGCCACCGCGGAAAGATTGGTCAGCGCCTGGTGCAGCGCCTGGTCGATACCGCGGCTCCAGGTCTCGGGCAGGAACAGATCGTCATAGAGCCGCCGCCCACCGATCCCGAACGAGCCGGTTTCGCGGCGGCCATGCTCTTCGACCACGACAGACACGTTGAGCCGCACCAGCGGTCGCACGTCATGCGCGACAAAGCCGTCGGCGCGCACCACCTCGACCACCGACCACGAGCCTGAGAGCGAGGCAGAGACCTGCACCACGCGGGGATCGCGGGCGCGCGCGGCGGCATCGATCTGTTCGAGCAGACGCACCTTGGCCTCGAACGGCACGCCATCGAGCGGCGAGGCATCGGTGTAGAGATGGCGGTTGTTGTTGCGCGGTGGCGGCGCCGGCTGGCCCTTGGCCCGATCGAGCAGCTTGAGCGTTTCGCCCGCCCGAGCGATCGCGGCGGCCGACACCTCGTTGGCATGGGCAAAGCCGGTCATCTCGCCCGAAACGCCGCGCAGGCCAAAGCCGGCATCGCGCGAATAGTCGGCCGTCTTCAGGCGCCCGTCGTCAAAGCCAAAGCTTTCGCTGGCCACGAATTGCAGGAACAGCTCGCCATCATCGCACGCGCCCAGCGCGCCGCGCACCAGGCGTTGCGCGTCATCGGGGGTGAGCAGGCCGGGGCGATAGAGCAGCGAGCGGGTGTCGGCAGAAAGCGTCATCCCGCCGATATAGGCACGCGCAGGGCCGCTGGCCAGCGGCGACCTGCCGGTGCGCCACAATTGGTGCGGCGCAACCGGTTAGCGCCGGTTCAGGCGGCCTGCGTGGCGCCTGTATCGATAGGCGTGTCGGCCGGGCCGCCCTTGAGCACGAAGCGCTTGTCGCAATAGCCGCATTCGACATAGCCCTTCTCGTCGATCTCGAGCCACACGCGCGGGTGGCCAAGAGCGGAAGGCTTGAAAGCGCCGGTCGTGCGGATGCCGCTCGACCCGTCGCAGCTGACGCGGGTGGCATCGGTGAAGATCGTTTCGGGAGGCTGGATCATGCCCCGCCGCCTAGCAAATGCCACCGCGCCGCACAATTGCCGTTTTGCCCCATTGAAGCCTTTACCTTGCCGCCAAGTGGAGGCAGGAAGCGCGGCATGAACGCCCCCGCCTCCATCGCCGAAACCGCCGCCGAACCCGCCATCCGCATCCGCGACCTGGTCAAGCGCTATGCCGCCACGGGCAAGGCGCCGGCCAAGCTCGCGCTCGAAGGCGTCAGCTTCGATGTGCCGCGCGGGGAAATCTTCGGTCTGCTTGGTCCCAATGGCGCGGGCAAGTCCACGCTCATCAACACGCTTGCGGGCCTGGTCCTGAAAACCTCGGGCACGGTGGAAATCTGGGGCCACGATATCGATGCCGACCGGCGCAACGCCAAGGCGGCGATCGGCATCGTGCCGCAGGAAATCGTGTTCGACCCGTTCTTCACGCCGATCGAAGTGCTCGATATCCAGGCTGGCCTCTATGGCGTGCCCAAGCACTTGCGCCGCTCGATGGAACTGCTGCGCGCGGTGCACCTGGCCGACAAGGCCAAGGCCTATTCCCGCTCGCTGTCGGGCGGCATGAAGCGCCGCCTGCTGATTGCCAAGGCCATGGTCCACACCCCGCCCGTGCTGGTGCTGGACGAACCGACCGCCGGGGTGGACGTGGAACTGCGCCGCCAGCTGTGGGAACTGGTGGGCGAACTCAATGCCGGCGGCGTGACCGTGGTCTTGACCACGCACTACCTGGAAGAAGCCGAGCAGCTGTGCGACCGCATCGCGATCATCAACCACGGCCGGTTGATCACCAACAAGCCGACGCGCGAACTGGTTGGCATGGCACGGGAAAAGGTCGTGGTGCTGACGCTGGACAAGCCGCTGGTGCAAGCGCCACAGCATCCCGCCTTCATCAAGGCGACCCTTAACGAAAGACAGGTGGAAATCACCTATGACAAGGACCGCAGCAACGCGGGCGAAGTCATGGCCCTGGTCCAGGGCATGGGCGTGCAGATTCTGGACGTGTCGACCCGCGAGGCCGATCTGGAAGACGTGTTCGTGAGCCTGACCGCCGGCGCCTGAGACGCCGCCGCAGCGCCATAAGTGCCCAGCAAAAAGGGGGTGCAGCCATTGTGGCCGCGCCCCCTTTTTTGCATCGGGAAAACCCTGTCGTTACTGGGCCTCGGCGCCCTTTTCGTCCAGCGCTGGCGCCCGCATAGCGCGCCAGCCGCCGCCTTGCCGACGATAGATCCGCTTACCGCAATCGACACATTCGGAATTGTAGTTGAAGCCATCCCATGCGACTTTATCCCGCTGTGGGCGATGGCGGTTGAACAGGCACAGGACACGACCGAACATCATTTTCCGCCTGACTCCGAAGGCACTTTTCAGATGCCGCATTCTTAACATTCCATCTGATGAAAATGAAGCGAAATTATAAGATTTCTATATCTTAAGTTATACATCTCCCGTCCAGGCCCGCTATCGGCACGGCCCACCCAGCGGCAAATCACTTTTCAAACCGGGCCCGCGCGGGCAAAGAGGCGCGCGTGAACACCCTGACCCCTTTTCCTCGCACGGCCCAGCCATGAGCGGGCACGACGTTCTCATCATCGGCTCGGGCGCAGCCGGGCTTACCGCCGCGCTGGTTCTGGCCGAACGCTGCCGCGTCATGGTGCTGGCCAAGGGCCGACTCGACGGGGGTTCAACCGCGTGGGCTCAGGGTGGCATCGCCGCCGTATTGGACGAAGGTGACACTTTCGAGGATCACGTGCGCGACACGATGATCGCGGGATGTGGCCTCAACCGGCGGGAAACCGTGGAATACGTGGTGGAGCATGCGCCCGAGGCGATTGCCCGCTTGGGCGAAATCGGCGTGCCGTTCAACGAAGAGGCCGGCAGCCTGCACCTGACCCGCGAAGGCGGCCATTCGCACCGCCGCATCGTCCATGTCGATGATGCCACCGGTGCGGCCGTGCAGCAGGCGCTGATCCGCGCGGCGATGGCGCACCCCAACATCACGCTCAAGCCCGACATGGTGGCGATCGACCTGGTCACCGATCGGCACCGCGCCCACCCCAAGGGCGATCGCCGCGTGTGGGGCTGCTATGCCCTCAACACCGCCAGCGGCAAGGTCGAATGCCTGACCGCGCGCGCCACGATCCTGGCAACCGGCGGCGCCGGGCGCACCTATCTGTTCAGCACGGCCCCGCGCGGGGCAACCGGCGATGGCATCGCCATGGCCTGGCGCGCGGGCTGCCGCGTGTCCAACATGGAATTCATGCAGTTCCACCCCACCTGCCTTTATAATCTGGAGGTCAAGAACTTCCTGATCACCGAGGCGGTGCGCGGCGAAGGTGGGCACCTCAAGATCCCGCCCGGCTTCCCCGGCGGTGGCGAGCGCTTCATGCCGCGCTTCGACCCGCGCGAGGAACTGGCCCCGCGTGACGTGGTGGCCCGCGCCATCGACCACGAGATCAAGCGGCTGGGGCTGGACTATGTCCATCTCGACATCAGCCACAAGGACCCCGAATTCGTCCGCGGCCACTTCCCCAATATCTATGAGCGGCTGCTGGGTCTGGGCATCGACATGACGCGCGAGCCGATCCCGGTGGTGCCGGCGCAGCACTATACCTGCGGCGGCGTGCTGGTGGACCTGTCCGGGCGCACCGATCTCACCGGGCTCTATGCCGTCGGCGAATGCTCGGAAAGCGGGCTGCACGGCGCCAACCGCCTGGCATCGAACAGCCTGCTCGAATGCTTCGTGTTCGGCGATGCTGCCGCGCGCAACATTCTCGATTGCTGGGACGAGTTTTCACCCCCGCCCGAAGTGCGCGGCTGGGACGAAAGCCGCGTGGCCGATTCCGACGAAGACGTGGTGATCAAGCAGAACTGGACCGAGTTGCGCCGGTTCATGTGGAACTACGTGGGCATCGTGCGCACCAACAAGCGCCTGGAGCGCGCCGCTCATCGCATTGCCCTGCTGCAGAGCGAGATCAACGAATACTATGGCAATGTGCGCGTCACGGCCGATCTGATCGAGTTGCGCAACCTGCTCCAGGCCGCAGACTTGATCGTGCAGAGCGCGCGGGCGCGGCGCGAGAGCCGCGGACTGCATTACAACCAGGATTTCCCCCAGGCGCAGCCCGCCGCGCGCGAGACCATCCTGGTGCCCGGCTGACCGGCGGCAGGCTGACCGGCGGCGGGGCCCCTGCCCGGCCGCGCCATCATCAAGCCGCTATTACCAGAAGTGGCGGCCCAGATAGATCAACAGCATCGCGCCCAGCACCGAGGCGAGGCAACCGGCGCGGTTGAACCCTTCGCTCACGCTCCCGCGTCCCGCCAGACTCGATGCCAGGCCGGCCACCAGCGCGCCGCCGATGCCCAGCGCGATCGTGCGGGCAAGGCCAATCTCCACTGCGCCGGGATAGAGAAAGCGGGCGGCGATGCCGACCAGCAGCCCCGACAGCAGCATCGAAAGGATATCGCGCATTACTCGTTCCTCCTGTGCGAAGGTGCCGCGCCCGGCAGCGGCGTGCCGCCCAGCCCTGGGGTCCTCCACTTGGTACACCCCCTATGGGTAGTGCGGCTGGGGATATCGTGCCAGTGCCTCTGGACATCGTATTTTCCACAGCAAAGCCAGCGGGTACGAAAAATATTTCGGACCCGTCATTTTTCCCTTGAAGCCTTGGAAAGCCCGCGCGTCGCTGCACTGCAGCATGAGCGGGACAGCGACGAAGCGAATCGTACTTGCGACGAATCGCGTAGCCCTTGAGGGCATGTGCCACTTGCCTGCCAGACCCGGTTCAAGCACTATGGGTTGTGGTCGTGGCCACGGAGGGCAACCAAACCTAGTTATATGTCAGGATGCACCCCATATAGGGTGCATGTGGCTCGTCCACCGTGGCGGAGCCTTTGACGTTGCTTGGGTTTTCGGCGTCGCGGCATGGCAGACAGGGATTCTGTTCCCTTTCTGTTTCAATTTATGGCATGATCGCGAGCGCGTTGAGTCGTCTCTCGTTGTGCCACCGAAGCCAGGCCGCAAGGGCCAGCACATGCTGGATCGCGCGGCCATTGGCAGTGTCAGCAATATCCGGTCCGTCACTCGCGGCGGGCCTCGTGCAAACGGGGAATGGAACGTGAATTTCAGGACCGGGGAAATGAACGATGGAACGGCTGTGATGGCGCAGGACGAACTGGGACTGGAAGGTGGCCTGGCCACCCTCGAACGCGACGCCGCGCCGGAGACCCCGGCAACCGCAACCAAGGCCACGCGCAAGGCTGCGCAACCGGCGGAAGCAAAGGCAGTGGACATGCAGGCAGACGACAAGGGTAGCGCGGATCTGGTTTCGGCCGCGGCCGCGATCATGGCCAGCGCGACGAGCGATGCCGCAAAGGCCCAGCCAATCGATTCCAAGTCGGTCAACCCGCGCCGCTTTACCATCGTCACCGATGCCGCGCGCGACGCCAAGCTGACGATCTTTGGCAAGGACACGCTCGACGATCGCTATCTGCTGCCCGGTGAAACCTACCAGGATCTGTTCGCGCGCGTGGCCGATGCCTATGCCGACGACCAGGACCACGCCCAGCGGCTCTATGACTACATCTCCAAGCTGTGGTTCATGCCCGCCACGCCCGTGCTGTCGAACGGCGGCACTGGCCGCGGCCTGCCGATCTCGTGCTATCTCAACTCGGTGGAAGACAGCCTGGAAGGCATCGTCAAGACCTGGAACGAGAACGTCTGGCTCGCCTCGCGCGGGGGCGGCATCGGCACCTATTGGGGCAACGTGCGCGGGATCGGCGAAAATGTCGGCCTCAACGGCAAGACCAGCGGGATCATCCCCTTCGTCCGCGTGATGGACAGCCTGACTCTGGCGATCAGCCAGGGCTCGCTGCGCCGTGGCTCGGCCGCCTGCTATCTCGACATCTCGCACCCCGAGATCGAAGAGTTCCTCGAAATTCGCAAGTCCTCGGGCGATTTCAACCGCAAGGCCCTGAACCTGCACCACGGCGTGCTGCTGACCGACGAGTTCATGGAAGCCGTGCGCGATGGCGCCGAATTCGCGCTGCGCAGCCCCAAGGACAAGTCGGTGCGCGGCAAGGTCGATGCCCGCTCGCTGTTCCAGAAGCTGGTCGAAGTGCGCCTGGCCACCGGCGAACCCTATATCGTGTTCTCCGACACCGTGAACCGCATGATGCCCAAGCATCACCGCGATCTGGGCCTCAAGGTTTCCACCTCCAACCTCTGCTCGGAAATCACGCTGCCCACCGGCATCGATCACCTTGGCAACGATCGCACAGCGGTGTGCTGCCTCTCCTCGCTCAACCTGGAAACCTGGGACGAGTGGCAGGGTGACAAGCACTTCGTGGAAGACGTGCTGCGCTTCCTCGACAACGTGCTGCAGGACTTCATCGACCGCGCGCCCGACGAAATGGCCCGCGCCAAGTATTCCGCCGCGCGCGAGCGTTCGGTCGGCATGGGCGTGATGGGCTTCCACTCGTTCCTGCAGAAGAAGGGCATTGCCTTCGAATCCGCCATGGCCAAGGCGTGGAACCTCAAGATGTTCCGCCACATCGCCGCCAAGGCCGACGAAGCCTCGCTGCTGCTCGCCCAGGAACGCGGGCCCTGCCCCGACGCGGCCGACATGGGCGTGATGCAGCGCTTCTCGTGCAAGATGGCCATCGCGCCGACCGCGTCGATCTCGATCATCTGCGGCGGCACCTCGGCCTGCATCGAGCCGATCCCGGCGAACATCTACACGCACAAGACGCTGTCGGGCTCGTTCGTGGTCAAGAACCCCTACCTGGAAAAGCTGCTGCGCGAAAAGTCCAAGGATTCCACCAATGTGTGGAACTCGATCCTGGAACGCGGCGGCTCGGTCCAGCACCTCGAATTCCTCTCGGCCGACGAGAAGGCGGTCTACAAGACCAGCTTCGAAATCGACCAGCGCTGGCTGCTCGAATTCTCGGCCGACCGCACGCCCTATATCGACCAGGCGCAGTCGCTGAACCTCTATATCCCGGCCGATGTCGACAAGTGGGACTTGCTGATGCTCCACTTCCAGGCTTGGGAAAAGGGCATCAAGTCGCTCTATTACCTGCGCTCCAAGTCGGTGCAGCGCGCCGGTTTTGCCGGTGGCGTGGAAGCGGACAACACCGCCGAGGCACGCCGGATCGAGCTTGACGTCAAGCAGACCGATTACGAGGAATGCCTGGCCTGCCAATAAGGGCTTGCCAATAAGGCCCAACCGCTGACCGCCTGGCGATAGGTATTTATCGCTCGAGGCGCTTCACCGAGGCCATTTGGGAAACGAGGGGGCGATCGGCCAGCATGGCATGATCGCCCCTTCCGGCCCCACCCAGCGGTCCCACCCGCCGGAATCGCGCCATTCGCTATCCTGCCCGTGATCGTTACCCAGTGAGCGTCACCCATGCCGGACCATGCCAAGACCCTGCCGATGTTACAGATGGCGACATTTCGCTGCTTGCCCCGGCTGGCAACACACCGTCACAAGGTGGCGCGGCCCGGCGATGCCAATGCCGGTATCGGCAGCGGGCCACAGGACCATAGGGGATCGTTCAATGCGCAAGTGGCACCGCTGGATTTCGGTGTTTTTCGGAGTCTTCCTGTTGTGGATCGCCGTGACGGGCACGCTGAGTCAGGTTGTTCCGCTGCTCAGCGGCGGGGACGGCGACCGGCCGGCCAAGACCATGGCGGATGCAACCCCGGCCAAGCCGGCGTTCGTCTGCCCGCCGGACTATATGTGCCGGCCCAAGCCCAAGGGCGGCAAGTCCATCGTCGGGTTGCTGCACCATCTGCATTCGGGCGAAAGCTTTGGGCCGGTCGGGGTGCTGATCAGCACGCTGTCGGGCTTTGCGATGATCTTCTTCAGCTTTTCGGGGCTGTGGATGTACATTCAGATGTGGCGCAACCGCAAGGATCGCAATCTCAAGCCGGGCTGGTTCTGGAACTAGGCGACCAAGGAAAAAGCGCCTCGCCACTTACGACGTGGAGCGAGGCGCCTTCCGGTCGCCAGGGACGACCTAGCCGCGAAGGGGACGCGGCTTTTCGTGAAACTTTACCCAATATGGGAAGCGGAAACCTACTTTTCCTCTTCCTCAAAGGTCAGGGCGACGTCGGCATTGGCCGAAAGACGCACCGTGTCGCCTTCGACGCCGGCCACCAGGCCGAGCGACAGGTAGTGATGGTGCCCTTCGTGGGCGCCGCTCTTGGCCTTGGTCAGCTTGATGCGATGTCCATCGACATGATCGACCGTGCCAACCGGGGCACCGTCTGCGCCGATGACGGCCATGTGCTCGCGAATCTGGCTTGCGATGGGATTGCTGTCGTTGCCGGTCATGCCCAGCCTCCTGCATTGTGTGGTGGTATGAGGGATGCGGGCCGTGTTCGCCCGTCTGCCCCTGTGCCCACAATGCCGCGCCTGGCCGGCCGTTCCCGGCATTATACCCTGCGATCGCATGTCGCGCCCGAATGGGCAGACACCGCTGGTTGGCGCAAGCCGGAATGCGCCCGGCGCGCCGCGCAGTGCCGCCGCGCCGGCGCTCCACCCTTTCTTCCGGGCCCGTGGCGACACCGCCCTGGCCTTATACCCTCCAGGCCGGCTTTCCCTGCCGCCTGAAACAGCCCATATTCATTCGAATTCCAACAGGATTGCCACCCATGTCCCTTCTTGAAGCCCGCAAGACCTACAAGCCCTTCGAATATCCCTGGGCCTATGAATACTGGAAGCGTCAGCAACAGATTCACTGGATGCCGGAAGAAGTGCCGCTGGGCGAGGATTGCCGAGACTGGGCGCAGAAGCTGTCGGACCACGAGCGCAATCTGCTGACGCAGATCTTCCGCTTCTTCACCCAGGCCGACGTGGAAGTGCAGGATTGCTATCACGAAAAGTATGGCCGGGTGTTCAAGCCCACCGAAGTGAAGATGATGCTGGCCTCGTTCTCCAACATGGAAACGATCCACATCGCGGCCTATTCGCACCTGCTCGACACGATCGGCATGCCGGAAAGCGAATACGGCATGTTCCTCGAATACGCCGAAATGAAGGACAAGCATGATTACATGCAGAACTTCGGCGTGGACAGCGACGAAGACATTGCCCGCACCCTGGCGATGTTCGGCGGCTTCACCGAAGGCCTGCAGCTGTTCGCTTCGTTCGCGATGCTGATGAACTTCCCGCGCTTCAACAAGATGAAGGGCATGGGGCAGATCGTCTCGTGGTCGGTGCGTGATGAATCGCTGCACTGCGAAGGCATCACCCGCCTGTTCAAGGAATTCTGCAACGAGCGCCAGTGCCTGACCAAGGCGGTCAAGGAAGACATCCTCGATTGCTGCCAGAAGACCGTGCGCCTGGAAGATGCCTTCATCGACCTGGCGTTCGAGCAGGGCCCGGTTCCGGGGATGAGCCCCAAGGAAATCAAGCGCTACATCCGCTACATCGCCGATTGGCGCCTGGGCCAGCTGGGCTTTGATCCGATCTACATGATCGAGGAACACCCGCTGCCCTGGCTGACCCCGCTGCTCAACGGGGTGGAACACGCCAACTTCTTCGAAACGCGCGCCACCGAATATTCCAAGGCGGCCACGCGCGGCAACTGGAACGATGTGTGGTCGAACTTCGACAACCGTCGCAACGCCAAGGCAGCCAACACGGTTGAAGAACCGACCGAAGAAGACGTCGACATGTTCGGCGCGGCCGGCATCGCTGCCGAATAAGGCCCCGAACACGGCATAGGCCTCAGGCCAACGAGAGCCTCGTCCCGTGCGCCGTGCACGGGGCGAGGCTCTTGCGCATGGGGCGGCTGATCAGGCCGGCGGCGCCATGAACGCGGGCAAGGGGCCGATATCCTTGCCCGCCTTGCGTGCGGCCGCGGCCGCGGCGGCGATGAAATCCCAAACCTGCTTGCTGAAGCCGGGATCGGCCTCGCCCTGCCAGTTGTCCATGTCGGCATAGAGGCGGCTCGCCCCTTCCCACATCATCGGGCTGGCCTGGCGCGTGAACGGTTCCAGCAACGCCAGCCATTCGCGCACCAGCGCCAATGCGGCATCGCTGGCAGGATCGAGCGGCAGCATCGCCTCGATCCGGCGCCCCAGTGCCTGCCACTGCGCATGATAAGCTGCTTGGTCAAACGGGGCCGCCGCGGGCATCGCCGCCTGCCAGTGGGACTGCTCTTCTGCCGTATAGTAGCGATCGAGCACCGCTTTCCACGCCTGTTGTCCATCTGTCATCATCGTATCTCCCTTGCGGATCAGCGAGCAGAGCGTCGCGGCATCGAGCGGCTCGCCTCGGCCGACGCGGGACAATGCGGAATCGATCAGCGTCAAAGCCTCGGTGATCTCGGCGGCCTGCTGCACCAGTCGCTCACGCTGTGCCGACAGCAACGCTGCCAGATCGATCGGCTTGCGATCGAACAGGCGCTTGATCTCAGCAAGGCTCAACCCGGCTTTCTTCAACGCCACGATGCGGTGGATGCGCTCAAGATCGGCCGGGCCGTACCAGCGCCGCCCGGATTGAGTGCGCAGCGGCGCCAAGAGCCCGCGCGCTTCGTAAAAGCGCAAGGCGCGGGCAGTCAGCCCCGTACGGCGGACCACGTCATCGATGGCAAGCGAATCATCCATGACCGCGATCTAGCGGTTGACCCTGCGTCAACATCAACCCCCTTGGCATCCCGCGCCACGGCAATGGCTCGGTTTCCGATCCACCACGCGTTGCGATGCCGATGCAAAACCACGATCCCATGCAACACCCGGCGCGCCGCAACCTGGCTGCCCGGAAGCGGACGCAAGGGGGCGCTGGCAGATGACAGATGGCGCGCGCGCTGGCGCGACGGATCTCGGCGAAAGCCAGCACGTTACACAGCGGTTTGGCCTGCTCGATGCCTTGCGCGGCGTGGCGGCGCTGGTCGTGCTGGCCTATCACCTGGTGCAGCAGCACAGCCTTTCGGCCCTGCCCCATGCCGGGCTGGCGGTCGACTTCTTCTATACGCTGTCAGGCTTCGTCATCGCCTTTGCCTATGACGCGCAGGTGCGCGACGGGCGCCTGTCGCGGGCCGGCTTTGCCCGGGCGCGGGCGCGGCGGCTCTATCCCCTGCTGGCGCTGGGCACGGTAATGGGCTTTAGCGTGTTTCTGGGCGCGGTGTTCCTGCGCCACAGCGTGTCCTTGCGCGATGCCCTGCTCGCACTGGGCTTTGCCCTCGCCCTGCTGCCCTGCCCGCTGTTTCCACAATGGCCCACTGCCTTTCCGCTCAACATGGCGGCATGGTCCCTCGCGTTCGAAGCCTATGTGAACCTGGCCTATGCCCTTGTCGCCCGCTTCCTGTCGCAGCGGGTGCTGCTGGGGTTGGTCGGCCTGGGCGCCGTGCTGGTGGTGGCAGACATCGCCCACTTCGGCCGCCTGATGGGCGGAACGGACAAAGCCGATTTCGCATTTGGCGCGGCGCGGGTGGTCTATCCGTTCTTCGTCGGCATCCTGATCTTCCGCTGGCGCCGCGAACCCGCGCGCCGCCGCCCCGTGCTCGCTATTGCCCTGTGCACCGGCCTTGCCGCCGCGCTGCTCATCGTCCCGGAACGCATGATCGGCCTCGATCCGGCGATCTATGACGGCGCATTGGCGCTGATCGGCTTTCCCCTGCTGGTCTGGCTGGCTGCCGCCGTGCCGCTCGACGGCCGCATGGCGCGCGCGGCGCACTGGCTCGGTCTGCTCAGCTATCCGATCTATATCCTGCAAGGCCCGGTGCTGCGCCTCGGCGTGGAACTGGGCCGGCACGCGCCGCTGCCCGCGGCAGCCCTCGCCCTGGTGCAAGCAGTGGCCGTCATAGCCGTCGCCTGGGCCGCCAACCACTGGTTCGATGCACCCGTCCAGGCCTGGCTACGCCGCGCCGAACGCCGCCGCCACACCAAGGCGGCGCCGGCGGACCAAGGCCAAGCTCCATTTCCGCGCGCCTTGCGCTCATCCCGGACTTGATTTGCACACTGGGCCGCGTTGCCAGCGCATGAATGCGCGACGCCGGCGGTTGGGGCGTCTGCTACCGTTTTACCCACGCCCTTGGGTGTGTGGGGATTCAGCCCATGGCGGGCTGCGAACGACCGCTTTTCGCGCTTCCGGTTCACGTACCAAAAGTACGCTGCGCTCCGGGCCCCGAAAATCAGCCATTCTTGCGCCACGCTGGCCTAAATCCCCATACACCCTAGCTTGCCGCCGTCAGGTTTGGCGCGTCTGCGCGAAATAGCCATCATCTGCGGCGGGTAATCGGGGAGGCAGTTTGCGATGAGCACCAGTCGTTTACGATTGCCAAATCGAACGTCTGGATGCGTCTGAGCCGGCCATGCCACCTTGCCGAAAAGCCGATGGCGGCGTGTCGCGCGCGGGCCGGGACAGGGCTGCCCGGCCCTGCGGAGCGCCTAATCGCTCGCTGGGCCGGCGCAGATACGGATGCGAAAACGTTATCCGGGGATGTGAATCCCACAAAGCTTGTTGCCGTCTGGATCGCGCACATACGTCAGGTGGATAGTCCCCATCGCGGACGCTCGCGGACCAGGGGCGTCTTCGATTGACGTTCCGCCGTTGGCCACCGCGACGTCATGAAATTGTTGAACTTGCTCGGGCGAATTGCACGAGAATGCGACGGTGGCCCCGTTCGCGACGGTGGCGGGCTCATCGTTGATCGGCTGGGTGACGATGAAGTTGGTTCCGCCCTGGTTCGGGTAGAAAAGGCGCGTATGTCCGCTTCCCGCGATGTTGATCATCGGCTCTGGCACGCCGAGAACACCCAAAACCGCGTCATAGAACCGCCGCGAGCGCTCAATGTCGTTGGAGCCTACCATTGTGTGGAACAGCAATTTCTCTCTCCGCATAGCTGATAGAAGGCTTGTGGAGGCGATGCGGGATCGGAGCAAGCGGCGAGTGCGCTGTCAGCCGATTTAGCAAGCCGAGCCGGTCGCGCTCAGCGGCCAGCGGGGGAATTTCAGGATATCAGATGTTTAGCGAGAGCTGCTGCTGTTCGAAACGTTACGTCGCAACGGTAGAAAAGCATCGATCGTTCATGCCATCATCCAGTATTCATTGATCACATTTCGCAATATCATGCGGGAGGCAGCGCGGTTGCAGCTGCCATGTGCGCCGACGCGACTAGGCGGCGTGAACAACACTGTTTTACGCATAAAGTGGGGCAAACTGTCACGTACTCGTCAGGTTCTCGGCAAAGCGCCGAAACGTGCCTTTGTCACTGAACACTGGTGTGCGGCTGGCGCCCGGGAGGCATGCCCCAGCCGCCATCGCAACACCGCGCGACGAACGCGGGCGGGATCAGACCAGCGCGTTGGCCGATGAGCCGAGTTCGGCGAAGTAGCGGGCCATGGCGTCGGCGGCCTTGTCGGTGAGGGTGATGAAGGCGCGGCGGCGGTCGGTTTCGTCGTCTACGCGCTGGAGCAGGCCGGCATCGGTCATCTGGCCGATCCAGCGCAGCGCGGTGGTGGGGGGCACGCCCGAGGCGATGCACAGCGAGGTGACCGACACGCGCACGTGCTCCACGCGGGCGGCGGTCAGATCGAGCAGCATGTCCCACGCCGGATCGGCGAACAGGTCGCCCTCGAAAAAGCGGGCGCGCAGCTGGCGTTGGCGGATGATCTTGCGCACCAGGCGCGGATCGGGCAGCGGCGGGCGGGCGGTGCGCACCAGGCGATCGGTGCCTTCGTCGAGCTTGGCCGGGCCGGCTTCGCCGCCCTCTCCGTTGAAGCGAAACGCGGAGGCGCTTTCCACGTCGGCCGCGTTGCCGGGCGAGAGCTGTTCGAGCCGGGCGGCGATGTTGGTGACCTGCTCGGTGAGGCGCAGCAGAGTGAGGCGGTCTTCCTCTCCCAGTTCGCGCACGCGGTTGCCGGTGCGGGCGAGCACGCGGCCCATGGCGATCACCCGCTCGGCCCGGCTGGGGGTGACCAGGATCTGCGCTTCTGACTGGTCAAGGCAGCCAAAGACATCATCGAGCGAGCCGATGCTGGTGGATACCACCAGTTGCGAACCGCTTTGCGCCGCGCAGCTATCAAGCCGGGACAGCGCGGCCAGTTCCAGTCCGTCGATCACCGGGCAATCGACCAGCACGAGATCACCCAACCCCGGGGCGGCCGCATCGGATACCAGCCGTTCGAGATCGCTGGTCTGCGCCACGCGCAGGCCGGCGGCGGCGGCGTCTTCGGCCATTTCGGCGCGCAGATAGCCGCGATCGGCAAAGATCGACACGGCAAGCGGCTGAACCCCGCGCCCTTCCCCGGCGCCCCAGCCGAAAGAACGCTCCTGCACCCTGTCATCCGCCACCCCAGCATCGCCGGGAAGCCCATAGTCAAAACGCGCCGCAGCCTGCCCCATTGTCCCCACTCCGTAAAATCGCGTATGCGAACACTTGCGGAACAAAGCAGGATCAGGTCAACGCCAGATGCCTCGGTTTTGGAGCGAGAAAGTCCGAGAGAGCTACTCAGGGCACGATATCTATGGGCGTTCCATCGCCAACGCGCTGCCAGATTTCCTCGATTTCGGAGTTTTTGAGCGCGATACAGCCTTCGGTCCAATCACCCGGCGCGCGCAACGGGCCAAATCCGTTGGGCTGGCCATGCAGAAAGATCTGCCCGCCCGGCGCGCGGCCGGCCGCCGCGGCATAGGCGCGGTCGGCGGCATCGGGATAGGAGATGTGCAGCGAGAGATGATAGGCGCTCGCCGGATTGCCGTGGTCGATGGTATAGTGCCCCTCGGGCGTGCGGCCATCGCCCTCGAAATGCTTGGGGCCGGATGGCGCCGGGCCCAGCTGGATGCCGGTGAAGACGCGCAACGGGCGCCCACTCTCATCAAGCAGGACCAGGCGCCGCGCGGCCTTTTCCACGCGCACCCGCGCCACCTCTGCTCCGCTATCGCCCACCTCGGCAGCAACCGTCTGCGCCCGCGCAGGCGTTTCATGCAAGAGCGGCGGCAAGGCCCAGAGGCCCGCCGCCGCACATGCCAATGCCAAGAGGGCGATGGAGCGGCGCATGGCGCCATCCTATCGCCCTGGCCGGCGCGATCAATCCACGAAGGGATCGCGCACGAGAATGGTATCTTCCCGCTCGGGTGAAGTGCTGACCAGCGCCACCGGCGTTTCGATCAGTTCCTGGACGCGCTGGATGTACTTGATCGCCTGCGCGGGCAGATCCGCCCACGAGCGGGCGCCGGCAGTAGTGTCCTGCCAGCCGTCCATTTCCTCGTAGATCGGCTCGACATTGGCCTGGTCGGCGGCGTGGCTGGGGAAATAGTCCAGCACCTTGCCATTGAGGCGATAGCCGATGCAGATCTTCACCTTGTCGAACCCGTCGAGCACGTCGAGCTTGGTCAGCGCGATGCCGGTGACGCCCGAAATGGCGCAGGACTGGCGGGTGAGCACGGCATCAAACCAGCCGCAGCGGCGCTTGCGCCCGGTGACGGTGCCGAATTCGTGGCCGCGTTCGCCCAGGCGCTGGCCCACGTCATCGGCCAGTTCGGTGGGGAACGGACCGGAGCCGACGCGGGTGGTATAGGCCTTGACGATGCCCAGCACGAAGCCGGTGGACGCCGGGCCCAGGCCCGAACCCGACGCCGCCGTGCCCGACACGGTGTTGGACGAAGTCACGAACGGATAGGTGCCATGGTCGACATCGAGCAGCACGCCCTGCGCGCCTTCGAACAGGATGCGCGCGCCGGCCTTGCGCACCGCGTTGAGGCGCTTCCACACCGGCTGCGCGAACTGCAGCACGTAAGGCGCGATGTCCTTCAGCTCTGCCAGCAAAGCCGCGCGATCGACCGGCGGCTGGCCGAAACCGGCGCGCAGCGCATCGTGATGGGCGCACAGGCGATCGAGCTGCGCATCGAGCGCGTCGAGATGGGCGAGATCGCACACGCGAATGGCGCGGCGGCCAACCTTGTCTTCATAGGCCGGGCCAATGCCGCGCCCGGTGGTGCCGATCTTGCCGGCGCCGGCGGCCGTCTCGCGCAGGCCATCAAGATCGCGGTGCAAGGGCAGGATCAGCGGGCAATTGTCGGCAATGGCAAAATTGTCGGCGTTGATTTCCACGCCTTGCGCGGTCAGCTTTTCGATCTCGGCCTTGAGCGCCCATGGATCGAGCACCACGCCGTTGCCGATGATCGACAGCGTGCCGGTGACGATGCCCGAGGGCAGCAGCGAGAGCTTGTAGACCTGTTCGCCCACCACCAGGGTGTGGCCGGCGTTGTGGCCACCCTGGAACCGCACGACCGCATCGGCGCGGCTGGCCAGCCAGTCGACGATCTTGCCCTTGCCTTCATCACCCCACTGGGCGCCGATCACGGTTACATTTGCCACAGATACACTCCTCCACCTGCCAGGTGGACCCGAACAGCGCCCTTCGACAGGACTCGGCGCAGCGGGTGGGTTGGGCGCGATGACGCGCAGGATGTGTGCGGGGGGCGCCCTAGTGGCACCGCCCCGCCAGAGTCAAGAGCCTGTCATGCCGCCGGAAGCGCGACCGGGCCATCTGCTCCCAGAACGTGGGTGCAGCCCAGGGCCGCGGGTTCGTCGCCGGCGTCGAGTGCGGCGACGGTGCGCCAGCCGATAGCGCGCAGCCGCGCGGCCGCCGTGCGATCGTGGCCCAGCGGCAGGAACAGCTTTTCGGCCGGCGCTTCGGCACTGGCGATCAGATCAATCAGCGCATCGGGATAGAGCGAAAAGCCGGTCGCCACTTCGCTCGCGCCGCCATCGGGCGCAGCGATGCGATAGGTGCCGCCCCGCCCCAGCGCGCCGCGCACGCCATCGGCATAGAGCACGAAGCCGAACCATGACTGGTATTCAAAGCCATGGCGTTCGGACGGATCGAGCGTCAGGCGCGCACGCCCATCGAGCCGCGCGGCGATCTCGCGCAGCGCAGCGATACGCCCGGCGAGCGCGCCACCGGCATCGATCGCCGCCAGCTTTTCGATCGCGGTGTCGAAATCGCCCGTGGCATAGAGCAGCGGCACATAGGCCTGCCCACCGGCATCGACCAACCCGCCGGCATCCTTGGTATCGAGCTCGCGCCGCACCGCATCGATCTGGCCGGGGCCAAGCGGCAGGGCCTTTTCGGCCAAGGTATCGACGAGATCGGGCAAAGTGAAATCGACGCTGACGCCCGTGGCGCCGGCGGCCTGCAGCGCCTCGATCGCCACGGCGACCACTTCGGCGGCGGCGGCGACGTTGTCCGCCCCGATCACTTCAGCGCCGCACTGCAGCTTTTCGCGCGCGGGATCGAGCCCGTCGCCCTTGATGGTGACAACCTGCCCGGCATAGCACAGGCGCAGCGGGCGCGGCGCGGCGGCCAGGCGGGTGCCGGCGATGCGGCCGATCTGCGGGGTGATATCACTGCGCAACGCCATCATCCGCAGCGATTGCGGATCGACGAAGCGGAACATGCGGCGCGAACTGATCCCGGCCATGCGGCTGGCGAGCGAGCGTTCGAACTCGATCATCGGCGGGAGCACGCGGTCATAGCCATGGCCTTCCATCACGCCATGGATCGTGCGCATCACGCGCGTGGCGGCGGCCGCCGCGCGCGGCAGGCGGTCTTCCAGGCCTTCGGGAAGCAGATCGGCGGGCAGGAGATCGGGATCGCGGGTGTCCATGGCCCGGGCCTTTAGCGGCATTGGCCTGCGCCGGGTAGGGAAAAAGCCACGCCCCGCGCCTGTCCCGCCTCCAGCCCCACGAACAAGGCGGTGGGCACGCTTGGATGGGCCGGTGGCAAGCTGAGCGCCACGCCTCACGTACCGCATGACGGCAACGTGATTCAGGCGGCAGGTGCCGCCGCGGGCGATATCATTACAGCGCAACGCGATCACCGATCTGGAAATACGCTACGACCTGCTCGATAGCTATTCGGACCTGGTGCAGGCGAACCTGCGCGCTCACCTGCCCGCGCACCCGCGGCGGGGTGGCGTTTCCATTCTTTTCGCCATTCGGGTTCAACGGGCGCTTTCTTCACACCCGTATCAGCGTGAACTGGTAAATTCGAGCAAATACAATTGGAACCCGGGGGGGGCGGCCGAAAACGGCCATCCCTCTTTCTGTGCGGCATCGCCCGAATGGGCACAGACACGGCAACGCGACCTTAACGCGAATCATGTCACCAATTTGGAGACAAAAAAGAACAGGGGTCGTCCGATGCGCCATGCTTTCGCGCAAGAATTCGCGTGCGCCACACCAGCCGTGGCCATGACATCGCTGAGCGAGATCCTCGGCGCATTCTCCTATGCCCTCGATCTGACCGAGGGGCAGCCGGCCGGCCATTCGCTGCGCGCGTGCTGGATCGCCAGCCAGATCGCCGTGGCGCTGGGCCTGTCGCCGGCAGATCGGCGCACCATCTATTATGCCACGCTGCTCAAGGATCTGGGCTGTTCGAGCAATGCCGCGCGCATTGCCCAGCTCTATCTGGCCGACGATCGCGCGTTCAAGCATGAGTTCAAGCTGATCGGCCAGGGCCTGGGCCCAACGCTGGGCTTTGTCTTTCGCCGCACGGGCGCGGGCGAGCCCTTGCCAGCGCGCATGCGCGCGATAGCCACGATCCTGCGCGATGGCAGCCGAATCGCCACCGACCTGATCCAGACCCGCTGCACCCGCGGTGCCACGATCGCACGGCAACTGCGCTTTCCCGAAAGCGTTGCTGGCGCCATTGCCGCGCTGGACGAACATTGGGATGGTGGCGGCAAGCCGCTGGGTCTTGCCGGACACGCCATTCCCCTGCCCGCGCGGCTCGCCCTGCTGGCGCAGATCGCCGATGTGTTCCAGATGGCCGCCGGGCCCGAAGCGGCGCTGGCCGAAGTGCGGGCGCGGCGCGGCACCTGGCTCGATCCCGAACTGGTCGATGCATTCGTGGCGGTCAGCGCCCGGCCCGGCTTCTGGGGCGATTGCAACGATCCCGCGCTGGAACTGCATGTCCAGGCGATGGAGCCGGTCGAAGCCCGTGTCACGGTGGACGAGGCCTATCTCGACGATATCGCCGATGCCTTTGGCGCGGTGATCGACGCCAAGAGCCCCTATACCGGCGGCCATTCCTGCCGGGTGGGCCGCTATGCCACGGCGCTCGGGCGTGCGGTGGGCGTGGCAGACACAGAGCTGGGCGCGCTGCGCCGGGCTGCCGTCCTGCATGACGTTGGCAAACTGGCCGTGTCGAGCCGGGTGCTGGAAAAGCCGGGCAAGCTTGACGACGGGGAATGGGTGGAAATGCGCAGCCACGCGAGCCACACCACCGCGATCCTGTCGCGCATCGGCCCGTTGCGCGACATGGCCGCCATTGCCGGCGCGCATCACGAACGGCTGGATGGCAAGGGCTATCCACTGGGTCTGAACCAGAGCCTGATCGCCACCGAGGCGCGCATCATCAGCGTTGCCGATTTCTATGACGCGCTCACCGCCGATCGCCCCTATCGCGCCGCCATGCCGGTGGACCGCGCCCTGGCGGTCATGGAAGCCGAAGTGGGGAAGGCGATCGACGGCGCCTGCTTTGAAGCCCTGCGCGCTATGGTCGCCTGAGCGAACAGCCGGCCGCCACAACAAAGGCGGCTCAGGCCAAGTTCATGATGGGCAAGGCACGGGGCAGGCCATGGTTGCGATCGGTTGCCTTGCCCTGTTGATCTTCCCCATTCTCGGCCTGATCGCCGGGGGACTCTACGCCGGGCGCAGTGGCGCAGAGTGGGGCGCCGCCACAGGCCTCGCCCTGGCGATGGCGCTTAGCGGGGCCATGGGCTGGGCTCTGGTCAAGGCAGCACGCCAGCGCTGAACGTTCAGCGCGAAAGGCGGCGCAGGTTGGCGCGCACCTTGCGTCGATAGGTCTGCACCACGCGTCGTGCTTCCCCATGCGGCGTGGGGATGGCTTTTCCCGCCAGCAGTGCGCGCGAAGGGGCAAGCGCCAAATCCCACCACACCTGGCCCAGCGTTTCCACCTTTTCCGTCACCATGCGCTGGCTTTCGGCAGCGGCGCGGGGATCAGCCAGAGCGACCAGCCACATCCGCCGGGCGATGACCATGGCCGCCTCGCTGCCCAGCATCATCTGCTGGTTCCACAAGGGGAGCATCGGCGCCAGCCAGGCGGCAGGCGACGGAACGGTAGTGGTGCTGGTCATGCAGTGTCCTTGATCGGCGTGTGACGGGTAAACGGCCGGCGGCGTGCAAAGGTCCGGGGCACGTGATGCGCCCTCGATCACAGGCTGTCCAGATAGGCCCTCACCGCCGTCTGCACATGGCGAAAGCGATCGCCGCCCAGATGCTTGCCGCCATACCAGCGCGTGACGATCACCAGATGGTCGCGCAGCCCCTCGCGCTCCAGCATGCGCAGGATCACCATGCCCGCCCCGCTTTCGCCATCGTCCTGCTTGATCGGCCCGGCCGCGCACAGCAGGCCCCAGGTATTGTGTGTGGCCTTCGCGAATTTCTTGATGGTCTTGAGCTGCTCCACCAAGGCGCGCGCCTCTTCCGCCGAACCACAGGGCGCGCCGGACACGGCATATTTCGAACCGCGATCGGAGACGATGTTGTCGAGCGTGCGCATGGCTGCGGACCTGACGCAAAAAGGGCGGCGCCGCAAGGCACCGCCCTTTCCTGCCTTTCAGGCCTTGGCCCGCGCGCGGCGGGCCGCCCAAAGCGATTAGAACTTGAGCGCCTTGATCAGGCGCACGCCCTGGATTTCGCGCGCCTGGGCGAGCACGGTTTCGCTGACCGGGCTATCGACCGAGAGCAGCAGCACCGCTTCGCCACCGGCTTCGCGGCGGCCGAGGTGGAACGTGCCGATGTTGATGCCGGCGGTGCCGAGCAGCGTCCCGATCGAGCCGATGAAACCCGGCGCGTCGGTGTTGACGATATAGAGCATGTCGCCGTCGAGATCGGCTTCGATGCCGATGCCGAAGATTTCCACCAGGCGCGGCTGGCCGTTGCCGAACAGCGTGCCGGCCACCGAGCGGTCACCCTGGCTGGTCGAGACGGTGACGCGCACCAGGGTGCGGTATTCGCCTTCGCGATCATGGCGCACTTCGCGCACGTCAAGCCCGCGTTCCTTGGCCAGGAACGGCGCGTTGACCATGTTCACGGTGTCGGAATACTGCTTCATCACGCCGGTGAGCACGGCTGCGGTGATCGGCTTCTGGTTGAGCTGGGCAGCAGCGCCTTCCACCTCGATGGCGATCTTGGCGAGGTTGTCGTGCGCCAGCTGGCCCACCAGGGTGCCGAGCTTTTCGGCCAGCGCCATGTAGGGCTTGAGCTTGGGCGCTTCCTCGGCCGACAGCGAAGGCATGTTGAGCGCGTTGGTGACGCCGCCGGTGACCAGGAAATCGGCCATCTGCTCGGCCACCTGCAACGCCACGTTGACCTGGGCTTCGGTGGTCGAAGCGCCCAGGTGCGGGGTGCAGATGAAGTTGGGCGTGCCGAACAGCGGGCTGTCCTTGGCCGGCTCAGTTTCGAACACGTCGAGCGCGGCGCCGGCGATATGGCCGGAATCGAGCAGTTCCTTCAGCGCCTTTTCATCGACCAGGCCACCGCGCGCGCAGTTGACGATGCGCACGCCCTTCTTGGTCTTGGCGAGGTTTTCGGCCGAGAGGATGTTGCGCGTCTGGTCGGTCAGCGGGGTGTGCAGCGTGATGAAGTCTGCCTTGGCCAGCAGGGTTTCCAGATCAGCCTTTTCCACGCCCATTTCCACGGCACGCTCGGGCGTGAGGAACGGGTCGAAGGCAACGACCTTCATCTTGAGGCCGAGCGCACGGCTGGCAACGATCGAGCCGATGTTGCCCGCGCCGATCAGGCCCAGCGTCTTGCCGGTCACTTCCACGCCCATGAAGCGGTTCTTTTCCCACTTGCCGGCCTGGGTCGAAAGATCAGCCTCGGGCAGCTGGCGGGCGAGCGCGAACATCAGGGCGATGGCGTGTTCGGCCGTGGTGATCGAGTTGCCGAACGGGGTGTTCATCACCACCACGCCCTTGGCCGACGCAGCCGGAATATCGACGTTGTCGACGCCAATGCCGGCGCGGCCGACAACCTTGAGGTTGGTCGCAGCTTCCAGGATTTCCTTGGTCACCTTGGTCGACGAACGGATCGCCAGGCCATCGTACTGGCCGATGATCGCCTTGAGTTCCTCGGGCGTCTTGCCGGTGATCACGTCAACGTCGCAGCCGCGCTCTTCAAAAATGCGGGCGGCGTTGGGGTCCATCTTGTCGGAAATCAGAACCTTGGGCTTGGTCATGGTCTTTGCTCCATGGGGTGCGCCAGATGACACGGCGCATGCCGGGAATGCCGGCAGGAATGGGGATTGGCTGTTTCATTCTTCCGTCATGCCGACTTGATCCGGCATCCCGCTTCTTGAGCGTAGTGCTGCCGCAAAAGGACAGCGGGACCCCGGATCAAGTCCGGGGTGACGCGAGAATGTTGATCCGCTGGAAAATCAGGCTTCAGCAGTGGCCGTCAGCTGGGCATAGGCCCAGTCGAGCCAGGGGCCGAGCGCCACGATATCGGCGGTGTCCACCGTGGCGCCGCACCAGATGCGCAGGCCAGCGGGGGCATCGCGATAGCCCGCGATATCAAAGGCAGCGCCTTCCTTTTCGAGCAGGCCGGCAAACTTCTTGATGAAGTCAGCGTCAGCGCCTTCGACGGTGAGGCACACCGAGGTGCGCGAGCGGATGCCGCTGTCGACTGCGAGATGGCCGAGCCAGCTGCGTTCGGCAACGATCTTGTCGAGCGCATGGGCGTTGGCCGTGCAGCGCGCCTTGAGGCCATCGAGGCCACCGACCGACTTGGCCCATTCCAGCGCGAAGATCGCGTCTTCCACCGCCAGCATCGAGGGCGTATTGATCGTTTCGCCTTTGAACACGCCTTCGGCAAGCTTGCCCTTGGAAACCAGGCGGAACACCTTGGGCAGCGGCCAGGCAGGGGTGTAGGTTTCGAGACGTTCGACCGCGCGGGGGCCGAGGATCAGCACGCCGTGCGCGCCTTCGCCGCCCAGCACCTTCTGCCACGAGAAGGTCGCCACGTCGATCTTGTCCCACGGAATGTCATAGGCAAAGACCGCACTGGTCGCATCGGCAAAGGTCAGGCCTTCGCGATTGTCAGGGATCCATTCGCCATCGGGCACGCGCACGCCGCTGGTGGTGCCGTTCCAGGTGAACAGCACGTCATCGGCGAAATCGACCTTGGACAGATCAGGCAGCTGGCCGTAATCGGCGCGGAGCACGGTGGGCTCCAGCTTCAATTGCTTGACCGCGTCGGTAACCCAGCCTTCGCCAAAGCTTTCCCAGGCCAGCGTGGTCACGCCGCGGGCGCCCAGCATGGTCCACATCGCCATTTCGAACGCGCCGGTATCGGAACCGGGCACGATACCGATGCGGTGGGTGGCAGGCAGTTGCAGCACGTCGCGCATCAGGTCGATCGCGAGTTGGAGGCGCGCCTTGCCGATCTTGGCACGGTGCGAACGACCCAGCGATTCGGTGGCGAGTTTGTCCAGAGAATACCCCGGCGGCTTGGCGCACGGACCCGAGGAAAAGAAAGGACGCGCCGGCTTTGCGGCGGGAATACCAACAGTCATGTAGACTCTCCTCACAGAGAGCACGCGCGGCGTTGGGACCGCGTGGCCCGGCGCCGCTTCTAAGGACGCCAGCCGGGTTGTCAATCGACCCTGCAAAAAATGCTGCGCCGGCATGCTGCTGCGCGGTTCGTCGCAAAAACTGCGGCAACGCGCATCTGCGGGCTTTCCATTTACCCTGCAGTAACCAAGACTGCGTCAGGCTTAACCTTATGGCACGACGCGTTCTTCTTGCCTGGGCCATGCTGCCGGTGGTTACCCTTGCCGGCTGTGTCGATGCCCCACGCGGCCCGCGCCGGCCCGCCCGCTCGGTTTCGGCGCGCATGGTCTCGCACCCGGTCGTCCAGCCCGTGCCAAGCTCGGTCGCCACGCGCGCCTGCCTGGTTTCGCTGCGCCAGAATGCGATCGGCTATGTGCCGGTGCCCGATCAGTATTACGGCGCCGGATGCAGCACACTGGGCAGCGTGCGCCTGGCCTATCTGCGCAGTGACAGCACGCAACTGGGCCTGGCCAATGCCGGGCCGGTGACGTGCCAACTCGCCAATGCGCTGCAAGGCTGGGCGCGCTTTGGCGTGGACCGCGCCGCACAACAGATTCTGGGCAGCCCGCTGGTCAAGATCGAGACGATGGGCAGCTACAATTGCCGCAACGTGGCCGGCACTGCACGCCGCTCCGCCCACGCCACGGCCAACGCGATCGACATTTCTGGCTTCCTCCTAGCCGATGGCCGCCGCGTGACCGTGCTGCGCGACTGGCGCGACGAAGACCCACAGATCCGCGCCTTCCTGCGCGCCATCCACACCAGCGCGTGCAAGCGCTTCAACACCGTACTCAGCCCCGATTACAACGCGGCGCACCGCGATCACCTGCATCTGGAAGTAGGGAACGGGCGGCCGCTGTGTGGATAAAGGGCGGATTGGGCTTTGTGCTGTTCGGACGGGGCAGTTATTGGGTAGTTTGGGAAGAATACGGCTCTTCGCGACACGGTCCTAATGCGGTGGCCCCTAACCCTGCCAACCAGCTCAGATGAAGCGGGCGCTCTGGCCCTGGATAAAGCGTGGCGCATTTACAATTGCGGCGCTTTTTGCGCTTATCGCAATCAGTTCAGCTCTAGTCCTCTTGTGGAAAAAGCATCGGCTCGCTCAATTCAACCGAACCCACCTGCGGCCGTTGCTATTTGATGCAAGCAATCCGGTGTTGACCGACGCTCACGCCTTGCTGGCGCGATTGCAGAATCCCAAAGCGGCAAGCAGTCTTCAGTTTGCTGCTATGCCGTCGTTCGGCAAGAGATGGTTCGCAATATCGCTTTCTGAGACAGGCCCACGAAGCATTGGAGAAGTGATCATCACAACACCAGCGGGTCAGGTTCTGCGGAAAGATACATTCGTCGTGCCCGGAGACGATTTGGCTTCGTTCCTGCGGCAATGGGATGAGATCACTGATGGGTATTCAGGCGAAGGACGAATTCTTACCGATGGAAATCCATTAGCATTTGAGCGGCGGCGCGATGGGGCAATAAGCTCGGGAGAAGGGAACTCACCCTGTCATTACGACGTGTTAGGCGACTTGGCTGCGCGGGCTTTAGGCCAATATGTGCCAGAGCTTGCCGATCTACGCGATCCAACTCTTCCAGCGATACTGCAAAGCAAACTCTGTAAACGTTCCATTTTTGTGTGGCGCTGACATATACTCCCCCTTTCATTTGCTGAACTCCTAGAATCACGCAGTAAAACGCGTGTGCAGCCAATTCACAAAATGACTGATTTCGCGCAGAGGCGCAGAGGCGCAGAGATTCTAGCTTCTCCGCGCCTCTGCGCCTCTGCGCGACAAAGCTTTTATTGTATTCAGTTCATTGCCTGGCGGCGCGTGACGTCGCAGCGCCCGGCCCGGCATTTTCGTGGCGCGTTTGGGCTAACACGCCCCCTCCGACAGCCCTGCGGGCTGCCACCTCCCCCACGGTGTGGGGGAGGATCTTGGTGGCCTGCAGAATCCAGAAAGGCGGGAGATCACGCTTCCCGCCTTCCTGAAGCCCTCCCTCATGGCCGAATGTCGTGTGTCCGTTCCGGCGTCAGGCGGCGTCGCCCAGGCCGGTCGCCTCGATCCGCAGGCGGACGGCTTCGGCGGCGTGGCGAGCGCCGAGTTTGCCCATCATCTTCATGCGATGGATTTCCACGGTGCGCGGGCTGATATCCAGGTCACGCGCGATGGCCTTGTTGCTGCAGCCTTCCGCCAGACGGTCGAGCACCTCGCGTTCGCGCAGCGAGAGGCGGGCGATGCGCTGGCGTGCCTCCGCCGCGCGGGCGCGTTGTACGCGGTGCGATTCGGCTTCGTGCGCGGCGCGGCTGATCGCCTCGTTGAGCGGACCGATCTGGTTGGGAATCGCCAGGTAATCGAGGGCCCCCGCCTTGATCGTGCGCACCACCGCCCAGGTTTCCGGGGCATTGCCAATGGCGATAACTGGCAGCCAGTGCCCGGCACGCATCATCGCCACGATCAGCGCCGGCACCGCCTCTCCGGGCGGATCGTCATGCGCCAAGAGCAGCCCGGTACTGGGCGCGTGCGCCAGCAACTCGTCCGTACTGCCGTAAATTTCGGCATGATGTCCGGCGGCAAAGGCGAGACGAGCAAGCTGTGCCCGGCGGGCAGAGTCGCTATCGAGGATGTGGAGTGTGACACGTTCGACCATGGTGCCGAAGTAACCACTACGGGCTGCTTCCACGCCACGCATGAATGCTTCGAACTGAACGCTTCCTTCGGACTCAAGACCGGTTAGCTGCCCATATTCCTTAGGGAATTCGGCTCCGAAGCGGAGCCAACTATTTGGCTGAAGATCGCCGAGATATGACAACTTTGTTGACCTGCCCCTGAGTGTCCGCCGCACCCCAAGCGGTGGCGTTTCCCGAGGTTTGTTAATGACATATTGCGTTTCGAAACGTGAATTTTCGTCATTAACGCGGCAGTAATGATCCAGAGTGGCACATTATCCGATTAATCGAACCGATAGTCTGGCAGCTGATGGAACGCGTTGCGCAGCGCCTCGCTCCAACTGGACGAAATCGCGTTGAAATAGGGATCGTCGGCGCGGATGCGGCGCTGGTGCAGCGGCTCGAACTGGTCGCGCGCGATGACCGTCAGATCGAACGGCAAGCCCACCGACAAATTGGCCGCAACGGTCGAATCGAACGAGACCATCAGCAGCTTGACCGCCTGTTCGAAATCCATGCCCTTGTCATAGCCGCGCAGCAGGATCGGCCGGCCATACTTGGTTTCACCGATCTGGAAAAACGGCGTATCGAAGCTCGCCTCGATGAAGTTGCCTTCGGGATAGATCATGAACAGGCGCGGCTCCATGTCCCTGATCTGGCCTGCCACGATCATCGTCGCGGTAAAGCGCGCGCCCTCGCCCTGCACCGGGCCGGACTGGCGCCCCTCGATCACGCCGCGCAACAGGTTGCCGACATGGGTGGCAACCTGGAACATGGTGGGCTCTTCGAGGATCGACGGACGCCGCTCGCTGGGCGCCTTGTTGCGCTCCTCAAGCTGGCTGATCACCGCCTGAGTCGTCGCGAGGTTGCCCGCCGTCATGATCGTGATGACCCGCTCGCCCGGCACCGACCAGGTAAAGCTCTTGCGGAATACCGAAATGTTGTCGACGCCCGAATTGGTGCGGGTGTCGCTCATCAGGACGAGCCCCTTGTCGAGCATCATCCCCACGCAATAGGTCATTGTCCGTCCCCGTCCGGCCGGCGCGCGCCGGCCGGTTCCCCACTATCCTACACCTGCGATGCCTGCCGCAATGCCCTTGGCGGCACCGTGGCCTTCACGCAGGGTCTTATTGTTCCATGCGCTGTTGTTCAACGGCCAGGCTGACATGCATCGCTTCGTCACGCGCGCCATAGCGGATGCCGGTAATCGGCGCGCAGGCGGTGTAATCACAGCCAGTCGCCAGGTGGACATAGCGCGCATCGGGGCAGATCGCGTTGGCGATATCGAAGCCGACCCAGCCCAGTCCCGGCACATGGGCCTGGGCCCAGGCATGGCCGGCATCCTGTTCCACCCGATCGTCCATCATCAGGTAGCCGCTGGCATAGCGCGCGGGAACGCCGAGCAGGCGCGCAGCGGCGATGAACACGTGGGCCTGGTCCTGGCACACCCCGCGCCCGGCGGCGAGCACCTGCTCAGCCGAAGTGGCAACATCGGTGTGCCCGCTTTCATAGGCCACCGCCTCGCGCACCAGGGCACTCAGCGCGTGGAGCCGGGCCAGCACGTCTTCCGCCTCTTCGGGCAGGGCATCGACCAGTGCGCGCACGCGCGGGCCGCCCCGCGTCAATGCGGTCTGCTCGGTAAAATGCCACAGCGGCAGATGGCCGGACTGCTTGCCCATCACTCCGGCATTGTCAGCTGTCTGGACCACGCCCTGGCTGCGAATCACCACCTCGCGCGCGCCGGGCACGAACGAGATCAGCGTAACGCGGTTGCCGTTTTCGTCGTCGTACGACACCTCGGGCCGCGCGCCTTCCAGTTCGATCTCCCAGAACTCTGCGCTTTGCCCGCGGCAGGCCAGCGGGGTGAGGCGCAGGCGTTGCAGCCCGTGGGCCACCGGCGTGGAAAAGGTGTAGCGCGTGGTGTGGCTGATCGCGAGGCGCATGGGCGGCCTTCCCCTTTCCTTATTCGGTAAAGCGATAGTCGCGCTGGATCTGCTGCGCGAGGTGGTTGTTGGCGGCGATGAACTGGCCGATCACCTGGTGGAGCCCGTGCTCGAACACGCCATCGATCGTCTGACTCTTGAGCTGCTCGTGCGTGCGCGCGGCAATCTCGTGCGTTTCCAGCCGATCGCCGTATTCGACCGCCAGCCGATCGAGATAGTCGCGCAACTGGGCATAGCAGAACGCCAGGCTGCGCGGAAAACGCCCGTCGAGCATGAGGAACTCGGCAATGCCGCGCGCCTCCATCCGCCCGGCGTTGAGCCAGCGATAGGCACGGTCCCCGGCCACGGCCCGCAGCACGTTGTCCCACTGCACGTTGTCGAGGCTGGAGCCGACATAGGACAGCGAAGGCAGCAGCACATAGTACTTCACATCGAGCAGGCGCGCGGTGTTGTCTGCCCGCTCGATAAAGCTGCCGGCACGGGCAAAGTAATAGATATCGTTGCGCAGCATCGTGCCTTCCATCGCCCCGCGCACCAGGGTGGACTGGCGGCGAATCAGGTCGAGCACGCCGCCCAGGCGCGTTTCGGTGACAGTGCGGGCCAGTTCCTGCTTGAGGATCATCCAGCTTTCGTTGACCGCCTCCCACACCTCGCGCGTGATGCCGGTGCGAACCATGCGCGCGTTGTGGCGCGCCTGTTCGACCATGCTCAGCACGTTGCCGGGGTTGTCGCGATCGCGCAGGATGAAGTTGAACACGTTGCTGCCGGCATAGTCGCTGCCGAACTTGGCCTGATAGGCCCCCTGCAATCCCAGCGTGACGATGACCGAGCGCCATTCGTCGCTGGCATCGGCGGCGTCGCGGGTCAGCGCCATGCGAAAGCCGGCCTCTACCAGCCGCGCGGTATTTTCCGCGCGTTCGAGATAGCGGAACAGCCAGAAGATGCCGTTGGCGGAACGTCCAAGCATTTTATCGTTTTCCCTTCCGCCTCAATCGTCCAGCACCCAGCTGTCCTTGGTGCCGCCCCCTTGCGACGAATTGACCACCAGCGATCCTTTCTTGAGCGCCACCCGCGTCAGGCCACCAGGCGTGATGTCGATCCCCTGCGGCGAGACCAGCACGAACGGGCGCAGGTCGACATGGCGCGGCGCCAGGCCGGCCTTGGTGAAGATCGGCACGGTAGAGAGCGAAAGCGTCGGCTGGGCGATGTAGTTATCGGGATTGGCGCGCAGCTTTTCGGCAAACATCGCGATTTCGCGCTGCGACGAGGTGGGCCCGATCAGCATGCCGTAGCCGCCCGAGCCATGCACTTCCTTGACCACCAGATCCGCCAGATTGTCGAGCACGTAGGCCAGCGAATCGCTTTCCGAACAGCGCCAGGTGGGCACGTTGGCCAGGATCGGCTTTTCGCCGGTATAGAATTCGATGATCTCGGGCATGAAACTGTAGATCGCCTTGTCATCGGCAATCCCGGTGCCCGGCGCATTGGCGATGGTGATGCCGCCAGCGCGATAGACGTCCATGATCCCCGAAACGCCCAGCACGCTTTCAGGCTTGAACGACAGCGGATCGAGGTAATCGTCGTCGACCCGGCGATAGAGCACGTCGATCGCCTGCCAGCCGCGCGTGGTGCGCATGGCGACGCGGCCGTTCTCCACCTTGAGGTCGCTGCCTTCGACCAGTTCGGCGCCCATCTGGTCCGCCAGGAAGGCGTGCTCGTAATAGGCGCTGTTGAACGTGCCCGGCGTCAGCACCGCCACCACCGGCTTGTGCCCGCTTGCCGCCGGCGGGGCACAGGCAGCCAGGCTGCGTGCCAGGCGGCGGGGATAATCGGAAACCTCGCGCACCCGCACCTTGGTGAACAGTTCGGGGAACATGGCCATCATGGTTTCGCGGTTTTCGAGCATGTAGGACACGCCCGATGGTGTGCGAGCGTTGTCTTCCAGCACCATGAAATCATCTTCGCCAGTGCGGACAAGGTCGATGCCAACGATGTGGGTATAGACGCCGCCCGGCGGGGTAAAACCAGCCATCTGCGGCAGAAAGGCCTTGTTACCCTTGAGCACGCGTTCGGGCAGGCGCCCGGACCGGACGATTTCCTGGCGATGATAGAGATCGTGGAGGAAAGCGTTGAGCGCGCGCACCCGCTGCTCGATGCCCTTCGACAGGCGGCGCCACTGCGCGGCGTTGATGATCCGGGGGACCATGTCGAAGGGGATGAGGCGCTCTTCGGCGTCCTCGTTGCCGTAAACGTTGAAGGTAATCCCGGTCTTGCGGAAAAAGGCTTCGGCTTCGCCCGATTTTCGCCGCAGCAATTCGGGTGGTTGCTCTTTCAGCCACTCGCAATACCCGCTGTAGGCAGGGCGTGTGGAGCCATCGGCTTCAAGCATCTCGTCATAGGACGAGAGCGAGGATTTGGTCATGCAGAACCTCCCGTCTGGCCCATTGCTTGCACACGATTCGGCCGGCCGCAAGCGCCGATGCTGCGCGTGCGAAACAATTGATTCCATCGTGGCGCAGCCCCTTGCACAGGGCGATGTGGCGTGGCAGCATCCGCGCCGCGCCGGTTCGCGCCAGTTTTCGTGCGTTTACTGGCAGGAAAACTGACCAGACCGCCCGAAACGGCGGAATCTGCCCCGACAGACTCAGTAGCGCGCGACGAGATCGACGAGCGTGCGAGCCACCTGCGGATGGGCGGCAAAGCCCAGATGGGTCACGCGCAGCGGCACGACCAGATCGCGCTCGCCCGGCCAGCCGGCCGCGCTGCGCGGCGCGATGATCCCGTCGCGCGGGCTCCACAACGCGATCGTCGGCACCGGGGGCTTGGTGGCGAGATCCTGGGCCATCGGTGCCTCGTCCACGCTGTGGCCCGCAACGATCTGATAGGCGCGCCAGGCATTGTTGGCGCGGCGGTCACCCGAAAACGGTGTGCCCATGGTGATCACCAGGCCGACATGGTCCGGACAGGTCTTGGCCAGTTGGCGCGCAAACAGCCCGCCCAGGCTCCAGCCTACCAGGACCAGCGGCTCGCCCTCGCGCCGGGCCATTGTCTCCACCCGCTCGGCCAGCCGTTCAAAGCGGTCCTCGCTCGATCCGAAATTGAAGCCCAGGCCCCAGTCGCTCACGCGATGGCCCGCGCTTTCCAGTGCAGTGGCCAGCGGCTTCATGCGCACCGGATGCGTGCCGAACCCGGGCAGCAGCATCACCGGCCGGGCATGGCGCGCGGGCGGATAGGAGGGCAGCGGCGCGCCGCGCGCGGCCTGCCAATGGTCGATCGGGGTGGCCAGTTCGCCGATCAGCCGCGGCCAGGCCGGGCCGCGCACGCCCTCGGGCCGGGGCGCAAATGCCAACGCACGCCGCCGCGCCAGGGCAGCACCCAGCGTTTCGAGGTGTGCCCACGCGCTGCGTGGCGGAGAGGAAGGTTGCGTGGCCATGGGAATCACCGGCAAACAGCTATCGGACGCCGGGAAGGAACGCCAGAAAGACGGAATTGTTTCAAATTCATGTCACATTCGCCCGATAGGCAAAGTGGCAGCCATCTTCGCCAGCCCGGCGCGCGCCGTTCAAGGAGGCCCCATGATCACTGTCCACCACCTCAACAATTCGCGCTCGCAACGCGTGCTCTGGCTGCTGGAGGAACTGGGGTTTCCCTACAAGGTGAAGCGCTATGAACGCGACGCCAAGACAATGCTGGCGCCGCCCGAACTGCGCGCGGTCCACCCGCTCGGCAAGTCCCCGGTGATCGAGGATGACGGCCGCATCCTGGCCGAAAGCGGCGCGATCGTGGAATACCTGGTGGACAAGGCCGGCGGACAGTTGGGCGCGCCCGCGGCCGAACAGGATGCGCTGCGCTATCGCATGTTCCTGCATTATGCCGAAGGGTCGCTGATGCCGCCGCTGCTGCTCAAGCTGGTGCTGTCGCGCGTGCCGATCATGGGCAAGATCGCCTTGAAGCGTATCCAGCCGATGATCGACGTGCATCTCGATTTCGTCGAGCGCGAACTGGCCAGCCGGCCCTGGTTTGCCGGCCCCGCCATGACCGCGGCCGACGTGATGATGAGCTTCCCGATCGAGGCCGCCCGCGCCCGTGCCGGCCTTGACCAAACCCGGCCCCACACGATCGCCTGGCTGGACAAGATCCAGGCCCTCCCCGCCTATCGCCGCGCGATCGAAGTGGGCGGGCCTTACGCCTATGATTGAATGCGGCCGGCCGTGTTTCGCCTGAAATGCACACGATAGCACGAAGAGGTAGGTGCAGGTGCGTGGGCTTCGTGGCTTAGTGTGCGAACCAACAGGCCTGATTGGGCGCGATTACGGCAAGAAGCAGGCTACCCCCACCTGCGGCCACGCTGGCGTTTTGCACAAACAGAACAGCTGGCCCCCGGATCAAGTCCGGGGTGACGATAAGTTTTTACTTTATCTATATTTTCTCGTCACCCCGGACTTGATCCGGGGTCCAGCTTGATAACTTGCACCTGGGCTGCCGTCATCGCGCATGCGGCAGCCAGCCACCCGAAATCCCCCTTCCTTAAATCGCCGCGGCCTTTTCATCGGCGTCGGCCTGGGTCTTTTCCTGCGGGGTGCATTCACCCACGCGGTTGGACTGGGTGGCCACGTGCATGCGCATCTGCTTGCCGCCCGGGCCGCTGCCGGTCATGTCCATGTCCATGGTGAAGTGATCGCTGCCATAGCTGCCTTTGAGCGTGATCGTCTGCGTGCTGCCGTTGTGGCCGCAGTTGAGCACGCCGTCGATCTTGCCGTCGGCCATGGTGAAGGTCTTGTAGCGGCAGCTCTTGTCGGCCTGGCCGAAGAAATCGCCATCGGGGCGCGCGGCCTTTTCCTTGGTCAGGCATGACCGCTCGGCGCGGGCATGGCCCATCGCGTCCTTCATGCCCGCCACCATTTCCGGCGGCATGCCGGGCATGTCGATATCGATCGCCTTGACCTGGGTGCTCCAGGCGCCAGGCTGAAACTTCACCCCTGCGCCCGCCACTTTGGCCGCCACTTCACCGGCATCGGCATCCTTGGCCACCACGGCCGGCTCTTTCTTGCAGCCCGGCAGCAGAACAGCCAGGGTCAGCAGGACAGGCCCGAGCAAGGCGGATGGGGTCTTGGCAATCATCGTCACTCTCCCGTTTGGGGACATGACGCTATCACGCTCGCCGGGCCATGGCCATGGCGCGATCGGGCGCTTTGGGGCCGATTGCATCTGGGCCTGGTGTTCCCCATATGTTGCCCATGGCCGAAATCATCATCCGCAGGGGGCTGGAAGAGCCCGATACCTCTGGCAACTTTGTCCCGCACAAGCCGCAGCGGCCTGCAAAGCTGGAGCCGGGCCGCCCGTTCAAGGTGGTGTCGGAATATCAGCCCGCAGGTGACCAGCCGACCGCGATTGCCGACCTGGTGGCCAGCGCGCGCGAGGGCGAGCGCACGCAGGTGCTGCTGGGTGTGACCGGCTCGGGCAAGACGTTCACCATGGCCAAGGTGATCGAGGAATTGCAGCGCCCCGCCCTGATCCTGGCGCCCAACAAGATCCTGGCGGCGCAGCTTTATGGCGAGATGAAGAGCTTTTTCCCCGAAAACGCGGTGGAATATTTCGTCTCGTACTACGATTATTACCAGCCCGAAGCCTATGTGCCGCGCTCCGACACCTACATCGAGAAGGAAAGCTCGGTGAACGAGGCGATCGACCGCATGCGCCACTCGGCCACGCGCGCCTTGCTCGAACGCGACGACGTGATCATCGTCGCCTCGGTCTCGTGCCTCTATGGCATCGGCTCGGTCGAAACCTATTCGGCCATGGTGTTTGACCTCAAGAAAGGCGAAAGCGTTGACCAGGGCGAGATCGTGCGCAAGCTGGTCGCCCTGCAATACAAGCGCAACGACCATGCGTTTCAGCGCGGCACGTTCCGCGTGCGCGGTGACAACCTCGAAATCTTCCCCTCGCACTACGAAGACACCGCCTGGCGCGTGACCTTCTTCGGCGACGAGATCGAGGAGATTGCCGAGTTCGATCCCCTTACCGGCAAGGCCGATACGCGCCTTTCCCAGGTGCGGGTCTATGCCAATTCGCACCACGTCACGCCCGGCCCCACGCTGATGCAGGCGCGCGAGGCGATCAAGTTCGAACTGGCCGAGCGACTCAAGGAGCTTCATGCCGAGGGCAAGCTGCTCGAGGCGCAGCGGCTGGAACAGCGCACCCATTTCGACCTGGAAATGATGGCTGCCACCGGTTCGTGCGCGGGGATCGAGAACTATTCCCGCTTCCTCACCGGCCGCCTGCCGGGCGAGCCGCCGCCAACCCTGTTCGAATACCTGCCCGACAACGCGCTGCTATTCGTGGACGAAAGCCACCAGACCGTGCCGCAGATCGGCGCGATGGCGCGCGGGGACCATCGCCGCAAGATGACCCTGGCCGAATACGGCTTTCGCCTGCCCAGTTGCATCGACAACCGCCCGCTGCGCTTCAACGAATGGGAGGCGATGCGCCCGCAGACCTTCGCCGTTTCGGCAACGCCGGGCAATTGGGAGATGGAACAGGCCGGCGGCGTGTTTGCCGAGCAGGTCATCCGCCCGACCGGGCTGATCGATCCGCCAGTGCTCATCCGCCCGGTGGAAGACCAGGTGCAGGACTGCATCAACGAATGCCGCCTCACAGCCCAGAACGGCTATCGCACGCTGGTGACCACGCTGACCAAGCGCATGGCCGAAGACCTGACCGAGTTCATGCACGAGGCGGGCCTGCGCGTGCGCTACATGCATTCCGACGTCGAGACGCTGGAGCGCATCGAGCTGATCCGCGACCTTCGTCTGGGCGTTTATGACGTGCTGGTGGGCATCAACCTGCTGCGCGAAGGCCTCGATATTCCCGAATGCGGGCTGGTGTGCATTCTCGATGCCGACAAGGAAGGCTTCCTGCGTTCGGAAACCTCGCTGATCCAGACTATCGGCCGCGCCGCGCGCAACGTCGATGGGCGCGTGATCCTCTATGCCGATCGCATGACCGGGAGCATGGAGCGCGCGATCGCCGAAACCGATCGTCGCCGCGAAAAGCAGAACGCCTATAACGAGTTGCACGGGATCACCCCGGCCACGATCAAGCGCCAGATCGCCGATATCATCGCCGATACTGCCAGCCGCGACGGCGTGCTGGTGGACCTGGACGACGACAGCACCAACAACCTCGTCGGCCACAACCTGCGCAGCCACATCGAAGACCTGGAAAAGCGCATGCGCAATGCCGCAGCCGACCTGGAATTCGAAGAAGCCGGCCGCCTGCGCGACGAAATCCGCCGCCTGGAATCGACCGAGCTTGGCCTGCCCGAAGGCGATCGCAAGGCACCCGTGGTCGGCCGCAGCAACGAAGGCAAGCCCGGCACCCGCAAGACACGCTACGGCAAATCACAGAAGAAGTGGGGGAAGTGAGCGGCTGCTAACACGCCCTGGACGGAGTTCGATCCTCCCTCCGCAAAGCGGGGGGAGGTGGCGGCCGCAGGCCGTCGGAGGGGGGATGGTTGCTCACGGTGCGCATTCACGATAGCATCCGCGCCATGACCATGCGCCGTTGCATTTCGCTGCTCGCCCTGTCCATCCTCGCCGCCTGCTCGCAGCAAGCCCCGGCCCCGCAGGACAGCGGCACCCCGCTCAACGCCGTGCGCGTGCCTTTGCCGGAAAGCCAGCCTTTGCCGACGGCCCCGGCGGGTAATGACAAGCCGGTCTGGGCCGGCGCGCCGGGTGGAGACAGCGTGCGTTTCGGCACGCCAGGGGCGGGGCCAGATCTTTCGCTATCGTGCCGTCAGGGGGTTCTGGTGGTAACCCGGCATGTCCCGGCCGAAGTGGGCGCGCAGGCGCTGTTTGCCCTGCAGGGACGCAAGCGCATCGTGCGCCTGGCAGTGGATGCCACTTCGGTGCCGGGTTCGCCGGGCTATCTGTGGCAGGGCAGCCTGCCGGCGGGCGATCCGGCGGCCGAGGTGTTCGACGGGCCGTTTACCGGCACCCTGCCCGATGCCGGCAAGATCAGCGTGCCGGGCAGCGATCTGGTGCGCGCGCTGATCCGCCGCTGTGGCGCGCGCCCGGCCACGGGGGCGACACTGGCCGCGCCCCAGGCCCAGGAATGAAGCTTTAGAGCTTCCCGAACTTGTCCTCATAGGCAGCGGTATCGCCGCTGCTCAGCAGCTTGGCCTGCTCTACCCAATTGTCGCGCGTGGGGCGGCCGGCAAAAGCGCCAAGCTGCGCATCGATGCGGGCCACGTCCTCGTCGGTCCAGGCGGCAATCTGCGCAAACTGCGTCACACCCAGGCTGGCCAGTAGCGTCTTGAGCTTGGGCCCCAGGCCCTTGATGCGAGTGAGGTCATCACCATCGGCAGCCGCCAGGGCATCGGCCGGGGGCGCAGTGGGTGGCGGCGGCACCGGAATGGCCGCAGCGGGCGGCGTATCGATCAGCGCGGTATTGCGCTGCGCAGGCGCCGCGCCTTCAGACAGGACATCATTGAATTCGCGGCGTTCGGGTGCCTTGCCGCCCCGGCGCAGCAGGAGGAACGCCACCACCAGCAGCAGCGCTACGGCGCCTGCCACCAGTTGCCAGTTGGCCTCGATCAGTTGCAGCATCGTCTAAAGTTCCATGTCGTTCATCTGACCACAAAGATCAGAAAGGCGATTCGCCATGCGGGCAAAACCGCGCCCGCCCGATGGGATCGCTGCATGACGAAGCATGCACGGCTGCGCAAGACACTTGCAGGGATCATGGCGCGCGGCACACTTGCGCGCCTGGGCAGCGTTCAGCCCCGGACGGTGCCGCCCTGGCCGTGCTTGCGCCGCTCACGCATGCCATCGACACGACGCCCCAGGGCAATCATCGGCTTTTCGATGAAGCGGTGGGTAACATCGCTGAGCAAGAGCGACCCGACGGTGACCCCGGCAAAGCCGACGACCAACCCAGCGGGTACGCCAACGGCGGCAACCAACCGGGGTTGCAGCAGGAACAGGGCGTTAAGAAACAGGAAGTGCACCAGATAGACACTGAAGCTGATCCGCCCGATCCAGGTAAACAGCGGGGATTCGATGAACGCGGGGCGTGCCAAGGCGCTGACCAGGACCAGGCTCGCGAAAACCAGATCCGCCAGAAGCGCATTGGAAGTAGCCTTGGTCAACGCCATGGCCGGCACGGCCAGCAACAGCACCCAGAACAAGGCCCGCCAATTGATGGCGAAACGCTTTTGCAACGCAGGTTCGATCAAGGCGACGGCACAGCCGCTGGCAAATGCCGGCAGGTGCACAAGAAAGAAATAGGACGCGAAAATCGCAGCATCGGTGCCTTCCCCTGGCCCCCAGCGATCAAGCACGAGGCGCACGACCATTGCCAGCGGATAGGAAAACGCAGCCAGAGCAAGGAAGACCTTGCGGTTGCTCATCGTGGCGAACAGCAACGGGAACAGCACGTAGAACATGGCCTCTGCACCAATGCTCCACCCGCGGGGGACCACGTAATTGATCGATGACGGAAACCACCCGTGGATGAACAGCAGCGTGGTGATCACCTGAAACGCATTGGGCCGCGCGGCGTAATGGAATTCACCCAGCGCGCCGAGCGCGATATACACCGCGCCAGCCAGATAAAATATCGGAGCTATGCGGAAAAATCGCCTGGTGAAAAACTGCGCAACATCCATTCCGCGGCCGAAATAAACCTTGGTCAGGGTATATCCGCTCACCACAAAAAAGAGCTGAACGCCTCGTTTGCCAAAATCAAAAAACTGAAGAATGCGATGAGGCAATTCAGGAAATGCTTGGGATACGTGGACAATAATCACCAACAGGATGGCAATTGCCCGCAATCCGTCAAGATAGAGAAACTTTTCTTGACGCGCACTTGTCCCGTTCATCACTGCCCCACCCACAATTTGCCCGAGAAATTTTCGTCGCCAAGGTATGCTGCAGTGCAACCATGGACCACGATCGGGCTTTATGCAAGTTTGCCGGATGCACCGTCAGGATGGGCTGGCGCAGCGCGCGGCAAGGCATCTGCCCCGCCACGCGCCGCGTCATACTGTCGTTCTCAGGCCGGCTCGGCCACCAGAACCGCCGCCTTCTTGCGACGGCGCCAGGCGTGGAGCAGCGGCTCGGTATAGCCGCTGGGCTGGGCCACGCCCTGGAACACCAGGTCGCATGCGGCGCGGAAGGCAAAGCTCGTGTCCCAGTTGCCCGTCATCGGCTCATAGGCCGGATCCCCCGCATTCTGGGCATCGACCTTGGCCGCCATGCGCTGCAGCGCATCCATCACCTGCTCTTGCGTGCAGACCCCGTGCAGCAGCCAGTTGGCCAGGTGCTGGCTGGAAATGCGCAAAGTGGCGCGGTCTTCCATCAAGCCGACATCGTCGATGTCGGGCACCTTGGAACAGCCCACGCCCTGGTCGATCCAGCGCACGACATAGCCGAGCAACCCTTGCGCGTTGTTGTCCAGCTCGGCGCGGATTTCCTCTTCCGACCAGTTGGCGCCATCGGCCAGTGGGATCGCCAGCAAGGCATCGAGCGCCGGAATGGGCCGCGCGGCAATCTCGGGGCGGAGGCCGAACACATCCACCTGGTGATAATGCGTGGCGTGCAGCGTCGCCGCCGTGGGCGAAGGTACCCAGGCGGTGTTGGCGCCTGTGCGCGGATGGGCGATTTTTTCGACAACCATGGCGCGCATGCGATCGGGCGCAGCCCACATGCCCTTGCCGATCTGCGCCTTGCCAGACAGGCCGCAGGCGAGCCCAATGCCGACATTGCGCGCTTCATAGGCGGCGATCCAGCCGGCCTGCTTCATCGCGCCCTTGCGGATCATCGGGCCGGCCTGCATCGCGGTGTGGATCTCATCACCCGTGCGATCGAGGAAACCGGTGTTGATGAACACCACGCGATCCTTCACGGCAGCGATGCAGGCCGCCAGGTTAGCGCTGGTGCGGCGCTCCTCGTCCATCACACCCACCTTCACGGTATGGCGCGGCAGGCTGAGCAGATCTTCCACGGCATCGAACAGGTCATTGGCAAAGGCCACTTCGTCAGGCCCGTGCATCTTGGGCTTGACGATATAGATCGCGCCCTGGCGGCTGTTGCGGTGCTGACCCAGGCGCATCACATCGTGCATGGCGATGGCGCTGGTGATCACCGCATCCATGATGCCCTCGGGAATTTCCGATCCATCGGGCAGCAGGATGGCAGGGTTGGTCATCAGATGGCCAACGTTGCGCACGAACAGCAGGCTGCGCCCCGGCAGGGCAAAGGCGGTGCCATCCGGCGCGGTCCAATCGCGATCGGGTTCCAGCGCGCGGTGCATGGTCTGGCCGCCCTTGGCGAATCGTGCGGTCAGATCGCCGCGCATCAGGCCGAGCCAGTGACGATAGGCCACCAGCTTGTCCTCGGCATCGACCGCCGCGATCGAATCCTCCAGATCGACAATCGTGGTCAGCGCCGCTTCCAGCACGATATCGGCAAGGCCAGCCGCATCGGTGGCGCCGACCGGATGGGCGCGGTCGAGCACCAGTTCGATGTGCAAACCGTTGTGGCGGAACAGCAGGCCGCCCGGCTTGTGCCCAGCCCATTGTGCCGGATCAGCCAGGGCGGGCACGCCCTGCCCATCCCAATCGGCCCACGCCCCCTGCGCCAGCGGCAGCGTGGCGTCCAGAAAAGCGCGCCCCGCCGCGATCACCGCCGCGCCGCGCGCCGCGTCATAGCCACCCGGCCGGGCGGGCGCGGCATCCAATGCGTCGGTGCCATACCAGGCATCATACAGGCTGCCCCAGCGCGCGTTGGCGGCGTTGAGCAGGAAGCGATCGTTGAGCACGGGAACGACGAGTTGCGGCCCAGCCATGGTAGCGATTTCAGGATCGACGTCCTGCGTGCCCACGGCAAAGGGCGCAGGTTCGGGCACGATATAGCCGATCTCTTCCAGAAAGGCGCGATAGGCAGCAGGATCATGCGGCTGGCCCCGGCGCGCCACGTGCCAGGCATCGATCGCGGCCTGGATCGTCTCGCGCGTTTCCAGAAGCGCGCGGTTTACCGGGGTGAAACGCGCCACCAACCCGGCAAAACCCGCCCAAAACGCCCCGGCATCCAGCCCCAGCGGCGCCAGCACGTCGTTTTCCAGGAATGCGGCCAGCGCGGCATCCACCTGCAACCCGTCCCGCGTGATACGGGGGCGCAGGTCGGCAATTTCGGTAAACTCACCCATGGTCATCTGCCTTTGTCATCAAAACGGGCATGGCAATGCCGGCCATCGAACCGCATCCCTATCGGATACCGGATCTGTGCCGACCTGCCTATTGAACCTGGGGAGGAACACCCCCGTTCTGCCCGATTCGCACCGGCTTGGCAACAGGGGTTCACCCGGCCTGCGCGAACGGCTAGGTGTGGTTTCCGATGCAACAGCTTTCCGCCACCGAGCAGGCCCTGCTCGCCCCGATCGACGGCGCCCCCCTGCTCGACCAGGTTCTGGCATGGAGCGCGATCAACACCGGCACGCGCCATCTTGCCGGCCTTGCCCGCCAGGCCGCGCTCCTGGCCGATGCCTTTGCCGCGCTGCCCGGCACGGTGGAACTGGTGGCGCCGGCCCCCGTGGAAACCGTGGCCGCCGATGGCACCGTGGGCCAGCTTGACCACGGCGCCCACCTGCTGGTGCGGGTACGGCCCGATGCGCCCCGGCGCTATCTGCTGACCGGGCACATGGACACCGTGTTCCCGCCAGGCGATCCGTTCCAGACCACGACTTGGCTCGACGACACCACGCTGGGCGGGCCGGGCGTGGCCGACATGAAAGGCGGCATCGCCGTGCTGCTCGCCGCCCTCAGCGCGTTCGAGCGCAGTGCGGTGGCGCGCCAGGTCGGCTATGACGTGCTGATCAATTCCGACGAGGAAACCGGCAGCCTGTCATCCGCGACGCTGATCGCCCAGGTTGCAGCCGGCAAGGCCGCGGCGCTGACCTATGAACCATCGGCCCTGCCCGATGGCACGCTGGCGGGCGCGCGGGCAGGCAGCGGCAACTATGCCGCCGTCATCACCGGCCGGTCCGCCCATGCCGGGCGCAACCCCGATGACGGGCGCAACGCCATCGTCGCGGCGGCAGACCTGGCGCTGCGGCTCAAGGCCCTGCACCGCCCCGGCCTGTCGGTGAACCCGGCGCGGATCGACGGTGGCAGCGCCAACAACGTGGTGCCCGACAAGGCCGTGCTGCGCTGGAACATCCGCCCTGGGGCCGAGGCCGATGCACAAGGATTTGCCGTGGCGCTGGGCCAAGCCGTGACAGAGATCGAGCGCGCACACGATGTGACGATCCACGTGCATGGCGGGATCAGCCGCCCGCCCAAGCCACTGACCGAACCGGCGCTGGCGCTGTTCACGCTGGTGCGCGACTGCGGTGCGGCGCTGGGGCAGCCGATCGCCTGGAAGGACACCGGCGGCGTCTGCGATGGCAACAACATCGCCGCACTGGGCGTGCCGGTGGTGGATACGATGGGGGTGCGCGGCGGATCAATCCATTCGCCGCACGAATTCCTGATCGTGCCCTCGCTGGCAGAGCGCGCGGCGCTGTCGGCACTGGTGCTGCATCGGCTTTCCGGGGGAGAATAGCGCACCATGACGTTTCGCATTCGCGCCGCCCGCCCCACCGATGTGGAGGCCATGTACGAGATGGCCAAGCTCGGCGGCAGTGGCTTTACCAACCTGCCAGCTGATCGCGCCACCTTGCGCGCCAAGCTGGAGCGCGCCGCCGCCTGCCTGGCCGACCCGCGCGAAAGCCTGCCCGACGGGCCGGGCGATGAGCTGTTCGTGGTGGTGCTGGAAAACGTGGCGACCGGCGAACTGCGCGGCACGGCGCAGATCTTTGCCTGCGTCGGGCGCGGCGGGCCGTTCTATTCCTATCGCCTCACCACGCTGACCCAGCACTCGAAGGAACTGAACCGCACGTTCCGCGCCGAGATGCTGCATCTTGCCACCGATCTGGAAGGATCGAGCGAAGTGGGTGGGCTGTTCCTCCATCCCGCCGAGCGCGCCGGCGGGCTGGGCATGCTGCTGGCGCGCAGCCGCTATCTGTTCATCGCCATGCACCGCGCCCGCTTTGCTCCGCGCATCCTGGCCGAACTGCGCGGCGTGATCGACGAGCGCGGCGGATCGGCGTTCTGGGACGCGGTGGGCGGCAAGTTCTTTGGCATGGGCTTTCAGGAAGCCGATCATTTCAACGCTTTGAACGGCAACCAGTTCATCGCCGACCTGATGCCCAAGCACCCGGTCTATGTGGCGATGCTGCCGGAAAGCGCGCGCACGGCCATCGGCATGCCGCATCTCAACGGCCGGCCGGCCATGCGGATGCTGGAGGCAGAAGGGTTCGCCTATGAAGGCTATGTCGACATTTTCGACGGGGGCCCGACGATGACCGCCCGCACCGACCAGGTACGCTCCATCGCCGGGGCCAAGGCGGAAACCGTGGCCCACATCGCCGCTCCCGAAGGCCATGGCCCGGTGCGCCGCGTGCTGGCCGCCACCGGCCGCCTCGCCACGTTCCGCTGCACGCTGGGCGAAGTGACGCAAGGCGCCGATGGCCTGGTGATCGATCCTGTCGCCGCCGCCGCGCTGGATGTGCGGCCCGGTGACACTGTGTGGCATGTGGACCGCTGAAGAACGGAACGAACAAGATGGCACTGCTGGAAATAAATTTCGACGGGCTGGTCGGCCCCAGCCACAACTACGCCGGGCTGAGCCTGGGCAACCTGGCCTCGGCCAACCATGCCGGCCAGGTCTCCTATCCCCGCGCGGCCGCGCTGCAGGGGCTGGCCAAGATGCGCCACAACCTTGATCTTGGCTTGGTCCAGGGCCTGTTTGCGCCGTTGCCGCGCCCCAATCCGGGGCTCCTGGCGGCGCTGGGTCTTGCCGGACAAGAGCCGGCGGACGAGGCCGAACGCCGCCTGCGCGCGGCGGCCTGGTCGGCCAGCGCGATGTGGACGGCCAATGCCGCCACTGTCAGCCCCGCGCCCGATACCGCCGACGGGCGCTGCCATCTGTCTGCGGCCAACCTGGTGACCATGCCCCACCGAGCGCAGGAATGGCCCGATACGGTGCGCCAGTTGCGCCTGGCCTTTGGCGATGCCGCGCACTTTGCCGTGCACGATGCCGTGCCGCCCTGCTTTGGTGATGAGGGCGCCGCCAACCACATGCGCATGGCCACCAGCCATGGCGCCGCGGGCCTGGAAATCTTTGTTTATGGCCGCCCGGGCGGCGCCTTTCCGGCACGGCAGCACGAACAGGCCAGCCGCGCGATCGCCCGCGTCCATGGGCTCGATCCGGCGCGCTGCCTGTTCGTGGAACAGGCGCCAGAGGCGATCGCCGCCGGGGCTTTCCACAACGATGTCGTGGCCGTGGCCAACGAGCGCGTACTGTTCACCCACGAACAGGCCTTTGCCGATCCCGAGGGCACCTATGCCGCGATTCGCGACCGCCTGCCCGAGGCCGAAATCGTCGTCGTGCCGGCCAGCGCGGTAAGCCTGGCCGATGCCATCAAATCCTACCTGTTCAATGCCCAGCTGCTGACCCTACCGGGCGGAGAAATGGCGCTGGTGATCCCTCTGGAAGCCTGGGAAACACCATCGGTGCGCGGCTGGCTGGATACGATGCTGGCCGGCAATGGGCCGATTCGCCAGGTCTTGCCGGTGGACGTGCGCCAATCCATGGCCAATGGCGGCGGCCCGGCGTGCCTGCGGCTGCGCGTAGTGGCCGATCCGGCCACGGTCGATCCGCGCTTCCTGCTCGACAACGGGCGGATAGACCAGCTGGAACAAGTGGTTGCTGCGCATTGGCCCGAACAGATCGATGCTGCGGACCTGGGCCAGCAGGCCTTGGCAAACAGCGTGATCGCCGCCCGCGCGGCCCTGCTCGATGCCTTGGGCCTGACCGAACTGCACTGAGTGGAACTGCACGTAACCGACAGGCGTTGTCCTGCTGTCTGCGGAATTGTCGCCCCCCTTTACAATGAAGGGCGCGTTAAGCTTTAATGCGCCCGTATTCATTGGATTGGCACGAAGGTTGCTGATCGGGGTGGCAACAGGTCCGGCGGATCGCAAACCCAGCATGGAGACAAGGGACAACGCATGCTCCGCAAGATTGGCCGCCTCTTCCTGATCAAGAATCGCTTTGAGGCGTTTGCGGTTATCTATGCGTTGGCGCTGGGCGCGGTGGAACGTGGGCAGGCCTATCTTACCCGGTTTCCCGGCTTTGGTGGCAAGCTGCTGTTCCTGGCCACGACCTGCGCGGTGTTCATGGCCGGGGCCAAGATTCTCGATTGCCTCAAGTTCGAACAGGCCCGCGCGGCGGAAAAGACTCCCGAGCCAGAGGCTGCTCCGCCCGGCTGATCACTCTCACGCGGCTGGCGGCACGCGCTGCAACGAAAAAGCCCCTTCGGCCGATGGCAGAAGGGGCTTTTCCTTTTTCGTCAGGCGGCCAGGCGACGATCCCCATCGCAATTGCCAGGCGGATCGAGATCCAGGGCATAGCCGAGCGTGGGCGCTACACCGTCGCGGGCCCGGCTGGCGCCAGGGCGAATCTCGCCGGTGGAGCGGAAGCCCAGCTTGGCCAGGACCCGGCCCGAGGCGGGATTGTCGAGGAAGTGCCGCGCCGCCACGCGGCGATGGCCCAGCGTGGCCGCCAGCGTCAGCACTGCCCGCGCCGCCTCGGTGGCAAAGCCACGCCCCCAATGGGCACGGGCCACCCAATAACCGAGCAGCGGCGCCGCGCCGGGCGGGCCGTGCTCATCGGGCATCAGGCCCACGCTGCCAATCAGTTGCGCGCCTTCGGGCCCGGGCAGGGTAACGAAGAAATGCGGATAGCGGCCGTCCTGCGCCAGGGCAGCAAAGGCCCGCGCATCATCGGCACGATAGGGCCAGGGCGCCCGCGCCAGATGGCGCACCACCGCCTCGTCATCGATCAGGGCATAGAGTTCGGCCCAATCCTCGGGCCAACCCGGCCGCAGGAACAGCCGCTCGCTGCGAATGAACATCGGTAATCTCCAGTCAACCGCTCCCTTTCGCCGGATGCTTATGCACTTTCCGATGACAGGGATATTGCGTGCTGCGCCAAGTGCTTCGGTTTTCGAGGCAAATGGCGCCGTTGCGGATGAGGGAGACAAAGAAAAAGGGAGATGGGGCAAGGCCCCTCTCCCTCGTTCAGCCGGCGCGAAACCGGCGGGGCCATCCCATCAGGATGGCCCTTGGCATGACCATCCGCTTATTCGGCGGCTTCGGCCATCAGGTCGACCGACACGTACTTGCGGCCAAGCTTGCCGGCGTGGAAACGCACGCGGCCGTTGGCAAGCGCAAACAGGGTGTGGTCCTTGCCGAGGCCAACATTGGCGCCGGGGTACACGCGGGTGCCGCGCTGACGGATGATGATGTTGCCGCCGACCACGTCCTGGCCGCCGAACTTCTTCACGCCAAGGCGCTTGGACTGCGAGTCGCGACCGTTGCGCGACGAGCCGCCTGCTTTCTTATGTGCCATCTCTGCTTACTCCGAACTGGCGCTCAGGCGACCGACACGATGCGCAGCAGAGTCATCTGCTGGCGGTGGCCGTTCTTGCGGCGATAGTTGTGACGGCGGCGCTTCTTGAACACCACGACCTTTTCCGACTTGGCCTGGGCGATGATTTCCGCCGAAACGGTAATGGCCGAAGCGTCGGCCAGTTCGCCATCCTTGCCAGCCAGCAGGACGTCACCGAGGGTGATGGTTTCACCGGCTTCGCCAGCCAGCTTTTCCACCGCGATCTTATCTCCGGCGGCCACCCGATACTGCTTGCCGCCCGTGCGCACAATTGCGAACATGGTTCTGCTATCCGTTTCAAATGCCTGACCCACCAAGCACCCCGATCGGCCAATTCCGAATCGCGGACAGCGGGCAATGTGCCGGTTCCCCGCAATCATGCGAAGCCCCGGAAAGAGGGGCGCGGATAATCCAAGCGGGCCGGCATGTCAACGCCGGGGAAGTGGGAAATGCGCGAAGCAGGGCCCCTACCGCTGGCCATTGGCCGCCCACGTGCTATGGCACCGCCATGGCTTGCCTGTCCACTCGCTTCCTCGCCCTGCAACGGCTTTGCCTTGTTGGCCTGATCGCCGCCCCTGCCCTGGTCCTGGGCGGCTGCTCGCCCGATCGCGGGCGTTTCCCCTCGCTGGCGATTCGCCCGGCCGAACGCGCATTTGGCCAGGCCAAGGCCGCGCCAGCCGATGCGGCGGCAGCAGCGCCGGCACCGATTCCCGCCGATGCCACGCTGCCCCAGCGCCTGGCCGCACTGGAAGAGCGTGCACGCGAGGCGGATGCCCGGTTCATCGCTTTGGTGCCCGAAGCCACCCGCGCTGCCGCGCGTGCGCACAATGCCGCCAATGGCAGTGAGACCTGGAACCTGGCCCAAGTGGCGCTGGCCCGCCTCGAATCGGCGCGTAGCGACACCGCGATCGCTCTGGCTGATCTCGATGAGATGGCGACGGAAGCTGAAATCGCCGCTGTCGACCATCCCGGCCCCGATACGGCCCAAGTGGTCAATACCCGCGACTCGGTCGCCGCGCGCGTGGCGCAGCAGGATAGCGTGCTGGCGCAGTTGAAGGGCTGACGCCCTACCAGCGCGCGCGGTCGGCAAAATCCTGCGTGCGCGGCTCGATCCAGCGCCAGCCGGCCGCGGTCTTTTCCCGCTTCCAGAACCAGCTGTCGCTCTTGAGGTGATCCATCACGAAGTCGGTGGCGGCAAATGCCTCGCGCCGGTGGCGGGCGGCGGCGGCAACCATCACGATCGGATCGCCCGGCAGCATCACGCCGTGGCGGTGGATCACCAGCAACCCTTCCAGCCGCCAGCGGGTCAGGGCGGTGGCCGCCAGCGCTTCCATCCCCGGCAGGGTGAGCGGGGCATAATGGCGCAACTCCAGCGCTTCCACGCCATCGCCATCGCTGCCGCCATCGCGCACCTGGCCCAGAAAACTGACAACCCCGCCAGCACCGCCAAACTGCCCGGTAAAGGCAGCAAGCAGCGCGGCGGGGTCAAACGCCGCATCGGTGAGACGGACGTCTGCCGTCATGCCGATCAGCCGACGAACGCGCGTTCGATCACGAAATCGCCCGGCTTGGCGTTGGAACCTTCGACAAAGCCCATGCCTTCGAGCAGCGCGGCGAAGTCCTTGATCATGTCCATCGAGCCGCACAGCATGACGCGGTCGGTGGCGGGATCGAGGCGCGCCTCGCCGGGAATGCCCTCGAACAGCGCGCCGCTTTCGATCAGCTTGTCGATGCGCACGTTGTTCTTGAACGGCTCGCGTGTGACGGTGGGCACATAGTGCAGCTGCTGCGCAGCCTGTTCGCCCACCAGCGGATCTTCCGCAAAGCCGCTCGACAGTTCTTCGCGGAACGCCAGCTCGCTCACCTTGCGCACCGAGTGCACCACGACGACCTGTTCATAGAATTCATAGACATCGGGATCGCGCGCCAGCGACAGGAATGGCGCCAGGCCGGTGCCGGTCGACAGCATGAACAGGCGCTTGCCCGGCAGCAGAGCATCGGTCACCAAGGTGCCGGTCGGCTTCTTGCCAAGATAGATCTGGTCGCCGGGCTGAATCTTCTGCAGGCGCGAGGTCAGCGGACCATCGGGCACCTTGATCGAGAGGAATTCGAGTTCCTCGGCCCAGGCCGGGCTCGCCACCGAATAGGCGCGCAGCAGCGGACGGCCATTGTCTCCCTGCAGGCCGATCATCACGAATTCGCCAGAGCGGAAGCGGAACGAGGCCGGACGGGTCACGGTGAAGCTGAACAGGCGCTCGTCCCAGTGCTTGACCGTGAGCACGGTTTCCACCGTGGCTGCGGCCGTGGGTTCGAGCGTGGCGACTTCCACCTGGGGCTGAGACATCGAAAGCGGTTTCCTTGGCAATCGGCCCCGCACCCGCGATGGGATCAGGCCATGGGGCCGGGCAAGCTGGCCCGGCAAGCGCCGTCCCCATACGGATGCCGGGGCGCGCTGTCAAAAACCTGCCCTGCGAAAATAGCTTTCAGGGTCTAAAGTGGGTGGCATTGCGCACGGCGCCCTTCGACAGGCTCAGGGCGAACGGGTTTGGGCATATTGCGGTGATCTCCGTTCGGGCTGAGCTTGTCGAAGCCCCCCAAAGCCCCCGCCGCCTCAGCCGCCGCTCACCGGTGGCAGGAACGCCAGTTCGTCACCCTCGCCCAGCACCATCGCTTCGCTTTCGCCCACCAGCTTGCCATTGAGCGCCCAGCGCACCCGCTCGCCCAGAAGATCAAGCGCCAGCGCAGGGTCGAGCCCGGCGAGGATATCGGCAAGCGGGCCAGGCGTGACAGCCATTTCCGCGCAGCCGGCGCGGTCTTCCAGGCGGCCGAGGAACACGAGCTTGGCCATGGCGATCAGCCCCCGGTCGTCGACATGTGGCGCGAAACGGCCGGGGCCGCGCCGGCGCGGTCGATAACAAAGGCGTGGCGTTCCTGCTTTTCGCCCATGGCGCGGGCAAAGGCATCGGTCAGCGCGGCATCGGGATCGTCAGAGCGCAGCGCGGCGCGCAGGTCGACGCGCCCTTCCCCGCCCAGGCACATGTAGAGCTGGCCCGTGGCCGTAACCCGCACGCGGTTGCAGGTGGCGCAGAAATTGCCCGTCAAAGGCGTGATGAAACCGAGCCGACCGCCGGTTTCGGCAATATCGACATAGCGCGCCGGCCCACCCGTGCTCACCGCGTTGGGCACCAGCGTCCAGCGCTGTTCCAGATCGCGGCGCACGGCATCGAGCGGGAGGTAATGATCGAGCCGATCTTCCTCGACATCGCCCAGCGGCATCACTTCGATCAGCGTCACGTCATGGCCCTGGCCATGGGCCCAGGCGATCAGGTCGGGCAATTCATCCTGGTTCACGCCCTTGAGCGCCACGGCGTTGAGCTTGACCTTGAGGCCAGCCGCCCGCGCCGCAGCCAGGCCTTCGAGCACCTGGGGCAGGCTGTCGCGCCGGGCCAGCGCGGCAAAGCGGCTGCGGTCGAGCGTGTCGAGCGAAACGTTAATGCGGCGCACGCCGGCGGCGACCAGATCGTCGGCAAATTCGGCCAGCCGGGTGCCGTTGGTGGTCAGCGTCAGTTCCTGGAGCCCGCCCCCGCCCAGGTGGCGGCCCAGCGCGCGTACCAGATCGACCATGTCGCGCCGCACCAGCGGCTCACCACCGGTCAGGCGCAGCTTGGTGACGCCGCGATCGATGAACGCACGCGACACCTTGTACAGCTCTTCCAGGCTCAACACGTCGGCACGCGGCAGGAACGTCATGCGTTCGGGCATGCAATAGGTGCAGCGCAGGTCGCAGCGATCCGTCACCGACAGGCGAAGATAGGTTATGGCCCGCGCAAAGCGGTCAACCAGAGGCGCGGGCGCTGTCATCGTTCGAGATATACGAAGTCCCGAGGGTAGGATTCAAGGCTTGCGCCGGCATCGACGAAAAGAGTTTGTCCGGTCACCGCGCGCGCTGTCGCCAGATAGTGCACGGCATCGGCAATTTCATCGGCGCCCGGCAGGCGCTTCAAAGGCATGATCTCTTCCAGGCGGTGCCACTGGTCGGCGTCATAATCCTGCGTCGGCAGGATCAGCCCGGGCGCCACGCCGTTGACCCGCACTCGCGGTGCCAGCGCGCGCGCCAGGGTGCGCACCGCGGCATGCAGCGCCTGCTTGGACAGGGTGTAGCTCAACTGGTCGGGCACCGGGTTCTGCACGCGCTGGTCGAGAATATTGACCACGGCGCCTTCGTCCTCACCCAGCGCCTCGGCAAAGGCACGGGTCAGCAGCAGTGGCGCAAACAGATTGACGCCGAAATGCTGATCCAGCGCCTCGGGTGCGAGGCTGGCGATCGTGTCGTCCTGAAACAGCGACGCGCAGTTGACCAGAAGACGCGGTGCCTGGCCGGCGCGGGCGATGACATCGGCCAGCATCGCGGCCGGAAAGGCGCTATCGCCCAGATCGCCTGCCAGGGGGTGCACTGTCGCGCCCAGCCACTGCAACTGGGCGGTAAATTCGGGATCAAACGTGTGCGCATGGTGCGCGTGCAGCGCCAGGTCCCAACCCTCCTGCGCCAGCTTGCGGGCAATCGCGGCCCCGATTCGGCGCCATCCGCCAGTGACCAGCGCCAGCGGGCGGGGCACGCTCATCCGCGGCGGGCGCGGGTAAGCGTCATGCCGATATCTTCTCCAGCCTCGCTGATGGCGAGCTTCACGATTTTCACTTCCACCTGAGTCACCCGCGCATCCTGTACGAACAACGTCTCACAGATGTGGTCTGCAACCGATTCGATCAGTTGGAAATGCACATCTTTGGGCAATCCGTCGCTCGCGGCGTGCTTGAGGTCCATGTAGTTCTTGCTCGCGGTCAGCGGGCAATCGGCCGTGTAGCGGTCCTGGGGACGCAGCCAGGCACGGATGGAAATCCGCAGGGGCTGCGGACGGCCGGTCTCTTCCGAATAGATCCCGGTCAGGACATCGGTTTCGACATTGGCGACTTCGAGGATCAGGCTGTCAGACACGCGCGCGCCATTGGCACTTGGCCGCGCGAATGTCCAGCATCAGCCGCGCTTATGCCGCGCGGTTCCACCGTGCGAAAATCGCCGTGGGCAGGACGCGCCCGCCCGGTCCTTCCTCGGCCAGGGCCAAATCGCCATGCTCGATCGTGCCGGGCAAGTGCGCCAAAGCCTCGGCCAGCAAGCCGCCAATGGCGAGCGAGGACATGCGCACGGCATAGACCGTCAGGAACAGGAAGCTGCTGTTGGCATCGAGCAGGCGGGCGCAATCGGCGATCAGGCCGGGCAGGCTTTCTTCCAGGCGCCACACTTCGCCTTCCGGGCCACGACCGAACTTGGGCGGATCGAGGATGATGCCATCATAGCGCTTGCCCCGGCGCACTTCGCGCGCGGTGAACTTGGCCGCGTCGTCGACAATCCAGCGCACCGGGCGGCCGTCCATGCCCGAAAGCGCCGCATTGGCGCGGGCCTGGGCGACCGACTTTTTCGAGGCATCGACATGGGTAACCGGGCCAAAGCGCGACAGCGACAGCGTGCCGACACCGGTATAGCCGAACAGGTTGAGCGTGGCGGCATCGTCGCACCCGGCCAGGCGTTCGCCCATCCAGTCCCACACCGGCGCCATGTCGGGGAAAAAGCCCAGGTGACGGAACGGCGTGCAGCTGGCGGTGAACTGCACCGCGTTCCACGCCAGCGGCCAGCCTTCGCGCGGCACCGGGCCGTCAAACAGCCAGCGCCCGCCGCCATCCTCGTCGGAGCCCGGCACGAATTCGCCGTCTGCCTGCCAGTCATCAAGCGCCGGCGCCCACATCGCCTGGGGTTCAGGGCGGATGAAGCGATGCGGGCCATAGCGCTCAAGCTTGCGGCCATGGCCCGAATCGATGAGGGCGAAATCCCCCCAGGGCGATCCCACCATCAACTGCGGCTGGAGCGTAAGCGCGGCCATCAGGCGTCCGTCCCGCCGATCTTGGGCCCGATCTTGGGTGTGGCGCGCTCGGTCACATAGGCTGCCACGGCCTCGTACGTGCCAGGCAGATGGTCGCAACGTTCCTGCCGTTCGAACAGATCGCCCACCCGCGCGGGCAGCGGCGGGCGCACGCCGGTGGCGCGTTCCACCGCATCGACGAACTTGGCCGGATGGGCCGTGGCCAGGGTCACCACCGGGACATCGGTCGGCAGCCCTTCGGCCACGCGCGCGGCATGCAGGCCGATTGCGGTATGCGGATCAAGCACTTCGCCCGCTGCCTCATAGGCCCAGCGCATGGCCTGGGCCATCTGTGCGGGATCGCAGCGCGCGCTGGTGAACAGGCCGCCGATCGCTGCACGCTGGGCATTGGTCAGTTGCAGCGCCTTGGTGGCATCGAACTGCTGCATCTGCGCAGCGAGGACCGCAGCATCGCGCCCGCAGGCATCGAACAGCAGGCGTTCGAAATTGGACGAGACCTGGATATCCATCGACGGCGCCGCCGTGGGCGTAACCGTGCTGGCCGAATAGTCCCCGGCCGACAGCGCGCGGTGGAGAATATCGTTGATGTTGGTGGCCACGATCAGCCGCTCCACCGGCAGGCCCATCTGCGCCGCGACATAGCCGGCGAACACGTCGCCGAAATTGCCGGTCGGCACCGAGAACGCCACCTTGCGGTGCGGCGCGCCCAGTTGCAGCGCGGCGGCGAAATAATAGACCACCTGCGACATCAGCCGCGCCCAGTTGATCGAATTGACCGCAGCAATGCCATAAGTGCCGGTGATCGCAGCATCGTTGAACATGCGCTTCACCATCGCCTGGGCATCGTCAAAGCTGCCGTCGATGGCGATGTTATAGACGTTGGGCGCGATCACCGTGGTCATCTGCCGGCGCTGAACATCAGACACGCGGCCATGGGGGTGCAGCATGAAGATATCGACCTTGGCGCGGCCGGCCACGGCGTCGATCGCGGCAGAGCCGGTATCGCCCGAGGTGGCACCCACGATGGTCAGGTGATCCTCGCGGCGGGCCAGGAATTCCTCGAACAGCAGGCCCAGCATCTGCAAGGCCACGTCCTTGAACGCCAGGGTCGGGCCGTGGAACAGCTCGAGCACCCATTGCCGCTCGTCGAGCTGCTTGAGCGGGGTGACGGCGGCATGGGCAAAGCGGCCATAGGCCTGGCCGGTCAATTCGCGCAGGCGTTCGGGCGAAAGGCTGTCGCCCACGAAAGGCGCCATGATCCGCGCGGCCAGTTCGGCATAGGGCAGGCCAGCCATGGCGGCGATCTCATCATGGCTGAACTGCGGCCAGGCTTCGGGCACGTAGAGGCCACCGTCGGACGCGAGGCCCGCCAGCGTGACGCCTTCGAAATCGAGCGAGGCGGCCTGGCCCCGCGTGCTGACATACTTCATCGCCAATCCCCGTGTGCCGCGCCCACCGCAAGGGCAGCGCCCAATCATCACCGGCACGCCATCGCGCGCGTTGTCGTCAGCGCGGCGCCTAGCGCCCCGGGGGCATCGTGACAACCACCGCCGCGCCTTTCGCGCGCCGGCGCAGGGCCAGGGCATAGATCACCAGGGCTACGGCGGCGAACAGGAACCACTGCACCGCATAGGCCAGATGGTTGTTGGGAATGTCAGACGGATCAGGCGCGGCATTGGCGCCCAGGCCAGCAAGCGGCGGATCGGCAACCAGGCGGGTGATCTTGTGGAACGGGGCGATTCGGCCCGTGACCCGCCCACCATCCCATTGCGGCGGATGCGGATCGCGCGACCAGCCCAGTTGCACCAGCGCGGGCATGCCACCAGGCGCCTGGCAATGGGCAATGTGCACATAGCCACTTTCACCCGCAGCGTTGCGGCCGCCCACCGAATCCCACAGGCCAGGCTGCACCTGGCAATCGAACGTGGCGCGGCGATAGAGCACGGCCTTGCCATCGCCTGCCACGGGGAACGGGACCAGCGCGGGATTGACCAGCGCGGCGGCAAAGCGCGCCAGCAGCGCCTCTTTCTGCACCTTGCGCTGCAATTGCCAGAAACCCAGGCCGATCATCATCGCCACGGCCAGCAGCACGATGCAGGTGGGCAGCACGGGAATACGCCGCATCAGCCCTGCCCTCGCGGTGCCACGCGGGCAGCGAGCACCGCAGCGCGCACCGCACGCACCGCAAGGCCCACGATCAGCGCGCTCGCCGGACCCCACACCAGCGGATAGACCCACAAGGGCAGGCGCCAGATATCATCGACCCGCAGCGCGGAAAACACCAGCAACGCCACGAGCGGGATGACCACTGGATAGAGTGCGCGCCCGCTTGCCTCGTGCACGGCCAGCGGCTCGCCACAGGCGCGGCAATGGTCGTTAAGCTTGGGCGGCTCCCACACCCGGCCGGCCCAGACCATGCCGGGCGTATTGCAAGCCGGGCACGTGCCATGGCGCGCCACCTGCCACCAGCCTGGCCCGGTGGCCGATCTGCTGCTCCCGCTGTTTTCGCTCATGATCATCGGGATAGCGCCCGCGCCCGGCCCGGTCCAGCTTGCACATGGGCCATTTCCCACGCTACCCGGTTGCATCTGCAACAGGAGTATCGTGCCGCCGTGACCGTTCATCGTCTCCCGCTGCTCGCCGCCCTCCTGCTTGGCGTAGTCCAGCCAGCCCATGCGCAGGCGCCTGTCCCCGCGGTTGCTGCCAGTGCTTCCGCAGACGCCGCGTTCTATGCCCTGGCCGATGCTGAATGGACCTGGCGCCAGGCGCAGTTTGGCGATGACGAGAACGACGATCGCCCCAGCTATCGCCTGCCCGACGTGAGCGCCGCCGCCCAGGCCGCGCGCGAGGCGCGCTGGGCGCAAACGCTGAAAGCGCTCGACGCCATCGACCAGGGCGCGCTCTCGCCGGCCGCGCGCGTCAACTATGCGATCTATCGCTACCAGATCGAAACGCTGCTTTCGGCGCAGCGCTTTCACGAGTGGGAAAAGCCGCTCAATTCAGACACCACGTTCTGGGGCAACCTGGCCGATACCGCACGCACGCCGTTCCGCAACGAAAGCGAGGCGCGCGCCTATATCGCCATGCTGCATGCCGTGCCGCGCTATTTCGCGCAGCAGATGGCCAACATGAAGGCGGGGCTGGCACGCGGATTTACCGCGCCGCAGGTCACGCTCAAGGGCCGCGATCTGTCGCTGCTGCCGATAACGGACGCCAAGACCGCCGACGCCAACCCGTTCTTCGAGCCGTTCAAGGCCCTGCCCGCCAGTATTCCGCCCGCCACGGCCAAGGCCCTGGCCGACGAGGCGCGCACGGCGATCACCAGCGAAGTTGTGCCGGCGCACCGCGCCCTGCTCGCCTATCTGCGCAGCGATTATCTGCCCCATGCCCGCACTGGCCTTGCCGCCCAGGGCCTGCCCCAAGGGAAAGACTATTACCAGGCGCAGATTCGGGAATATACCACCACCGACCTGACGCCCGACGCGATCCACCAGATCGGCTTGGCCGAGGTGGCCAGGATCCGTGCGCAAATGCAGGAGATCATGACGCAGGTCGGCTTTACCGGTGACCTGCCCGCGTTCCTGGCCAAGCTGCGCAGCGATCCGCAGTTCGTCGCGAGCAGCCCGCAAGATCTGCTCAACCGTGCGGCATGGATCGCCAAGACGTTCGACGGCAAGGCTGCCGACTGGTTTGGCCGCCTGCCGCGCAAGCGCTTTGCCATTCGCCCGGTGCCTGCCGACATTGCCCCGTTCTACACCGCCGGGCGCGGCGGGCCGGGCGTCTATCTGGTCAACACCTGGAACCTGCCAGCACGCCAGCTCTATTCGCTGCCCGCCCTCACCCTGCACGAAAGCGCGCCGGGCCATGCGTTCCAGATGTCATTGGCATCGGAAAACAAGGGGCTGCCGGCCTGGCGCCAGCGCACCTACATTTCTGCCTATGGCGAAGGCTGGGCGCTCTATTGCGAAAAGCTGGGGGTGGAGATGGGCATCTACACCACGCCCTACGAACGCTTTGGCATGCTGTCGTACCAGATGTGGCGTGCGGCGCGGCTGGTGGTCGATACCGGAATCCACGCCAAGGGCTGGACGCGCGAACAGGCGCTGGCCTTCCTGCACGACAATACCGCGCTGTCGGATCACGAGATCGAGACCGAGACCGATCGCTATATCGCCTGGCCGGGCCAGGCGCTGAGCTATTACCTGGGCGAGATGGCCATCGTGGAGGATCGCGCCCGCGCGGAAAAGGCGCTGGGCGACAAGTTCAACATTCGCGCCTTCCACGATGCCGTGCTCGAACTGGGCTCGGTGCCACTGCCCGTGCTGCACGCCCGGATCGATCGCTTCATCGCCGAGGGTGGCAAGGGCCCCTATCCCGACGAGGAATGAGGCAAAACCGCGCCGGCGCGGTCAGGCTGCCAGCGGCAGGCGGAGCGTGGCAATCAGGCCCACGACCTGGCCCGCCTGCCAGCGGTTGGCAAGCACGAGCGAGCCCCCGTGCTGGTCGGCGATCGCGCGGGCCAGAGTCAGCCCGAGGCCCGTGCCGCCCGTAGCGGTATTGCGCGAGGCCTCCAGCCGGGTGAACGGCTCCATCATGCGCAGGATATCGCCTTCGGGAATGCCCGGGCCATCGTCCTCGATGCGCAGCACCGCCTCACCGTCTTCCCGTTCCAGCGAGACACGGGCACGCTGGCCATAGCGCAGCGCGTTGGACACCAGATTGCGCATGGCCCGGCGCAGCCAGGTGGCGCGCAGCGGCAGAACGATGCGCACGGTGTCTTCCAGCGTCACATCCTCGCCCATATCCTCGTATTCGCCCATCACGTCGGTAACGAGGGCCGAAAGCTCGGTCGTCTCCAACGGGTCAGAGGGGCGGCCAACGCGGGCGAGCGAGAGAATGTCGTCGAGCGAGCGGTTGATATCCTCGATCGTCGCGGCCATGCGCGCGCGCTCGTTCTCGTCCTCCACCGCCTCGATCCGCACGCGCAGCGCGGCCAGCGGCGTTTTCAGATCGTGGCCGATCGCGCCCAGCATCACGTCCTTTTCATCGAGCAGGCCAACAATGCGCGCTTCCATGGCATTGTGGGCCACGATCAGGCGGCGGATATCGTCAGGCCCCTCGGGTTCGAGCTGGCCATCGGCATTGCGTTCGCGGGCAAAGGCTTCCACCCGCCCGGTCAAGGCCTTGAGCGGCCGCGCAATGCGCCGCAGGATCAGCGCCACCGCACCCACCAGCACGAAATAGAGCAGCACCGTCTGCATCAGAAGCGAAAGGATTACTTGGCGCTCGTTGGCCGGCGAAAGGATGCGCGCGGTAAGCCAGGTGCCATCGGGCCGCTGGATCGAGGCGATGATCAGGCGGGCCTGCGGCCGATGATCGCCAAAGCTTTCCAGCCGCTTGCTGACATCGCCAAACCACGCCCCGACAATCGCATCCGCCTGGGGATCGCGCTCCACCACCAAGACCTGGCGATGAACCAGACCCTGGGTTTCCAGCACATCATGCAACGCGCTCGCCACGTCGCTGCGCTGGCGGTCACCCGGTTGTTCGGGCGAATTGACATCGACGCGCACGCGCAAGGGGCGTGGCAGGCGCCAGATATCGTCAGGCGGCGGTCCGTGTGGACGGCCATCAGGCGGGTGATTCTCGCGCGGTGGCTGGCCGATCAGGCGAAACGCCGCCTCGTTCACGGTCAGTTGCACGCGCCGCTCGTTCTGTTCGCGCCAGATCAGTGCGGCCGAAAGACCCTGCGCCACCAGCAGCGCCAGCGCGATCGCCAGGAGCATTTGCCCCTGCAGGCTGCGCGGTGCGCGCGATATGGTCCAGGCAGGCCAGCGCAGCATCAGTCGCGGCCTGCCACCTTGCGCACTTCGGTAGCGAGCATGTAGCCGCCGCCCCACACGGTCTGGATCAATTGCGGATTGCGGCTGTCTTCCTCGATCTTGCGGCGCAGGCGGCTGATCTGGTTGTCCACCGCGCGATCGAACAGATGCGCCTCGCGGCCCTGCACCATGTCGAGCAGGCGATCGCGATCGAGCACCTGGCGAGGATGATCCAGAAACGCCATGAGCAGGCGAAATTCGGCCGAGGAAATGGCGACGACCGCGCCTTCGCGATCGGTCAGCCGGCGCTTGAGCGGATCGAGCGTCCAGCCTTCGAATTCATAGACCAGCGCTTCGGGGGCATCGACGGCCACGCGCGCGCTGCGCCGCAGGACCGAGCGTATCCGCGCCACCAGTTCGCGCGGGTCGAACGGCTTGACCACGTAGTCGTCAGCGCCAATCTCGAGGCCGACGATGCGGTCGGTGGATTCACCCTTGGCGGTGATGAAGATCACTGGAAGCGCCCGGCTTTCGGCCAGGTGCCGGCACAACGACAGGCCATCCTCGCCCGGCATCATGATGTCGAGCAGCACGAGGTCGAACGTTTCTCCCGCGATCCGCGCGCGGGCTTCCACCGCGTTGCCCGCCTGGACCACGGCAAAGCCCTGGCGAACCAGATAGTCCGCCAGCACTTCGCGCAGGGCTGCTTCGTCGTCGACCAGAAGGATGCGGGTTACCGCTGCCTCGCTCATACCTGCGCTGCCCGGTGATCAGTTGCCGGCCGGCGGGGGCGGCGGCGGGCCGTCCATGCGCTCGCCATCGCGCCAGCGCGGACCGCCAGGGCCGCCTTTCCCGCCCCAGCGGTGGCCCTCACGGCCAAATGCGGCGCGGATTTCTTCGCGGGTAAGCTTGCCATCATGGTTGGTATCGGCCCTGTCGAATTGCGATTTGACCGCCGCATCATACGCAGCGCGGGTCACCGCGCCATCCTTGTCACGCAGGGCAGCGTGCAAAACCGCGCCAAACCCGCCCATGCGCATGCCGTGCCAGCCGTGGCGCCCGCCTTCGGGGGCCATGCCGCCCGGTGGCGGTGGCGGCGGCATGTCGCCATCACGGCCAGCCATGGGGGGCATGCCCGGCTTCATCATGTGATGCTGCGCCATGAATTCGGCGCGGCTGATCACACCATCGTGGTTGGTGTCGATCGCATCGAACCGCTGCGCGAGGCGCGCATCGCGGTCGGCCTGGTCGATCTTGCCGTCCTTGTTCACGTCCATCCTCTGCCACAGGGCATCGGCTTGCGCCTGGGCCTGCGCCCAGGTGATGCCACCATCGCCCATAGCGCGGCCAGGCGCAGCGGGATCGGCCTGTGCCGGCGCGGAGGCTGCGGCGGCATAGAGCGCGCCAGCCCCCGCGAGGGCGGCAAGGGCCCCACCAAGGCCAAGGACGCTTTTCTTCATCTGGGCAAACTCCGGACAGACAAGGGCACCGATCGCCATTGATGACGGTATCGGCACCGCAAAAAACCTGGGGGATGAGGAAGCTGCGGCGCCGCCATGCCGAAAGAGGCTAGGGACTAAGGGGGAGGGACACCCCTTCCGGCCGTGGGGACTGAAGTGGCGGGCACCGCAGCTTCCATGGCTCATTGTATAGGCCGTGGATGTCGCGCGATTATGTCGGGACAGGGGGTATTTTGTCGCCAATTGTCGCATCATTTCGGCAGGGGACCACTCTTCCCGCCTGACCCAACTATCTATCCAAAACAATAACTTAAAATAGTAAAATGCTCGGTGGAAACCGCCAAAGCCGCCGCATCTCCGGCAATTGTGGCGGGTGATTGTCCAGGCCGTGAAATAAGACCGATACATTCACGGCAAACGGCGCGAAGCCCCCTTCCCCGCCCGCGCCGCTGTGCCGGGTTATGCGGCTCAGGACGTGCCCATCACGAAGGCATTGAGCTTGTTACCATCGGGATCACGAAAATAGGCGGCATAGAACCCGCCGTCACCGCGCGGGCCAGGGGCACCTTCACAGCTGCCGCCATTTGCCAGGGCCAGGGCATGCAGCCGATCGACCTGCACCGGCTCCTTGGCCTCGAATGCGACCATGACGCCATTGCCCACGGTGGCCGGCTGGCCATCGAACGGCTTCATCAGCGCCACCCCGGCGGCGCCACCGGCCGTACCCCAGGCAATCGCCCCGGGCCATTCGAACATGCGCCCCGTGCCCAGTTCGGCCGCAAGCGCGTCGTAGAACGGTGCCGCCCGCTCCAGATCGTTGGTTCCGAGGGTAACATAACCGATCATCATCGCTCTCCTTGCAGCGAGTCGCCACCACAAGAACGTATCATGAACACAGCCAATCGCAAGATCAGATGGGCGCGCAGGCAGCCTCCAGCCAGGCGCGATCTTCACCCTCGAGCAGCGGCGCCAGCAGCGCCTGGGTGCGCGCGTGATAGTCGTTCCACCACACCCGCTCGGCCGGGGTCAGCAGGGCAACATCCACCAGTGCGCGGTCAATCGGGACGAAGGTAAGCGTCTCGAACCCACAGAACGCGCCTTCCGCGCCGGCGATCATGCGCTCTTCCACCAGGATCAGGTTCTCGATGCGGATGCCGTATTCGCCCGCCTTGTAATAGCCCGGCTCGTTGGACAGGATCATGCCGGGCAGCAGGCCCTGCCCGGTACCGGCCTGCGCGCCCGATGCCTTGGCAATGCGCTGCGGCCCTTCATGCACCGCCAGGAAGCTGCCCACGCCATGGCCGGTGCCATGGGCATAATCGAGGCCGGCCGCCCACAGGAACTGGCGGGCAAAGCTGTCGAGCGCGCCACCAGGCGTGCCCTGCGGAAAAACCGCCTGGTCCAGCGCGATATGGCCCTTGAGCACGCGGGTGAAGCGGTCCTTGACCTCGGCCGGCGCCTCGCCCGGCCCGATCCACACCGTGCGGGTGATATCGGTGGTGCCATCGAGATACTGCCCGCCCGAATCGACCAGATAGACGCTGCCCGGCGCAATCGCGCGGTTGGACTGTTCGTCCACGCGATAGTGCGGGATCGCCGCATTGGGGCCCGCGCCCGAAATCGTATCGAACGACAGGTCCTTGAGCAGGCCGGTCTTCTCCCGCTCGGCATGGAGGCGCGCGGCAGCGGAAAGTTCGGTTTCACCGCCCTTGGGTGCAGCCACCGACAGCCAGTGCAGGAACCGGCTCACCGCCGCCCCGTCACGCGCCTGGGCAGCGCGGTGGCCGGCCTGTTCAACCGGGTTCTTCCGCGCCTTGGGCAGCACGGTGGGATCGGTGAGCGTGAGAACCCGCGCTCCCGCCCCTTCCAGCGCGTGGAACACAGCCGCGACCGCGCGTTCCGGGTCCACCGCCACGGTCTTGCCCGCCAGCGCCGTCAGTGCCGGCACGAATGCCGCGCGATCCTGTACGCGCACGGCATTGCCCAGGTGCGCCACGAGCGCGGCATCAACCTTTTCGGGCGCAATGAACAGATCGACTGTACCATCGGCATGGGCCACCACGAACGACAGTGCCACCGGCGTGCGATCGACATCGGCGCCGCGCATGTTGAGCAACCAGGCCACGCCATCGAGCGCGGTCACCACTGCCGCATCGGCACCGTTGTCCGTCAGCCACTGCGCCAGCATGGCGCGCTTTTCAGCGACGCTCTGCCCGGCATGGGCATCGGCATGGGGCACGGCCAGCGCCGCCGAGGGCGCGGGCCGGTCCTGCCACACAGCGTCGATCGGGTTGCTGTCCACCGCCACCAGGCTGGCGCCCTTGGCTTCCAGCGCCTTGGCCACGCCATCGGCCCAGGGCTTGGCATGCAGCCAGGCATCATAGCCGATGCGCGCGCCGCGCGCCGCATGCTCGCCCAGCCAGGCCGCCGGGCTGGTCTGGGGCACCGACTGGTACTCATAGAGCCGCCCGTCCACCTGCTCGCGCACCTGGATGGTATAGCGCCCATCGACGAAGATCGCCGCACGATCCTTGAGCACCACCGCCGTGCCGGCCGATCCGCCAAAGCCGGTGAGCCAGCCCAGCCGCTGTGCATAGCCGCCGACATATTCGCTCATGTGCTCGTCGGAAATCGGGATGACGAAGCCGTCGAGCCCGCGTCGTCCCAGCTCGGCGCGCAGTGCTTCCAGGCGGGCTTCGTGGGTTTGCATCAACATGGCGGGGCGTCCTTGGGCGTAATGGGCAGGTAACTGGTTGGCATTGTAACCACCTGATGCGGCAGACGCCAGAGGCGCGCCTTGCAGGCCGGGCACAGGCACCATAGATGGCGGAGATGACCGCAGCCACCCCTATCGCCGCCCAGCCCCCCGTTGCCGCAAAAAAGCCGCACAGCATCAGCCATCATGGCGTGACGATCACCGACGATTACGCCTGGTTGCGCGATCCCGGCTATCCCGAGGTCAAGGATCCCGAAATCCTGGCCCATCTCGAGGCGGAAAACGCCTGGTTCCAGGCGCATATGGCCCCGCGCCAGCCGCTGATCGACCAGCTCTTTGCCGAAATGCGCGGACGCATCAAGGAAGCGGACAAGTCCGTGCCGCAAAAGGACGGCAACTGGGTCTACTGGATCGAGTACGAGGAGGGCGCGGAATACAAGAAGTGGTGGCGCCGGCCGATCGACGCGGCCGACGACGGCAGCGCCGACGAGCTGCTTCTCGACGAAGTGGCCCTGGCGCAGGGCCATGACTATTTCCGCCTGGGTGCCATCTCGGTGTCCAACGATGGGCGCCTGCTGGCCTGGTCGGTGGACGATAACGGCTCCGAGCGCTTCACCGCGCAGATCAAGGTGATCGCCAGCGGAGAGATCCTGCCCGACGAAATCCCCGGCACCAATTCAGGCCTGATCTGGGTAAAGGGCGATACGGGGCTGGTCTATAGCCTCGCCAACGAGAACTGGCGCACCGACAACGTGCGCCTGCACTGGCTGGGCCAGCCGCTCGACCAGGACGTGGAGCTCTACCATGAGGACGACGAGGGCTTTCGCGCCGGCGCCGCGCTTTCCGCCAACGAGAAGTGGCTGATCGTATCGACCGGCGACCACGAAACCAGCGAAGTGCGCCTGATCCCGGCCGATGATCCGCTCCAGGCGCCGATCCTGGTGCGTCCGCGCGAAAAGGGCGTGGAATACGACGTGGACCTGCACGGGGAGATGCTGTTCGTCCACACCAACGACACCCACGAGAATTTCCGCCTCGCCACGGCGCCGCTGGCCGATCCCGCCGATTGGACCACGCTGATCGCCGGCAGTGACGATTTCTATCTCACCGGGTTTGAACTGTTCCGCGATTTCTATGTCGTCGAGGGACGCGTGCGCGGGCTCGATCGCATCGAGGTGCGCTATTACGACGATCCCGCGCGGATCGAGCCGATCGCCTTTCCCGAGGCGAGCTATGAAGCCAGCCTGGGGGACAACCCGGAATGGGCCACGCAGACGCTGCGCGTGGGCTACGAATCGATGGTCAGCCCGTCTTCGGTCTTTGACTATGACGTGCCCAGCCGCACCCTCACGCGCCTGAAGGTGCAGGAAATCCCGTCGGGCTATGACGCCAGCCGCTATGAAACGGCGCGGCTCGATATCCCTGCCCGCGATGGCACGCTGGTGCCGGTATCGGTGGTGTGGCGCAAGGATCGCCCAGCCGGCGGGCCGCTGCATCTCTATGGCTATGGCGCCTATGGCATTGCCATCGGGCCGGGCTTTTCCACCACGCGCCTCTCACTGCTCGATCGCGGCATGGCCTATGCCATTGCCCACATTCGCGGCGGCGATGATCTGGGCCGGGGCTGGTACAAGGCCGGCAAGCTGGACGCGCGCACCAACACGTTCAACGATTTCATCGACGTGGCCCGTGGCCTGATCGACCATGGCTTTACCACGGCGGGGCGGATTTCCGCCTCGGGCGGTTCGGCCGGCGGCGAGCTGATGGGCGCAGTGATCAACCAGGCGCCCGACCTGTTTGGCGCGGTCGTGGCCGATGTGCCGTTTGTCGACGTGCTCGCCACGATGCTCGACGAAAGCCTGCCGCTCACGCCGGGCGAATGGCCGGAATGGGGCAACCCGATCGACGATGCGGCCGCGTTTCACCTGATCCGGTCCTATTCGCCCTATGACCAGGTCAAGCCGCAGGCCTATCCGCCACTGATGGTCACCGCCGGCCTTAACGATCCGCGCGTGACCTATTGGGAGCCGGCCAAGTGGGTCGCGCGCCTGCGCGAATTGAAAACCGACAGCAATCCGCTGATCTTCAAGACCAACATGGGCGCGGGCCACGGCGGCAAATCCGGCCGCTTTGAAAGCCTCAAGGAAGCGGCCGAGGAATTCGCGTTCCTGCTGACCGAACTGGGTATCGAGGGCTAAAGCCCAGACAGCAGTGATTGAAGTCCGTTCGGGCTGAGCTTGTCGAAGCCCTCTGACAGGGCGCGTCGTGCTGGCGCCCTTCGACAAGCTCAGGGCGAACGGGCGAGGTGTTTTGGGTTTGGCTCCCCTTTCCTCGCGTGCTCGGGCGCAAGCGCAACAAGCCTGCTGAGCTTGCCCCAAACAAAAACCCCCGCTGTCGCCAGCGGGGGTTTTTCATAGCTCCGAGACGGAAAGCCTCAGGCCGCCTGTTCCTTGCCCTTGAGGACCTGGACCGGCTCCTTGCGGCCATCGACCACGTCCTTGTCCACCACCACTTCGGTCACGCCGTCGAGCGTGGGCAGATCGAACATGGTGTCGAGCAGCAGGCCTTCGACGATCGAGCGCAGGCCACGCGCGCCGGTCTTGCGTTCGATGGCCTTCTTGGCGATCGCTTCCAGTGCCTCGTCGGTGAAGGTCAGCGTAACGTCTTCCAGCTCGAACAGCTTGGCATATTGCTTGACCAGCGCGTTCTTGGGTTCGCGCAGGATCTGCACCAGGGCCGCCACATCAAGATCGTTGAGCGTGGCGATGACCGGCAGACGGCCGATGAATTCGGGGATGAGGCCGAACTTCTGAAGATCTTCCGGCTCTGCCTTCTGCAGCAGTTCGCCCACGCGGCGCTTGTCGGGATCGGCGACATGGGCGCCGAAACCGATCGAACGCTTCTGCAGGCGATCGGCGATGATCTTTTCCAGGCCGGCAAAGGCGCCGCCGCAGATAAACAGGATATTGGTCGTGTCCACCTGCAGGAATTCCTGCTGCGGATGCTTGCGCCCACCCTGCGGCGGCACCGAAGCCGTGGTGCCTTCCATCAGCTTGAGCAGCGCCTGCTGCACGCCTTCGCCCGACACGTCGCGCGTGATCGACGGGTTCTCGGCCTTGCGGCTGATCTTGTCGATCTCGTCGATGTAGACGATGCCGTGCTGGGCCTTCTCGACGTTGTAGTCGCTGGCCTGCAGCAGCTTGAGGATGATGTTCTCCACGTCCTCGCCCACGTAGCCCGCTTCGGTCAGCGTGGTAGCGTCGGCCATGGTGAACGGCACGTCGAACGTCTTGGCGAGCGTCTGGGCCAGCAGCGTCTTGCCCGAGCCGGTGGGGCCAACGAGCAGAATGTTGGACTTCGACAGCTCGATGTCGCCACCCTTGCCGCTGTGCTTCAGGCGCTTGTAGTGATTGTGCACCGCCACCGAGAGCACGCGCTTGGCGCGGTCCTGGCCGATCACATAATCATTGAGCGTCTCGAAGATGTCGCGCGGCGTGGGAACGCCACCGTCCTTCTTGCCGGCGATGCCCTGCTTGGTCTCTTCCCGGATGATGTCGTTGCACAACTCGACACACTCATCGCAGATAAAGACCGTCGGCCCGGCAATGAGCTTGCGCACCTCATGCTGCGATTTGCCGCAGAAGCTGCAGTAGAGCGTGCTTTTAGAGTCCGATCCGGAAAGCTTTGTCATTCTTCAATCCCAGGCGCCCCTCCACGAGGGGCGGGCCCGGCTATCCTACTACCCCAAGGGTATTAATCAACCGGACACGAAACGAGGTGATGGTATCTGCCACGCGGCTCCTTTCGCAACGCTTAAGGAGCCGGGACAGAAGAGAAAATCAGGCCGAAGGCGCCCCGCCGGTGCCGCTTTCGACGCCGACCTGTTCAGATTGGGGACGCGATTCGAACACCTTGTCGACCAGACCGAAGGCCAGAGCCTCGTCCGCTTCGAGGAAGGTATCGCGGTCCATCGCCTTCTCGACCTCTTCCAGGCTCTTGCCGGTGTACTTCACATAGAGGTCGTTCATGCGCTTCTTGATACGCAGGATTTCGCGGGCCTGGATCTCGATATCCGAAGCCATGCCCTGCGCTCCGCCCGAAGGCTGGTGGATCATGATTCGCGCATGCGGCAGCGCGATGCGCATGCCCGGTTCGCCCGCGGCGAGCAGGAAGCTGCCCATCGAGCAGGCCTGGCCGATGCACACGGTCGACACGCGCGGGCGGATGTACTGCATGGTATCATGGATCGCCATGCCCGCCGTCACCACGCCACCGGGCGAGTTGATGTACATCGAAATGTCCTTCGAGGGGTTTTCCGACTCGAGGAACAGGAGCTGGGCCACGATCAGTGACGCCATGTGGTCTTCCACCTGGCCAGTCACGAACACGATGCGTTCGCGCAGCAGGCGGCTGAAAATGTCGAAGCTGCGTTCGCCACGGCTGGTCTGCTCGACGACGACCGGGACGAGCGCGCCAGTCACCGGATCAGCGTGGAACTTTCCTTGGGCAGAGCTGCTGCCGAACACGTCGAGCATGGGAATCCTCATCTGGTTGCGATGGCCTATGTCGCGTGCCAGCAAAGGATGTTCAAGGGCATTAACCGCGAATGCGCGGGAATGCGTGGATAGTGGGCCAGATTCGGGCGGCTTTCGCCGCGTGGTCAGACCTGCACCCGCGCCCGCAGGGCTTCGAGTGCAGCCAGTTGTGCTTCCATCGCCCGCAGGCGGGCCTCGGTTCGGGCCACCCGCTCGCGCAACTCGCGGCTGCGCCTGCTTCCCGGCAGCAACCTTGCCAGGAAGCGGCCCGCGTCGCCCAGGCTGGCGGCCATGGCATCGAGCAGGCCCGGGCGCGGCACGGCCGGCGCGCGATGGCGCGGCAGGGGGCTGCGATCATCGGGCGCTACCCAGTGCACACCAGGCGGCGAAGGCTGCAGCAGTGGCTGCGCGGCAGGCATCTCGGCCGGCGGCGCACAAGCGGCCGCGACTTCCGGTGTGGCAGCCGCGGAGCGGCGCGCGTGTTCGGCGGTGATCATCGCGCGACGCTGCGCCTTGCGCGCGGTGCGGGTGCCCGGGCGGGGCGGCAGATCGCGATGCGGCGCCTTGCGCGGCGGCTCTTGGCGACGCGAATCGTGACCTGGCCGATCACGATCGGGCTGCCCTTGCGGTATGGTGGCCGGCCCGCGCGGCGCGATGAACGGCGCGCGCAGCGGCGGCGTGGCGGGCAGTGCGGGCGGAATCATCCCCGCCGGCCAGGCCGCCGTGGTGATGATCGCGCCACGACGGGGCGGCAGGATGAGATCGGACGGAAAGGCCGGCGTGGCAGCCTGGGCCAGCAGGAATGGCCGGGTAAAATCGGCCTTGGCCCGCTTGCTGGCGGCCTTGGCGGCAGGCGGACTGACTGCTGGCGGACCGGCAGTTGGCGGAACGGCAGATGAAACTGGCGCCTTGGCCGGCACACGCTGGCCGGATCGAGCGCCCTTGCGATTGCGCACGGTATGCATCGGCAGATCCCCCCGGGTTCCGATGTGACCGATTCTCTCATGCCAGGAATCACCGCGCCAATCCGCATGATGCCTGAGGGCAAACACCTAAAAGCAAACGGGGCGCCACCGTTGCCGGCAGCGCCCCATTTTTGTTTCTTGATCAGGCCGTGTGGCGCTGGATCAGGCGTCTTCGCCTTCGGCGGTCGCCTTCTTGGCGGCCTTCTTCTTGGCGGGCTTGGCTTCGCCTTCAGCGGCGGGTTCCGCCTCGGCGTCGGCCGCAGCCTTCTTCTTGGCCGGAGCCTTCTTGGCGGGCTTGGCCTCTTCGGCTTCGCCAGCCGCTTCGGTTTCGGCTTCGGCCTTCTTGGCCGCCTTCTTCTTGGCGGGCTTGGCTTCGGCCGGAGCGGCAGCGGCGCCTTCCTCGGCTTCAATCGCGGCCTGGAGCTCTTCGCGGGTCACTTCGCGCTCGCTGACTTCGGCCTTGTCGAACAGGAAGTCGACGACCTTGTCTTCATAGAGCGGGGCGCGCAGCTGGGCAGCGGCCAGGGGCTCGGAGCGCACATAGTCGATGAAGCGCTGACGATCCTGTTCGCGGTACTGCTGGGCCGCCTGGCGGATCAGCATTTCCATTTCCTGCGCAGTGACGACCACACCGTTGGCCTGGCCGATTTCCGACAGGAGCAGGCCCAGACGCACGCGACGCTCGGCGATCTTGCGGTAATCGTCCTTCTCGGCTTCGATTTCCTTGAGCGCTTCCTCGGGGTTTTCCTCGTTCTGCGCTTCCTGGGTCAGCTGCTGCCAGATCTGCTCGAATTCGGCTTCCACCATCGAGGGCGGCACGTCGAAGTCATGGCCGGCAGCCAGCTGGTCGAGCAGGGCGCGCTTCATCTGGGTGCGGGTCAGGCCGGCAGTTTCCTGCTCCAGCTGGCCCTTGAGCAGGCCACGCAGCTGTTCCAGGCTTTCCAGGCCCAGCGCCTTGGCGAAATCGTCGTCAGCAACGAATTCACCCGGATTCTTCACCGCCTTGACCGTGATGTCAAAGGTGGTTTCCTTGCCGGCCAGGTTGGCGGCGGGATAGTCCTCGGGGAAGGTCACGGTAATGACCTTTTCGTCGCCGGCCTTGGCGCCAACGAGCTGTTCCTCGAAACCGGGGATGAAGCGGCCAGCGCCGATTTCCAGCGCCTGGTCTTCAGCCGCGCCACCTTCGAAGGGTTCGCCGTCCAGCTTGCCGAGGAAGTCGATGATCAGCTGGTCGCCGTCCTTGGCTTCCGCGCCTTCGGCAGCGTCGCTGAACTTCTTCTGGCCGGCGGCGATGCGGTTCACCGCTTCGTCCACCTGGTCTTCGGTCACGGGCACGACCAGCTTGTCGAGCTTGAGCCCATCGAGCGCGGGCGCTTCGACCTTGGGCAGCACTTCGAGGCTGACGGTCAGCTTTGCGTCCTGGCCTTCTTCATAGCCTTCGCCCAGCGACACGTCCGGCTGCATCGCGGGACGCAGCTGGTGGTCGGCCACCAGCTTGTCCATCGCTTCGCGAATCGTGGTCTGCAGGGCTTCCTGGTGCAGGGCCGGGCCGTGCATCTTCTTGACCAGGTTGGCCGGCACCTTGCCCGGGCGGAAGCCCGGCATGCGCACCTGGGGGGCAATCTTCTTGATTTCACCTTCCACGCGCGCGGCAATGTCCGCCGCCGGAATGGTCACGGCGTAGGCGCGCTTCAGGCCCTCGTTGCTGGTTTCGACGATCTGCATCCTGATCCAACTTTCTCGACTGACGCCGTGACAGGCGCCTCAAAATCCGTGCAAAGCCGGGGGGTGAACCCTGGTGCGGGCGAAGGGACTCGAACCCCCACATCTTGCGATACTGGAACCTAAATCCAGCGCGTCTACCAGTTCCGCCACGCCCGCATCCGGCAAAAAGCGAGCGGTGCCCCTATCGCAGCCGGGTGAAAAGCACAAGCCCGGCGCGCTTTCCCCCTGGAACAAGCGCGCCCACGCGGGGAACAAGCACCCTGGCGCGCGGTTGCCCGTTCATGCCCGCGCGATTTTCGCGTGGCAAAGGTCCGGCAAAACAGACCGGTCGCAAGGAGCATCTGCCATGGCCAGCACACCCCCGCCCGATCGCATCGACCCGCAATCGCCGCCCGACGTTCCGCCGGCGATCACCCCGCAGGAAACCCCCGAACCGCCGCCCAGCGAAACCCCGCCGGTAACGCCAGACCGGATCGATCCGATCAGCCCCGACGAATTCCCGGCGCAGGACTGATCGGTTCCAACGCAGGCGTCAGAGCAGCTTGCCCAGCAAGGCCAGCCATGACGCCTGCTCCATCAGGCCCTGGGCCGCGGGCGGCGGCGCCACGGCCGCAGTCCCGCCGCATTCCAGGCAATAGACCTGCGCACCTGCGGTGCTGTTGAGCCGGCCCAGATCGGCCAGCACGCGCCAACCCAGTGCCTGCTGCCGCTGGGCAAGCAGACCGGTAACATCGCCCGCCGCGCGGCTATCGGTGCTGCCATCATCGCCCATCAGGCCCGACAGGAAGCCCTGCCAGCCGCCGGGATTGCTGCCCAAAAATTCGGCATGCCAGCTTTCCGCCTTGGCGGCCTTGGCAGCCCAGGCCACGGCATCTTCCAGTTCACCGAACTGATCCACCAGGCCGATCTGGCGCGCGGTGCCGCCATCCCACACCCGGCCCTGCGCGATCTTGTCGATATCCTGCGGGCTCTTGTGCCGGGCATCGGCCACCAGGCGCAGGAACCGCGCATAATAGCTTTCAACCGACGCTTGCGAGAGCGCCTCGAACTGCGGGCTGAGGCCGCCAACCACATCGGGCTGGCCCGAGAGCGGCGTGGTGCGCACACCGTCCGCGGTGACGCCATAGCTCGCCAGCGTGTCCTCAAAGCTCGGGATAACGGCAAATACGCCGATCGAGCCGGTGATCGTCGCCGGTTCGGCAAACACCCGCTGCGCCGGGGTGGAGACCCAATAGCCCCCGCTTGCCGCAAGGTTGGCCATCGAGACCGCGACCGGCAGCCCCTTGGCGCGGGCCCGGGCAATCGCCGCACGGATGCGCTCTGCTGCCGTGACCGAGCCGCCGGGCGAATCCACCCGCACCACCAGCGCGGCGTAGTTGCCGCTGGCCACGGCCTGGTCGATCAGGTTGGCAATGCGCGTGCCGCCAGCCGAGCCCGGCCCGGCATCGCCATCGACGATCGTGCCGGCCACGGTGACCACGGCAATCGCCTTGCCAGTCGTCGGGGCGGGCTTGTCGGCGAGATATTGCGCCAGGGTAGAGCCCTTGTAGCCGCCCTCGCCCGCCGCCGGATCATGGCCGACCAGGTCGCCCACGCGCTTGCCGAAGGCGATCTTGTCACCCACCTTGTCGACCAGCCCGGCCTTGACCGCCGCCTGCGCCATGTCGCCACCGCTCTGCGCCAGCCATTGCGCCGGATCACGCGTGACCAAGTCGATATTGGCCTTGGGCCGCGCCTTGGTCACTTCCGCCTTCCAGGCCGACCACAGCGCGCCATAGATCGCGGAGAGGTTCTCCTTGGCCTCGGGTGAGGCATCGCTGCGGGCATAGGGTTCCACCGCAGACTTGTAGGTGCCCACCTTGAAGATGTGCGCCTTGACCTTGAAGCGGTCCATCAAGGCCTTGTAATAGAGCTGAGAACCGCCTGGCCCGGTGACCACCGCGCCGCCGATCGGATCGACCCATGCCTCGCTGGCGTGGGCCGCCAGCTGCACCGCATCGTCGGTATAGAGCAGCGCGCGCACCAGCACCGGCTTATGCGCGGCGCGCACCTTGTCCATCGCCGCGCCGATTCGGCTCATGTGCACCTGACGGCCGCCGGTGAACTGCTCCAGATCGATCACCACGGCCTTGATGCGGCTGTCATCGGCCGCCGTCTCGATTGCGCGGGCCACGTCGCGAGCCTGGAATTCGTGGGCGGGCGCCTCTCCCGACAGCAGCAGCTGCGCCGGTGCCAGCGCGCTGCGTTCTTCCACCACGCTGCCGTCCAGCGTGATGGTCAGGGCGCCATCGCGGACCTGGCCGGGCGTGGGCCGCAGCGTCAGCGCGGCATAGAGCGCCCAGAAGAACAGCAGGAGGAACAGGAGGACAAGGCCATCCTTGATCGCGACGAGGACTTTCCAGACCGAGCGGGCAAATTTCATGGGGGATATCTAGCCAGCCGGCGCGGCCCGCGCCAGTCGAAACACTTGTCGGGAAGGCCGCGCAGGTCTAGGGCGTGGTCTTCGATGCACCCATCGAGCCAATCCCCCTCGTCAGCCAGCCCGGCGCGCAGCTATCCTGCGGGCGGCCTTGCCTTTCTCCACCGCGATCTGACCGGAATCGGCCAGCTTGCCCGGCACGAGATCCTCTACCTGCTGGACGAGGCGGAGCAGTGGGTGGAACTCAACCGGCAGTCGCAAAAGCGGGCCGACCTGCTTTCGGGCCTGACCATCATCAACGCCTTTTTCGAAAACAGCACGCGCACACTGCTGTCGTTCGAAATCGCCGGCAAGCGGCTGGGCGCCGACGTGGTCAACATGCACGCGGCCACGTCCAGCGTGAAGAAGGGCGAAACGCTGATCGACACGGCGATGACGCTCAACGCGATGCGGGCAGACGCCATCGTCATCCGACATGCCAGCTCGGGCGCGGTGCGGCTGATCGCCGAAAAGGTCGATTGCCCGGTGCTCAACGCCGGTGATGGCCAGCACGAACACCCCACCCAGGCGCTGCTCGATGCGCTGACCATCCGCCATGCGCTGGGCCTGCCCAAAGGCAGCGATCTCAACGGTCTGCGCGTGACGATCTGCGGCGATATCCTGCACAGCCGGGTGGCGCGGTCCAACATCCTGTCGCTGACCGCGCTGGGCTGCGAGGTGAGCGTTTGCGCCCCGCCCGCGCTGATGCCGGCGGAAATCGAGGTGATGGGCGTCAAGGTATTCCACGATTTCGACGCCGCGCTCAAAGGCGCGCAAGTGGTGATGATGCTGCGCCTGCAGATGGAGCGCATGCAGGGCCAGTTCATCCCCTCCCCGCGTGAATATCGCCACCTCTATGGCCTGTCGCTCGATCGCCTGGCCCAGGCCGAGGCGGGCGCGCTGGTCATGCATCCCGGGCCGATGAACCGCGGAATCGAAATCGACAGCCAGGTGGCCGATCATGTCGAACGCAGCCTGATCACCCGCCAGGTGGAAAGCGGCGTGGCGATCCGCATGGCCTGCCTGGAAGTGCTCACCCGGCGCGCCCGGCAATTGCCCGGCTGGGAACCGCTGGGCGGAGAAAACGCATGACGCCGCAACCCCTTGTCATCACCAATGGGCGCCTGGTCCTGCCCACCGGAGAGCCGATGGCCGCCGATCTGCGCTGCCAGGGCGGGCGCATCGTGGCGCTCGGTGCCGAGGCCGTGGCCCAGGATGGCGATGCCGTGTTCGATGCGCGCGGCGCGCTGGTTGCGCCGGGCCTGGTCGATCTGGGCGTGTTCGCGATCGACAAGCCGGCGTTTCATTTTGGCGGAATTACCCGCGCCGCGCTGATGCCGGATCAGGGCCCGCCGCTTGATCACCCGGCGCGGGTGCGGTTTGCCGCGCAATCGGGCAAGCCCGATTTCTGGGTCCACCCCCTCGCCGCTGCCACGCGCGGGCTTGAAGGTGCCGAACTTGCCGAACTGGCGCTGATGCGTGATGCCGGGGCGCGCGCGGTCAGCACCGGTCGCCGCTGGATCGCCGATTCGGGCGTGATGCTGCGGCTCCTGTCCTACTGCGCGATGCTCGACCTTGTCGTGGTGACCCATGCCGAGGACGATGGCATCACCGGCCATGCCGTCGCCACCGCCGGCGAAGTGGCGACGCGGCTGGGCCTGCCCTCTGCCCCGGCCGAGGCGGAAAGCCTGGCTGTGGCGCGTGATATCGCGCTGGCCGAAATGACCGACGCGCGCCTGCACATCCGCCAGGTGACCACCGCCAAGGCGCTCGATCTGGTGCGCGCCGCCAAGCTGCGCGGCGTGCAGGTGACGGCAGGCGTTACCCCGGCCCACTTCATGCTGTCGGACCTCGAACTGGTCGATTTCCGCACGTTTTGCCGCTTTTCCCCACCGCTGCGTGCCGATGCCGATCGCAAGGCCGTGATCGCGGCCATCGGCGATGGCACGATCGACGTGATCGCCTCGGGCCACGACCCGCGCGGGCCAGAAGACAAGCGCCTGCCCTTTGCCGATGCCGAGCCGGGGATGGCAGGCGCAGAAACCCTGCTGCCGCTCACGCTGACCCTGGTGCGCGACGGCGTGATCGACATGGCCCGCGCCTTTGCCCTGCTGGCCGGCAATCCCGCCGCGCTGCTCGGCGTCAACGCCGGGCGCCTGGCGGTGGGCGCAGAAGCCGATCTGGCCGTGATCCATCCCACCCGGCCCTGGGTGGTCAATTCCGACAAGATGGCCGCAAGCGCTGGCAACACCCCGTTCGACCGCCGCCCGGTCGAAGGGCGCGTGCTGGCGCTGTGGAAAGGCGGCGCCCGGATCGATTAGGGCGGCCGCACGCCCACAACTTTTGCATCTTCCTCTTTCATGGCCTCGGCAGCGGGGCTCCAGCGCCAGAAAAGGTTCGCATCATGTCGAAAGTTCCAGTCCTTGTTACCGGCGGCGCAGGCTATATCGGCAGCCACGCCGTGCTGGCCCTCAAGGATGCCGGCTGGCCGGTTACGGTGATCGACAATCTGGTAACCGGATTTCGCTTTGCCATTCCCGATGGCGTGGCGTTCTACCAGGGTGACATTGCCGACCAGGACCTGCTGGCCCGCATCATCGCCGAACAGAATATCGGCGCGATCATGCACTTCGCCGGCTCGATCATCGTGCCGGAATCCGTGAGCGATCCGCTCAAGTACTACCACAACAACACGGCCAAGACCCGCAGCCTGATCGAGGCGGCGGTGACCGGCGGCGTGAAGCATTTCATCTTCTCCTCCACCGCCGCCACCTATGGCGTGCCCGAAGTGTCGCCGGTGACCGAGGACAGCGCCAAGCAGCCGATCAATCCCTATGGCATGTCCAAGCTGATGAGCGAGATCATGCTGGCCGACACGGCGCGCGCGCATCCGCTCAACTTCTGCGTGCTGCGCTATTTCAACGTTGCCGGCGCCGATCCGCAGGCGCGCACCGGCCAGTCGACGGCCGGGGCCACGCATCTCATCAAGGTGGCGGTGGAGGCGGCCCTGGGCAAGCGTGAGAGCGTTGGCGTGTTCGGCACCGACTTCGCCACGCCCGACGGCACCGGCGTGCGCGATTACATCCACGTCTCCGACCTTGCCAATGCGCACGTCCTGGCGCTCGATGCGTTGATCGCCGATCCGGCCCGCTCGCTTACCATGAACTGCGGCTATGGCCGGGGCTTCTCGGTGCTGGAAGTGCTCGACGCGGTGGACCGAGTGACCAACATGAAGATCACGCGCGTGCTGCAAGGCCGCCGCGCCGGCGATCCCGACTCGCTGATTTCCGACAACAGCCGCATCAAGGCGACGCTGCCCTGGGTGCCGCGCTATGCCGATCTCGATACGATCATTGCCCACGCCATTGCCTGGGAACGCAAGCTGACCGAGATTCGCGGCGAGAATTCGGCCGATTGACCGGAAACGTGGTGGAGCTGCGCGCGCTCAATCGCTGCGCGCAGCTGCCACGGCTTGCGCCGCCAGCCACAGGCGAATCGCCCCGGCGAGGCCGGGCGGCGTCGGGCTGGCAATGCGTTCGGCATCGATTCGCGCGACCAGCGCATTGAGCGGCAGGCCTTCAGCCTCTGCCGCGCGGCGCAGCCAATCCCAGAACAGCGGTTCCAGGCTGATCGAGGTCTTGTGCCCGGCAATTTCGACCGAGCGCTTGACCGGAGGATGATAGGGACTGGTCATGCCGCAGGCGACGGGCGGCACGCGCGGTGCCGCCCGTCAAACATCAGTACATGTGCTGGCCACCATTGATCGACATCGTCGATCCGGTAACGAAGCCGCCCTCTTCCGAAGTCAGGAAGGCAACGCCACGCGCGATTTCGCTGGCCTGGCCGAGGCGGCCGGTGGGAATGCGGGCAACGATCTTTTCCAGCACGGCGGGCGGCACCGCCGCGACCATGTCGGTATCGATATAGCCCGGCGCGATGGCATTGACCGTCACGCCATACTTAGCGCCTTCCTGGGCCAGGGCCTTGGTAAAGCCATGAATGCCGGATTTGGCTGCGGCATAGTTGACCTGGCCATACTGGCCGGCTTGGCCGTTGATCGAGCCGATGTTGACGATGCGGCCCCAACCGCGATCACGCATGCCCTGGAACGTGGCCTTCGCCATGTTGAAGCAACCGCCCAGGTTGATGCGCATGACCTCGTTCCAGTCATCGAAGCTCATCTTGTGCAGCACGCCATCGCGGGTGATGCCGGCGTTGTTGACCACGATATCGATCGCGCCCACTTCGGCCGCCACGCGGGCGCAGCCTTCCAGCGTCGCTTCGTGATCGCCCACGTCCCAACGGTAGGCCTTGATTCCGGTTCGTTCGGTAAAGGCCTTGGCCTTTTCCTCGTTGCCCGCATAGTTCGCAACGACGGTTCGTCCCTGTTCCTGCAAGGCAAGGCAGATCGCTTCGCCGATACCCCGGGTTCCGCCCGTTACGATGGCCACTCGCGTCATTCTTGTACTCCCGTACTTCACCAGCTTGGAGAGCGGCTAGGCTAGGGTGATGACACCCGCGCGACAAGCCGGCTTGCGTCCAAACCGATAAATTTCTTCGACGAATATCGATAAGCAATGGCGCAGGATTGAGGCAGTGATGCTGCGGCCGGAAAACGCAGCAAATGCGCCTGCTCGCCCCATGCGGACCGCGGCCACGCGCAGGATGGTGCTGGCGCAGCTTGCAACAAAAAGGCCCGCCGAAGCGAGCCTGTTGTTCCACCAAAATGGAGAAGATCGCGGGGGCAATGCGACGATCAGAAGCGGAACTGCGTTCCGAGGTAAACCGCCTGGCTGTCCTGGCGTGCATCGGTCAGCGGATGCAGGCGATCGCGGTCCGACGAATAGCGAACACCCGCAGTCACATCGAGATTGCGCGTCAGGCGATAGCTGCCGCCGAAATCGACCTGGTAATCGCCCTGGGTTTCCAGCGTGCGCGGGGCGCGACCAGCGCGCTCCTTCTCATCCAGCGCGATGCGCGGCGCGAGACGGCCAGTGCTGCCCGTGGTGGCAGCGGCCGACGGCGTGGCCACGGCAAAGTGATTGAGATCGGGCATGTCGAGGCGCTGCGTATCACGGTCGAAGCCGTCGCCGGTGCCAAGACCGCTGGTCACGGCAAAGCTCTGATAGCCGCGCGCCATGCCCAGGTTGAAGGCATTGGGCACGATGCGCAACGGGGTGCCGTTGCCGGCAGCGCCGCCGATGTTGCCGAGCACGCCACGCACCGAGATCGCCCGGGCAACTTCCGGGTTGACCCGCACAGCCACGGTGATGGCGCGGTCCGCACGCGAATCTGCGCCGGCCGGAGTGAAGCGGAACATATGGCTGTTGCCAAGGCCACGCACGGTGATCGCGGCAGCCAGCTTGGGATCGCCCGAAGCCGGGGTGAACGAACCGATGCCGCCGCGCGCCGCCAGGCTGACCTGGGCAAGCGGCTTGAACGAGCCGGTGACGGCACTGCTGACCGTGGGGGCGATGACCAGGCCAGCGGCAATGCAGGTGGCGGCGAGCAACGGCGCCCGCAGCGCGCGCGGCAGCATGGAACGGCGCAAGCCCTGCGCGTTCGCTTTTTTGCTGCCCCTGCCGCTCATGTTCCTGCCTGCTTCCTGTCTTTGGTCGTTGCGAATCACATTATGCATCATGCGATCGATGTGGCCGGTAAAACGACGCTAACATGACGAAGGCATGACACTCCACTTCGATGTACTCCTTCGCCCCGGTGATTTCCAGATTGGAAACGTCGGAACCGCCAAGGATTTCCCGCGCTGTGGCCAAGTAGTGACACCAATGCCGGACCACCTGCCCAAACACCCCGGATTGCGGGCCAAAGTGCATCCACCCACCCTTGCTGCAATCGGTTTTGGTTGCCCGGTCATTCACCACGCGTTCACCGCCGCAACCGCTTCAACCGTCAGTGCTCCACGCCCTTGTACGCCGGGGATTTGCCAGCTCAGATGAAACAATGCGCGTGTCCTGGCAACGCGGCTTGCCGGGCAGCGTACCAGGGTGATAGAGGCGTGGCCAAAGCAACCGTGCGAGGCCACGGAAAATTTTTCTCTGCCGTGCGCCAGCACGGTTTTATCATCGCCGCGGGGATGACCGCCGCTGCGCCAGACAGGACAGGATTGACGTGACGATCAGCGCCATCGCCCGCCACAACACCACCGCGGCCCCTGCCACTGCACCGGCTGATGCCGCCGGCCAGATCCGTGGCGCCAGCCGGACGATCGGCCGCGCGCTTGCCGTCGGCATCCTGGCCGTGGCGATTGCCGGCTGCGCAAGCCATGGCCACAAGAAGCTCGGCAAGCTCGAGCGCATGCGCACCGATATGGCGTCCAGCAAAGTGACCACGATCGGCGTGAATGCCTACCTGTGGCGCGCCACCCTCGATTCGCTGTCGTTCATGCCGCTGCTGCAGACCGACAGCAACGGCGGCGTGATTGTCACCGACTGGTACACCAGCCCGCGCAACCCGGGCGAACGCATCAAGGTAACCGTGTCGATCCTCGACCAGGATCTGCGCGCCGACGCCCTGCGCGTCGCGGCGAGCCGCCAGGTCTCCCAGAACGGTGTGTGGGTCGATGCGCCGGTCCAGGCCGCCACCGTCCAGAAGCTGGAAGACGTCATCCTGACCAAGGCGCGCGACCTGCGCCGCCAGGCGCTGCCTTCGGGCATCAACTGACCGACCCTACCCTTATCGACCGAAACGGTGGCACGCCCGGCAGCGGCACGCGCTTGCGATAAGGCGTGCCGCTTCCTAAAGAGCGCGCCATGACTTCCGCCCCGTCTTCAGAACCCACCCGTTTCGATTCCGCAACCGCCGATCTGCGTTGGCAGAAGGCGTGGGACGATGCCCAGTCCTTCCGCGCCGACGATACGAGCGCGAAGCCGCGCAGCTATGTGCTCGAGATGTTCCCCTATCCGTCGGGGCGCATCCACATCGGCCACGTGCGCAACTATACCATGGGTGACGTGCTGGCGCGCTACAAGCGCATGATCGGGCACGAAGTTTTGCATCCCATGGGCTGGGACGCCTTCGGCATGCCGGCGGAAAACGCCGCCATGGAAAAGGGCGTGCATCCGGGCGGCTGGACGCGCGAAAACATCGCCAACATGAAGGCGCAATTGAAGCGCCTGGGCTTCGCGCTCGACTGGAGCCGCGAAATCGCCACGTGCGAGCCGGAATATTACGGGCATGAACAGGCCCTGTTCCTCGATCTCTATGCGGCAGGCCTGGTCTATCGCAAGGAATCGGCGGTCAACTGGGACCCGATCGACCACACCGTGCTCGCCAACGAGCAGGTGATCGACGGGCGCGGCTGGCGCAGCGGCGCACTGGTCGAAAAGCGCAAGCTGAACCAGTGGTTCCTGAAGATTACGGACTTCGCCGACGAACTGCTCGAAGGGCTGTCCAGCCTCGACAAGTGGCCGGAAAAGGTGCGGCTGATGCAGGAAAACTGGATCGGCAAGAGCCAGGGCCTGCAATTCGCGTTCGACCTGTCGAACGGGGACAGCCTGGAGGTCTATACCACCCGCCCCGACACGATCTTTGGCGCCAGCTTCGTCGCCGTGGCCGCCGATCACCCGGTGGCGCAGGGCGTGGCCGCCGGCAATCCCGCCGCGCAGGATTTCATCGCCCTGTGCAAGCAGGGCGGCACCACTGCGGCCGAGCTGGAAACGGCGGAAAAGCTTGGCTTTGACACTGGCATTACCGCGCGCCATCCGCTCACCGGGGCGGCGCTGCCGGTCTACATCGCCAACTTCGTGCTGATGGATTATGGCACCGGCGCCATCATGGCCGTGCCCGGACACGACCAGCGCGACTTCGACTTCGCCACCAAGTATGGCCTGCCGATCCTGCGCGTGGTCGCCACCGATCCCGCCGACGCCGACAAGCCGTTTGGCGCCGAAGCCGAAGCGGGCGATGGCGTGCTGGTCAACTCGCAGTTCCTCGACGGGATGAGCGTGGCGCAGGCCAAGAAGGCCGTGATCGACCGCGCCCAGGGCGAAGGCTGGGGCCAGGGCCAGACCGTGTGGCGCCTGCGCGACTGGGGTGTGAGCCGCCAGCGCTATTGGGGCACGCCGATCCCCTTCGTGCACTGCGAAGTGTGCGGCGTGGTGCCGGTGCCCAAGAAGCAGCTGCCGGTCACCCTGCCCGAAGACGTGGATTTCTCGGTGCCGGGCAATCCGCTCGACCGCCATCCCACCTGGAAGCATGTGCCCTGCCCGCAGTGCGGCCACGCGGCGCGGCGTGAGACCGACACACTCGACACCTTCGTCGACAGTTCGTGGTATTTCCTGCGCTTTGCCAGCCAGCCAGCCGATCGCCCGTTCGATCCCGACGTGATCAAGCAGTGGCTGCCGGTGGAACAGTATATCGGCGGCATCGAGCATGCGATTCTGCACCTGCTCTATGCCCGGTTCTGGACCCGTGCGCTGGCCCGCATTGGCAAGATCGAGGTGACCGAGCCGTTCGGCAGCCTGTTTACCCAAGGCATGGTCACGCACGAGACCTATTCGCGCGTCGATCCCGCCAATGGCCAGCCGATCTGGTACGCACCGGGCGAGGTGGAGCGCACCGGCGACGGAGCAACGCTCAAGGCCGATGGCCAGCCGGTGGAAATCGGCCGCGTCATCAAGATGTCGAAGTCCAAGAAGAACGTGGTGGATCCCGACGATATCGTGGCCCGCTATGGCGCCGACGCGATCCGCTGGTTCATGCTGTCAGACAGCCCGCCCGAGCGTGACCTGCCTTGGTCGGAAGCCGGAATCGAGGGCTGCGCGCGCTTCGTGCAGCGGTTGTGGCGCCTGTTTGCCCAGGCCGATGCCAGCGCCACGGGCGAGGACAAGGCGCTCGATCGCAAGGTCCACCAGACGGTGCATGCCGTCGCGCTGGATATCGAGGCACTCGGCTTCAACAAGGCCGTTGCGCGCATCTATGAGCTGACCGGCGCCACCGAAAAGGCCGCGCCCTCGGCCAGCCGCACCCAGGCGATCCGCACGCTGCTGCTGCTCGTGGCGCCGATGATGCCGCATCTGGCCGAAGAAGCCTTTGCCACGCACGGCAGCGGCCTGGTGGCCGACGCCGCCTGGCCGACGGTCGATCCGGCCCTGCTGGTCGACGACGAAGTGACCGTCGCTGTTCAGGTCAAGGGGAAGCTGCGTGATACGCTGACCGTCGCCAAGGGCACCGCGCGCGAGGAACTGGAAGCCCTTGCGCTGGCATCCGACAAGGTGCAGCGTGCACTCGACGGGGCAGCTGTGAAGAAGGTGATCGTGGTGCCCGATCGATTGGTGAACCTTGTTGTCTAAGTCCCGCATCACGCTCTGTATGGCCTTGTTCTGCCTGCCGCTGGCCGGCTGCGGGTTGCAGCCGATGTATGCCGGCGGCGGATCGGGCGCCGTGGCGCGGGCGGTGTCTGCGGTGGACGTGGCGCCGATCGCCGGCAAGTCTGGCTGGCTGGTGCGCCACGCCCTCACCGACCGGCTGGGCAGCGGGGGCAAGCAGCCGCAGTATCGCCTCGACGTGCGCCTTGACGAAAAGCTTCAGGGCCTGGGCCAGCTGTCGGACGACACCATCACGCGCGAGCGGCGCACCTTGCGCGCGCGCTATCAGTTGGTCGATCTGGGCAACGGGGCAATCGTGCTCGATGCCACGGCATCGGCCGACGCCGGGCTCGACGTGGTCTCGAGCGAATACTCCGTGATTGCGGCCGAACAGACCGCGCAGGAAAACCTCTCGCGCGAAATCGCCGACCAGATCATCACCCGCGTCGCCACCCGGCTGCGCGAAAAGACCCAGGGCACTGCGCCTGTCGCCGTGCCTGCCGCCCCCGCGCCTTCGCCCTCTCCTGCCCCCGGCCAATAGGCCGATCGCCGTGAAGGTTACGCAAAAGACCTTTGCCGGCGCGGCTGCCCGCGCCGCGCAGGATTGCCGGATTTTCTATTTCTGCGGCCCCGACGAAGCCGGGGCAGCCGATGCTGCCGCTCGCATCGCCGGCCTCCTGGGCGAGGCGGAGCGGGTGGAACTGGCCGGGGCGGAACTGCGCCGCGATCCTGTACGCCTGGCCGACGAAGCGCGCTCGGTTTCCCTGTTTGGTGACCGCCGCCAGATCCATGTACGCACCGCCGGCGATGAAGTGTTCGATGCCGTCGAAACCCTGCTGGCTAGCCCGGTAGACGGCTGGCCGGTGCTGATCGTTGCCAGCGCGGCCACCGACAAGTCACGCGTGGCCAAGTTGCTGGGTGATCGCGGTGATACCCTGGTCGGCATGTTCCATCCGCCCGATCTGCGTTCGGTCGTCGATGCCGTGCGCGACATGGCCGGTGCGGCCGGCCTGCGCATGACCGGAGATCTCGCCGAGCGCATCGCCCGCGCCACCGCGCTCGATACCCGCATGGCGCGCAGCGAGGTGGAAAAGCTCGCGCTCTATCTCGATGCCAGCCCGCAATCGCCGCGCACAGCCGACGCCGCCGCGCTTGATGCCATCGGCGCATCAACCGAAGACGATGGCATGATGCCGGTGGTCAATGCGGTGCTGTCTGGCGACAGCCGCCGAATCGGCTCTGAACTGGCGCGCGCGCGCGAAATGGGAATTAACCCCGTCGGTTTGCTGCTTGCGTTCGAACGACGGGCCGCACAATTGGCGCAACTTGCGGGGCGTATGGGAAGTCGCAGCGATATCAATAGTTTCCTGGAGCAGGAAATGGCTGCGCGGCGAGTCTTCTTTCGGGACAAGCCCGATCTGGCAAATCAGCTCAAGCGCTGGCGAGGCCGCCGCCTGGAGCGACTTTTGCAACGACTTATTTCGTTACATCGCAGTTTGTTGGCCGATAGCCGCAACGCCGATCTGGCACTTTGGCAGGCCCTGGCGGAAATTGCGCGGGCTGCAGCGCGCTAGGCACGGCCGATCGCTGCCGTAGTGCATGCTGCGGAACCATGCTAAGCATAGATACTTGCCATTATGGGGCAAGCATGTAGATATTGCAGCGCAACAAAGACCTGTTCGGGCGCAGCGGCGGCCACAAGTCGACCGGATGGGGCACGATTCGCCTTACCTGCGCCCTAAAACGAAGGCTGCTTCATTGCGGCACCGGCATCGAAGGACAGTGAGAGCGGCAATGACCACGCTAGATCTCCCGGCCCAGACGGCCCAAGCCAAGCAGAGTGAGCAGCGTTCGACTAGCGCCGCGCGCCTCAAGCTACCGCTTGCCGCTTCGCTCGAACATCGCCGCCTGCAGTGCTACATGATGCTGATCCTGCTCGACGTGCTGATGATCATCGTCGCCATGCTGGGCGCCAGCGAGGCGCAATACGGGATGACGCCCGCTTCGCAGCTGCGGCAACTGGCGTTGCTGGTGCCGTTCTACGTAATCGCCGCGCTGGCCTTCAACGCCTACTCGCTTTCTGCGCTCACCTCGTCGCGCTTCAGCCGGCATCGGGCCTTTGCCTCGCTGCTCGCCGCCTTCACGATGCTGATCTTCATCGCCTTTTTCGCCAAGGTTTCCGACCAGATCTCGCGCGTGTCGACCGGCGCCAGTTTCCTGGCCTGCGCCATCACGTTGATCCTGGCGCGTACCGCGGTGCAGCCGCTGATCCGCAAGATGTGCGGCCCCACGGCGCAGAACGTTCTCATCCTCGATGATGGCGGCCTGCCGGTGCGCATTCCCCACGCCTGGCATATCGATGCCCGCCAGCACCGCCTGGTGCCCAATCGCAACGACCCGCACATGCTCGACCGCCTGGCCATGTTCATGACCAACATGGATCGCGTGCTGGTCAGCTGCCCGCCAGAGCGGCAGATGGAATGGGCAATGGTGCTCAAGGGTGCCAACATCACCGGCGAACTGATCGATGAAACGGTGGTGGCGATGGGCGTGCTTGGCGCGCGCCGGGTCAACGATACCGGCTCGCTGGTAGTCTCGGCCGGGCCGCTGGGCATGCGCGGCCGTGCGGCCAAGCGCGCGATGGACCTGGCCATTGCCGGGTCGGCGGTCATGTTCCTCGCGCCGCTGCTGTTGACCGTGGCCTTGCTGGTCTATCTCGAAGATCGCGGCCCGATCTTCTTCAAGCAACAGCGCCAGGGCCGCAACAACCGGCTATTCTGGATCTACAAGTTTCGCTCGATGCGCGTGGCGCAGCTCGATTCGGCCGGTGCCCGCTCCGCCAGCAAGGACGATGATCGGATCACCCGCATCGGCCGCCTGATCCGCCGCACCAGCATCGATGAACTGCCCCAGTTGCTCAATGTGTTGCGCGGCGACATGAGCATCGTCGGCCCGCGGCCCCATGCCTTGGGCTCACTTGCCGGCACCAAGCGCTTCTGGGAAGTCGATCCGCGCTACAATCAGCGCCACTCGCTCAAGCCCGGCCTGACCGGCCTCGCCCAGGTTCGCGGTTTCCGTGGCGCCACTGACACCGAAGCCGATCTGTCAGGCCGCTTGCAGGCCGATCTAGAGTACCTTGATGGCTGGACGATCTGGCGCGATGTCCAGATCATGTTCGCTACGTTCACGGTGTTGATCCACGACCGGGCGTTCTGAGGCTCATACCCCAGGCAGATGCGCCGCATTGCGCATCTGCCGCCGCAAAACTCAGCTTGCTGAGACAGCAGCCGCTTTAAGTCGCGGAACGCCCAGATAGGGGCACGCCCACGGCACGACCCGCTGCGCGATGAGCGCAAAGGCCACTGGCACCGCGACAGACAGCAGCGTCACAGCAAACTGGTTCTGCAAGCCCGCCGCGTTCAGCGCGAAATGAACTGCCTGGTGCAGGAAAAGGATCGGCAAGGTCAGCCGTCCAATGGTCGCAAAGCCGGTCAACAACACATCGACGCGGGCGATCCCCCGGGCCAGCACAAAAACAAGCTGACTGCCGGCGATTGCCAGCATGATGCCGAAGACCGGCAAGCCCAATTGGCCCTGCTTGAGATCCAACGCAAAGTTCTGGCGCGCCGTCATTTGATCAACCGCCGCCGCGGCAAGAATGACCAGCAGCGACAGGATCGTGAGCAACCGGGCCTGGCTGGTCCACGGCATGATCCGCCCGATCCAGATGAACAGCAGCACGGCGGGCACCGAAAGCAGGCCCAGCGGCAAAGGCCCGGCGACAGGCAGGCTGGAAATACCCTGCGCGATGGCGAACACTACCACGAAAGCGCCGAAGAATTTCCAGGAGCGCTCTGCCCCGAGGCCGTTTTTGAACATCATATAGATGACCAGGGCGATGTAGGCGGCGGTCAGATACCAGAACGGGCCGACCACGCCGGCGAGATAGTTTCCGCCCAGCACCAGGTTTTTCGCGAATTCCATGCCTTCATGAGGCGATTTGTGGAAGGTCTTCAGGGCATACGGGCTACCGACCAGTATCAGGTAGGTGACGTAGGGAACAAGGAACGTATGCGCGCGGCTCCGGGCGATTTCCTGCCAAGGCTGGTCTTTCATTACCATTGACGTCAAGAAGACGAAAAACGGCATGTGGAAGGTAAATATTGCATAGCTGACAGGGATATTGCCAACGTAAGTCATCACATGCCCGGCAACCACCAATATTATGCCGATCCCCCGGGCACAATCAATCCATGCTACTCGGCCGTGCATCGCGCATTTCCCCTCATCACCTTCCCATGACCTTAGGCGGCGCGGACACATTCCACAACGCCGCGGTTGCCAGGAAGCTGCCAAGCGGAACCCTGACACTCGCTTCTCAGCAAAGCCAATCTTTGTATCGAGGCAAAGCAACGACGATCGGCACCGTTGAGGTCACCCCTTCCCGGCTGGTTACCCGCGTCAGAAAAGCGGGTGTGTTCTCGCAGTTGCAAAATCATGTCGGGCACCAAAACCCTGGCGGCAGGGTAACTTTAGCAGACACGTCATCAGGCCATGCGCCAGGCGATTCGCGCCTGCGCGTCGTTTTTTGACGTCAAATTATCCACGTGGACGGGGCAAAATGCCCAGAAACGTTGGAACCAATTCAAAACCATGACGTTTTTGCCAACGCTCGGGAAATGCTGCAGCGCAAATAAGGTTCTTGCGGGTGCGGCCAGATTACGGTATTTTTACATAGTATTTTTCACATAGGGGTACTTATGAAGCTCTCCGGCATTGTTGGCACCCTGGTTGCCAGTTCCATCCTCCTCACCGCGCCCGCTTACGCGGAAAGCGTCCGCGCTGCCTCGCCGGCTTCGGTCCAGCCCGTGCGCGCCAAGCTGCTCAAGCGCAGCGCGCAGAACGTGGCCACCACCAGCAACGATGCCGACACTCTGCTGGGCTTGCTCGTGGCCGTGCCGATCGTTGCCACCGCCGTGGTTATCGGCGTGAAGAAGAAGGACAGCCCGGTTCCGATTTCGCCGGGCGTCTGATCGCTTCCCTCCCGATTGGTGCTTCAAGGCCCGCCGTATTCACTTACGGCGGGCTTTTTGGTGGGTGTTCGCAAACTTGCCAAGCGGGATTCCGGCGCCCTTCTTGCGCCTTGGCGGCATGTAAAGAGTTTGGCGAATAGTACGCCAATTGTGCTTTTCTGGTATCAGGCACGGGCAGCAAGCGCTTGCTGCCTGCATCATCATGCCGCTGGAAACGCACACTTTGCGGCACTGCAAAATAAAATCTTGCCCGAAATACGTAGATACACTAGAACGGCAGGGTAAGCCGATTCTGGAGTTGAGACCATGAACATCATGAAGATCGCCGCCATCGGCGCCGTTGCGAGCATGCTCGTAGCTGGAACCGCACAGGCCGCCGCCACCCGCCCGGTCGCCCCGGTCGCCGCTGTGACCGCCAAGAAGCTGGCCCGCTCGTCGGCTCCGGTTGCCGGTCAGGCCAAGGACGTTGATGGCGTTGTCGTGGGCCTCGCTGCCCTCGCCGCTTTCGGCGTTGGCACCTACGAAATCGTCAAGAAGGATAACAATCCGACTCCGACCGTTTCGACCGGTTCCTGATCGCTGACGAACAGTTAGAAAAAGGACCTGCAGGCCTCTGGCTTGCAGGTCCTTTTTTTTGACCTGAGGCGGCCAGCGAGGTAGGTCGTTACGCCTTGGCAAAAGCCTATTTGCTGGCATGCACCGCGCCGGCATGACATAGCGACGAGTGGCACCTTGGCGAACAGCGCACCTTCCGACGGCATCGACAATTCTTCCCGGCGATCGTCGCGCCGGCGCCGCTCCTCCTCATCCAATCCCTTGACCACCGCCAATGCCGACATCTCCGGCCAGCGCGGCCGCCGCCGCCGCTCGCGGCATCGCGGGGAAAGCAAGACACCGGCGCTGATGCCGCCGCGCTATCGCCTGACGCATGTGGGCCTGCCGCAGACCGGCGTCCTGGTGATCATCGGTGCGCTTGTCGCTGCGCTGTTCCTGGGTGGGGGTGGCACCACCAACCCTGACTCCGAAACGGCGCTGCAGGTGATCGTGGCACTCACGATCGCGCTGCAACTGCTCTGGCCCCGGCTACAGACCGGGCTGGGGCCCGTGCCCAGGTCTGCCTGGGCCATTGCGGCGCTGGTCATCGTCATTCCGGTTGCGCAGCTGATCCCCCTGCCCCCGTCGCTGTGGCATGCCCTGCCTGGCCGCGACGTAGAAGTGGCAGCGCTCAGCCTGATCGGCGCGGCCGACCGCTGGATGCCGTGGAGCATGGCGCCGGGCCGCACGTTCATTTCGCTGCTGGCAACGGTTATCCCGCTAGTGCTCCTCTTGGTCGTCAGCCGTACCGATCTGGCTGGCAGGATGTGGATCTGCGCCACGATCGTGCTGTTCGCGCTGCTGTCGATCCCGCTTGGCACCTTGCAGATTTCGCGGGCGGGCGGCCACAACTGGACGCTCTACGCCTATTCGCACACCGGCGTCATCGTCGGCTTCCAGGCCAACCACAATGCCGAGGCAGACGTGCTGGCTATTGCCCTGCTCGCTGCCGGCGTGCTGGCTTGCGGGTGGGTCGACAAGGTGCGCAACCGCACGGCGTTCTGGTGCGCCACGGGCCTTACTGCGGCCATCCTGGCCATCACCGCGCTGCTGACCGGTTCGCGTACCGGCATCGTGCTCTTGCCGGTGGCCGTGATTGGTTGCCTGGCCATGCTGTGGCCAGTCATGCGCCAGCACATGTCGGCAGGCCGGCTCTGGCTGATGCTGCTCGGCGGCGCTGCGGTTGCCGCCTTGGCGCTGCTTAGCGGCCTTCGATCGATCGACCGCATTCTCGCTCGTTTTTCCAACCTCAAGGACGCGCGATCCGACATCTGGAAGGACACGGTCGAGGCAATCGGCACGATCTGGCCAGCTGGCAGCGGCGTGGGCAGCTTCCCACCGATCTTCAACGCGCATGAGCGCCTGGAAGTGGTGACCAACACCTTTGCCGGCCGCGCACACAACGATTGGCTGGAATGGACGCTCGAGGGCGGCCTGCCCGGCCTTGTCGTGCTGGCGGCGCTGCTGGGTCTGCTGATCTGGCTGCTGTGGCGGCGCATCGTTGCCGAACGCAGTGACCAGGCCACGCTGCTCTCGCGGGCGCAGGCAGTGTTCGCGTGCGGCGTGCTGGTGATCCTGGGCGCGCACGGCCTCGACGATTTCCCGTTCCGCTCGATGGCGCTGGCCTCGCTGGCCGCCGTGGCTGCTGCAATGCTGCTGGTGCCCTATCGCCAGGCAACGCAACCCCTGGCCATGCCCCGCCCCGATACCGAGCCCGACGCCGATACGGCCGCGGCGACGGGGATTGTCGCCGAATTGGCGTGAGCCCGCAATCGGCGGGTCAGGTGCGCGGCGGTACGATCGGAGCCAGCCGCCGGCCCGCCAGGATGCCGACAAGGAACAGGGCGTCGCCGGCATAGCGCGGCACCAGGCGGCGCGGCTCGCTGAGCATGCGATGCAGCCATTCCAGGCTCATGCGTTGCACCCAGCGCGGCGCGCGCGACTTGCGCTGCGACGAGAAATCGAGCGCGGCGCCCACGCAGAAGATGTGCGCCGGGGGTAGTTCGGCAAAATGGCGGGCCACCCACAGTTCCGATTTGGGCGCCCCCACGCCCATGAACAGATGCGTGGTACCCAGCGCGGCGATCTGCGCCACCAGGTTGGCACTATACGCCGCGTCACGCTCAAAGCCGTAGGGTGGGCTATCCTGGCCGATGGCATCGGCAGCAAATCCACGCGCCACCAGTTGTGCCGCCAGGGCCTGCGCCGCTTCTGGCGCGCTGGCGACGAAGAACGGCCGATCGATCCCCGGGCGCAACTTGTCGAGCAGCGCGGGAAACAGATCGGCACCTGTCACCACCGGCACGTCGTGCCGCGTCTGCAGACGCACCAGCATGCGGATGGGCCGGCCATCGACGGTCACAACCGCCGCCTTGCCATAGGCCTCCTGAAACAGGGCGTTGGTTTGCAGCAGGCGCAAGTGGTTGACGTTGCAGGTGCAATAGAGCTGCGGCGTAGCGGCCTGCTGCAGCGCGCGCTCGACCAGCTGGTCCAGGGTGGCGCAATCGAATGCCAGCCCATAGCGGGAAAACAGGATGGCATCGCGCCGTTCGGCCATGCTCGATGTGGTCATGCTTCCCCCCTGCAACAGGCCACGCTCCTGCTCAGTCCGAACCGAACAGGTCACGGGTGAAGACCTTGTCCTTCACGTCCTCGATCTGTGCGGTCATGCGGTTGGCGATGATCACGTCGCATTCCGCCTTGAACGCAGCAAGATCACGCACCACGCGCGAACCAAAGAACTGGTCCTGCGGCAGGGCCGGTTCATAGATCACCACTTCGATGCCCTTGGCCTTGATCCGCTTCATGATCCCCTGGATCGAGGATTGGCGGAAATTGTCGGACCCAGCCTTCATCACCAGGCGGAACACGCCCACCTTGCGCGGCCCGCGCGCGATGATCTGGTCGGCCAGGAAATCCTTGCGGGTGCGATTGGCGTCAACGATCGCGCGGATCAGGTTCTGCGGCACTTCGAAATAGTTGGCCAGCAGCTGCTTGGTATCCTTGGGCAGGCAATAGCCGCCATAACCAAAGCTGGGGTTGTTGTAATGCAGCCCGATGCGCGGATCGAGGCCGACGCCGCGAATGATCTGCCGCGTATCCATGTCGCCGGCGATGGCATAGCTGTCGAGTTCGTTGAAGAACGCCACGCGCATGGCGAGATAGGTGTTGGCGAACAGCTTGATCGCCTCGGCCTCGCGCGGGCCGGTGAACAGTACTTCAACGTCCTTTTTCACCGCGCCTTCGCGCAGCAGCTCGGCAAAGACCCGGGCGCGCTCGGATTCCTCGCCCACGATGATACGCGAGGGGTGGAGATTGTCGTACAGCGCGCGGCCTTCGCGCAGGAATTCCGGGCTGAAGATAACCTGGTCGGTTCCCAGCCGGGCGCGCACCTCGTTGACGAAGCCAACCGGGATGGTGGACTTGATCACGATCACCGCGGCCGGATTGGCATCGCGCACCATCTTGATCACTTCCTCTACCGAGGAGGTATCGAACTTGTTGGTGTCAGCATCGTAATTGGTCGGTGTGGCGACAATGACATAGTCGACACCATCGAGCGCCTCGGCCGCATCGACCGTGGCCGTGAGGCGAAGCGGACGCGTCGCCAGGAAATCTTCCAGCTCGGCATCCACGATCGGCGCCTTGCGCTGATTGACCAGCGCCACCCGTTCCGCAGAAATATCGACAGCAACCACGTCATGGTGCTGTGCCAGCAGGACAGCATTGGACAGCCCGACATAACCGAGCCCAAAAACGGCGATTTTCATCCAGCAATACTCACATCAGGCCTTGAAAATGCCGCAGATGCGACCGCAGCATGGCATTAACCATACCAAGCATGGCCGACCGCTTCTTGGCAGCATTCAGGCCATGCTCGGGTCCGATAGCGTTGGCTGCGAGTATTCGGCTTTGGCGCGGCCACAGTCAATCCATTTATGCTGCAACTGCACAAAGCCGGCCCGCAGGCCCTGTCACTGCTGGCTGGCGAGCTTCTGCACCAGTTGCATCGCTGCGCTGCTCAGGCTGGCGGCCCACTCGGCGCTGGCGCTTTCGGTGTAGACCCGCAGTTCCGGCGCATTGCCGCTGGGACGCAGGTGGATCACGTCGCCCTCGGCAAAGGTGGTGCGCAGGCCGTCGGTCTTGTCGAACGCGCTCGCCTTTCCGGCCAGGTCGCCAAACGTTTCGGACAGGCGCGCCAGCACGTCGGCATCGCTGCCTTCCTCCAGCCTGGAAATCAGCGCCTGGCTCTGGCTGGTGGGAATGTTCTGCAAACGCTCGCTGAAGGTAAAGCGGGCGGGCAGCGTTGCTTGCAGGGCCGTAAGCGCAAGGCCCTTGGCCCGCGCATCGACCAGCACCGCCACCATTGGCAAGACAGCGTCGCGCGTGGGCAGGGCGCCCAGCGTGCGGCCATGGGCCGAGATCGGGCTACCAAGGATGAAGCCGCCGTTGGCTTCATAACCACAGGCAACCGCCCCTTGCGCCAGGAGATCGTTCATCGCCGCGATGACGAACGGCGAGCCGATCCGCGTGCGCGCGATCGCCGCAAACTGGCCCGAGAGTTCCAGCGCGGAGTTAGAGCTGACCGGCGTGGCGACCCCGGTAACGCCGAGCGCCTGCGCACAGAGGATGCCCAGCACGTCACCGCGCATCCACTGGCCGGTTTCATCAGCCAGCAGCGGGCGATCGGAATCGCCATCGGTCGAAAGAACCGCATCGAGGCCGCGTTCGGCCGCCCATTGCCGGCCAAGCTCCTGGTCCTCTGGCCGTACGGCCTCGGTATCGACGGGGATGAAGCGTTCCGACCGGCCGAGAGGCACGGCGTCCCCGCCCAGCCCCGACACGATCGCCACCAGCAGATCGCGGCCAACCGCAGAATGCTGATAGATCCCGAGCTTCAGACCCTTGAGCGCCTCGGGCCCGAAGAAATCGACATAGCGGGCAACGTAGGGCGCCGCCGCGTCGATCGCCCCTTGCCCTTCTGGCGCCTGCCGCAGCATGTCATCCGCGTCGAAGATATCGGGCACGACCACGTCCTGGCTGCGGATGGCTGCCTCGTCGGGCTTGAGCACCTCGCCATCGGCGCGGTTGAACTTGATGCCGTTGCGGTCGTCAGGGATGTGGCTGCCGGTCACCATCAGCGAAGGAATGCCCTGGGCAAAGCCATGCAGCGCCACGGCCGGAGACGGCACGAAGCCGCAGTCCTGTACCTCGCCGCCCATATGCACGATCGCCGCGGCGCAGGCGGCCATGATGCGGGGGGAAGAGGGCCGCAGATCGCCGGCAATCGCCACGGCGCCGCCAGGGGCGAACTGGCCGACCTCTGCCATATGCTGAAGAAAAGCGCAGGTGTAGGTGAAGCAGACCTTGTCGGTCATGGCCGTAACCAGGCCGCGCGCCCCGCTGGTACCGAACGCAACGCCCGAACTGGCCATCAGGGCGGAAACCGAAAGTGTCTGCGTCATAGGTCCTTGTCACTCCACTGGCATTGCGTCGCGGCCACGGTGCTGGCCCATGGCGACGGGCATCGGCATATCAATATGACGTTACAACGATGCAACGCGGGAAAGGTCCACTCGCCGGCTGCGCGATCCTGGCGCAAGCCACCGCCCCTGCCCGCGCCTGTTGCCTGACTGCTATTTCGCATCTGCAAATTTGGCAAGCGGCCTGTGCAGTCCAGCAGATCACGCCCAGCGGCTTTGCTCCGGGCGCGCTAATCGACGCGATATCGCCGTGCAAAGTTGTAAAAAGCCGGGGGAGCCAGATGCTGCATCCCTGTTTTGCTGCCGATTCGGAACAGGCCTGGAGCCCCACTCAATTTTGCGTTGCAGCATAGCCTGCTCGTTGTTGCAGGCAAAAAAGCAAACCGCATCCAGCCGGATACGTTGCAACGCAGCAAAATTCAGGGCAATGAACGCGCAAGGGATGGTGACGGCCCGCCGGGAAAACCGCGCGAAAGGCTCGTGGCATCCGCCGGCTGGGACGCTGGGGCTGGAAAGGTGGGATCGACCGTGAAACCAAGCATGATTCTCGTTTGGCATGAAGCCGGCAACAAGCTGTATCACGATCGCTTTCGCGAACTGGGCAAGCTGTTCGATCTGACCGTGCTCGGTCCCGAGATTTTTGCGGGCAAGACCTATGCCCCGGTCACCGAAGAGAATTTCAAGCTGCTGCTGTTCCCCAGCCTGGCCCATGGCCATTGGCTGACCTATGTCAGCGCAGGGATGCTGTCTTACATCCGCGCGCATCCGCCGCAGGTGCTCTATATTCACGAAGAGCCGCATTCGCTGACCGCATTCCTGGCAGCCTGCCTCAAGCGGCAAAGCACGTTCGTGCTGGAAAGCAGCGCGATCAACATGAAGGGCAATTTCAGCGGGGCCAACCTGATGGAACGCGTGGTCTACGCGCGGGCTGACATTATATTTCCCAAGAATACCGAAGTCGCCGGCGTGCTGCGTGCGCGCGGCGCGCGGCCAGAACGGATCGTGGCGCCGCTCGGCAATGGCGTGTCGCTGCAATCGTTCAGCCCCACGCCCAAGGAAGAGGCACGCGCGCGCCTAGCCGCGCTGTTTCCCGATGCGGCGCAGGCTTTTACCGGCAAGCTGCTGGCTGGCTATGCCGGGCGGATCTGGCGGCCCAAAGGGCTGGAATACTTTGCCCGGGCGGCCGCCAGTGCCGATGCCAGCCTTCTGCTGTGCGGGCCGGTAAGCGATCCTGACGTGGCCGACGCCGTGCGCGCCAGTGGCGGCGTGCTGCTGCCGGCACTCAACAAGGAACAGTTGCCAATCTTCTATTCGGCACTGGACCTGTTCGTGCTGCCCAGCGTGCCCACCCCCAACTGGCGCGAACAGTTCGGCCGTGTCTGCGCCGAAGCCGTGTTCTGTGGCACTCCGACGCTCGGCTCCAATGTCGGCGGCATTCCCGGCGTGGTGGGCGCCGAGGCGATCTTCGAACCTGGCGACGAGGCGGGCCTTGCCGCGCGGATTGCCACCCTCAAGGACGCCAGCACCCGCCAGGCCCTGCTCGACGCACAGTTGCGGCATATCGAGGACAATTTCTCGTGGACCTCGATCGCGCGGCGCATCGCAACGGAAACACAGCGCGTGGCCAACGGCGGATAAGACCGCCCGCCGGCGGTCAGCGCCTCAGGCGCTGATCGCGGCGGCCTTACCTCTATTCTCCAGCCGCTTGCCCAAGGCGCGGGCGAGATGGTGCGATGGTGCCTCCACCGCCTTGTAGAAGGCCCAGCCCACCACAAGAATGCCAAGGTTCACCAAGACCCAGAAGGCGATCGGGTTGGTGGCCAGCAGCGGCGCCACCAGCGCCACGACAAACTTGTGCGTGAGGTACAGCGAGTAACCTGCCAGGCCGAAGCGCTCCAGCCAGGCGACCGGGCGCGCGCCAGTGCCACGCGCCATTTCCGCCGCCAGCCAGAACATGCAGAACACGCCGAACACCCAGATCGTCCAGGTGTAGCCGATCGAGATACGACCGGCGTGGGCCGACAAAACCGTCGTCAGATAGCAGAACGCCACGGCGCCGACGCGATAGGCCCAGACCGGAACGGCGGCCGATGCCTTGGTAATGCCGTCGATATGCTCAGCCAGATAGCACCCCATCAGCCACAGCGGCGCGCAGAACAGCCAGGTCAGCGGCCAACCGAACGACCAAAGGTAGATGTTGCCGGGATGCGTGGCGATCATGGCCAGCGAAATGACCTGCGACACGAGCAAGACCCGCCCGATGCCGAAGCGGATGATCAGCGGAAAGACCAGCGGATAGAGCGCGTAATAGATGATTTCGGCATAGACCGACCAGGTCACGTGCGAGAGCGATTCCTGATAGTCTGGCCCCAACAGCCACGCTGCCACCAGCACCACGACCAGCGGCAGGCAGATCCGTACGCCGCGCCGGGTGAGGAACGGCAGCGGATCGATCTGCTGGCGCCGCAGGCTGGCGCCATGGATCAGGAAGCCGGAAATCAGAAAGAATACCGCCACCGCCGCGGTGCCGTTGAACGTCGTCTTGCACAGCATGTAGAGCAGCTTGTGAAACAGCGTATCGGGCTGGACGAGGCTATCGATCGGGAAGCGTGCCCCGTGCGAAAACGCCACCCACATGGCGGTCACGAACCGCAATGTATCCAAGCCAGAGAAAATCGCCTTCTTACGATTCACCTCGACAATTTCAGGTGGATTTTGAAAGCTATTCCCCATGGATATCAACACCACCCCGAAAATGTGAGTACGTTTCCGTGCGACGCAGATCGCGCCATCTTTACGTGTAAGCCCTTCTGGCTGAAGGATACTTTGGCGTTTTTCGCGTAATCATCGCGAGCGCATAGCGCGACACGTCTTCGGGCCAGCTAGCGATACCCACCAGAAAACCCAACAGGCTGGCCGTCTTGATCGAGAAAACCGCGCCGCCGAAAAGCAACATGGCGGTGATGTAGAAACTCATGATGGCAGAGAGGGTGGCATTGCCGCCGGGGCGCCGGGTCCATACCCCCGAATAGTGAAATACTCCCACGAATATGCCCAGGAACCCCATGGCCCGCATCATGTAAAGAATACCACTATCGCCAATCCGGTCGCTAACGACGTTACCGATCAACAAATTCCATACGGATGTTTGAGAGATAACATCGAACGTCAAGCCGATCCGGTACACAAACTCAGAGCTGTCGTTTCCGCGAGAGAACGCATAATACAGGCCAGCAACGGTAAGGACGATCACCGGTGCGACAAAGGCTGCAAGCGGGATCAAGCGGATGCGCAGCAGGAAAATAACCGCCGACAAGGCGATCAGCGCAGAGGCCGCGCGGGAGTCGGACATCAGCGCGAGCAGCAGGCAAACCGCAATGCAGCCCAGGCGCACGATCATGCGGCCGTTGTAAACGGCACCATAATAGGTCGCCATGATGAAACCGAAGTACCCAAGCGATAGCGGCTCTAGAAACGGACCGCCAACGCGGTGGCTGGATATCGCGAAGAACGAACCGCTGCTGCGATAGGCACCGGCGTAAAGGCCGTCCTGCATTTTCGCACTAAGGCCGGCATTGGCCACCCAGCTGCGCGTCGCGATGAGAAAGCGCGAGGGGTTGGCAAGGGTGGTGAAGGCAGTTGGCGCCACCGCCTCCAGAGCCACGACCAGGCAAACCGCGATCAGCAGGCAGTGCATCCACAAAGGCTTCACAAACCGGGCCGAGCGTCCCAACGCAATATAAAGCGGGATGAAAACGCAATCGTAGATAGCCTTGGCATCGAAGCCGTTGATCGCGGTTCCCATCAGCAAAAGCAGCAACAGCATCCCGAGCGAACATTGCTCCTGGATGGTGAGGCGAATGGGCCATAACAGGATCAATCCGCCAGAAATTGCGGTGACTGCAATCTGCGCTACCGTCACGGACGTGTTGTTCATGCCGATGCCGTGGGCATTGGCAATGGCCAGCACGAAATTCAGGAACATCGACCCAGCTACGGCCAGGAAGCACAGCCAGGCGTGGGTTTCGGCCTGGGCCATGGTTTTGAGGTCGGGAGCGGGGACCCGGCGCGGGGCGATGGGCCGTGGCAGAGCGCTGGCAGCCGGCATCGCCGCAAGGGCTTGGGAGGAGTTTTTCATTGCAGGCCTGGCCTTTGCTCTCCGGCCGCGCCGGGGTCTTGCTGTCGTGCAGCATAGACGAGAGTGACGGCCCGGTGCAAGCGCGCCCACACCCCGCCCCGCCGCGCAACCAGCGCATCTTGCGGCAGCCTGTCAGCACGCTGGAAGCAGACCGGCAGGAAATGTTGCATTGCAGCGCAATAGGCTCCAATAGTTGCACGGAACGGGTCCACCTGCGCAAGGCCGGACCAGACATTGCGGGGAAACTGACGGTGGCGATTGCGGTTGATTTGGTTCTGGCCACGCGGCCCAATGCCTCCACCGGGATCGAGCGCTATGCCATCAACCTGTTCAAGGCGATGCGCGAGCACGCGCCGGACACCGTGGCCTTCGTCGATCGGCGCTCGACCGTGCTCGATGGCCCAAACGTTATTGCGGTCGATGGCGGCTTCCGCGGTTGGCTGGCCCTGCCCCGTTCACGAGCCTTTCGCGATGTAGACTGCGATGCGCTGGTTTGTCCGGCGTTCCCGCCCAGCCCGCTGGCCCTGCTCGGCAAGGCACCGGTATTCCGCATCATTCATGACGATTTTCCCTGGACGCGGGGCGAAGCGATGAACCTGCGCGGGCGCTTTCTGTTCAAACATTGCGAGGCCGCCATGGCGCGCCGCTATGGCGATGTCATGGCCCCCACCACATTGATGGCCGATAGCCTGAGCGCGATCCTGCACCGCCCCGTGGGCACGATCGGCAATGCTCCCGGCATCGATCTGTCCCTGGCCCCGGCGCCAGATCGCGGCCAGGCGCAGATCATTGCCGTGGGCACGATCGAGCCACGCAAGAACTATGACGCCGTGCTCGATCTGGCCGAAGCCCTGCCGGCGCCGTGGCGCGTGCAGATCGTCGGCCGACGCGGCTGGGGCCCGATCGCGGAAACCTGGGACAGCCGTCTGGCGCGCCACGAGGCCCGCGTGGAATGGCACGGGCATGCGTCGGACGCCGCCCTTCTGGGCCTATACCAATCGGCTGACTGCTTTGTGAGCATGTCGCTGGCCGAAGGGTTCAACATGCCACTGGTCGAGGCGGCGAGCCTGGGCTTGCCAGTGGTGTGCAGCGACATCGAGATCCACCGCCGCGTGGCGCCGCCGTGGGCGCGCTTTGCCCCGCTGTCGATCAGTGCCGCTGACCTCGCCGCGATCGTGCGCGAAGCGGCCGCGACGCCGCCTTCGGCACAGGATGTCGCGCGCTATGCCCATGCTTTCAGCTGGGGCGGCATTGCCCAGGCGCTGATTGGCCGCATCAAGGCTGCGCGGGCGAAATAAGGCGGGCGCACCAAGCCCGCCCGCCGTGCCTTATAGCCTGATGGCGTTTCGTTGAAACGCCATCAGGCTATAAACTTTTATGGTCGTGCGATTTTTGCCAAAAACCGGTTCCCACTTTTTGTCATCGCACTCTAGCGCTTGCGGATGGCGCGGATCACGAAATCGATCCAGGCCCGGAACATCACCAGCGACACCCCCGCATAGATCAGCATGGCCACGGTGGTCATGATCAGCGCCGGCACCAGCTTGGCCAGGTCAAGATGCAGCATCCACACCACGCCATGCAGCGCCACGGCAATGCCCACGGCCACCAGCAGCGGCACGGTCGTCGCCGCAGCCTGGTTGGTCATCCGGATATCGGGCGACACGCGCTTGAGCACGACCAGCAGTGCCGCTGCGCCGAGCAGGCAGCGCAGGCTGAACATTCCGGCCGCCCAGATGATGCCGAACCACGCGCCCAAGGCCACCATGATGACGTTGGCAACGGTCTGGTAGAGGTTGTTGAAGAACGGCAGCTTGGGACGGCCGCTGGCGACCAGATAGGTCTGCACCGGCACCATCACGGCAACCGAGGGCAGCGACAGCAGGAACAAGGTCACCGTTTCGGAAAGATGCGGCCACTTGTTGGAGAAGATCACCGCGCTGACGAACGGGCTGGCAAATGCCGAACCGAGGAACGAGACCGGGGCAATCACGCTGGCCACGCCGCAGGCCTGCCACATCGCTTCCAGCGTGCGCTCCCGGTCACCCACCATGCGCGAGAAGATCGGCAGCAGGATGCCGTTGATCGGGTTCATGAACAGGCTGGTGGCCAGATCGAGCACGGTGCGGGCCAGGCGGAACACCCCCGTTGCCGTTGGCCCGGCGATCAGGCCCACGACGAGATCGACCGAACGCACGTTGACCTGGTTGAGCATCGACCAGCCGAGCAGCGCACCGGAGAACCGCGTGAGCGAGCCCATTTCGCGGAACGTGGCGACGCCGCGCGGGCGCCATTTCGCCGCGATCAGGCTGATCGCAGTGGAAATGATCGGCGCCACGGTGACCTGCACCACGATGCTCCACGCGCCAAAGCCGTACACCGCCAGCCCACAGCATGCGACGCCGGCGATCGCCTGGCCCACGGTCTTGCGGATGGCCAGCACGCGATAGGCAAACGTGCGCATCAGCAGGCCTTCCGGCACCACGCCCACCGCCGCCAACAACGGCGCCAGCGCCGTGGGCAGGATCATAAGCCACACCGTCTCGTAACCCGGCATGGCCCGGAACACCAATGCCAGCCCCACCACGAAGGCCGCGCACGCCGCGCCCAGCAGCAGGAACAGCCAGAACGCAGTATCGAGAAAATGCTGCGTCGCTTCGTCGCGCTGGACGATCATCTGGTTGCCGGTTTGCAGGGTCGATGCGGCGATCAGCGCCGGCGCCGTCGCCATCGCGGCAACGCCGAAATCATGCGGGCCGAGAAACAGCGCTGCGGTGAGCATGACCACGGTTTGGGTCAAACGCTCTGCCAGCACCTGCAGCAAGGACCAGAGTGCGCCTCTGACAGCGAGTTTTGAATAGCTCATCGTGTTCGAAACCGCTCCAGCGCTTGTCGGGGCTGCAGCACAAGATGCTGGCCGGGCCCCGCAACGTCCCCGCTTCTCCTACCTTGCGTTTTGCAGTGCAGCAAGAGCCGCTGCGCAGCAGATGAGATCATTGCCTCGCGTATTGCTGCGTCCTGCCGTTGCGCCTGCAGCAACGAAGGCTATCAGGCGCCGACACGCTCCAGCCGCACGTCGGAAATATGAACGCGCGTACCTGGCGCCAGCCAGAACGAGATCAGCCGCGCCCGGCAGGTATCGTCGATCGCGGTTTCGATCATGGCCCGTCCCGGTGCCGCGGGATCGGCCTGGGCCGCAACCGCCTCGCCGCGATCGGCGGTGCAGCCGATGCCCACGCGCAAGGCGGCGAGCGCAGCCGGGCCTTGCTCAGGCATGGCCCACGACAGCTTGTAGCGGCCAGGCGAAAGAATCGTCAGCTGTCGCAGCACCGAACGCGAAATGCCACCGTTGACGCGCATGTCGAGCGTCCGCGATCCATTGCCCGCTTCGTCAAACAGCAGTTCCACCGTGCCACTGGCTGGCAACTGCCAGTTGAAAAAGGTCACATTCCCCTTACCGTCGAGATCGAGCCCACGGAAATGCCCGTCGTGAACGAGGCCCGGTTCTGGATCGCAGGCGCGCGACCACAGGTCTTGCCCTTCGTCGAGCAGATTGGCCTGGAGCATGCGGTTGACCAGCGGCGCGACGTCGGCGCATTGCAGCGCCGCCTTGGGCATGCGCCGCACCACCTCGGCGCGATCGGTCAGCAATTCAGGCGTAAGGGCATCGCGCGGCGCATAGAACTTGACTGCCCAGGCTGGATGCTCGGCCAGGCGCGCCGCCAAGGCGGCACGCCCTTCGGGACTGGCGGTCAGATCGGCAAAAGAGGAATCACGCGCAAGAAAATCAGGATCCTGGCGCAGCACGGCGTCGAGCCGCTGTGCCGCCATGTCAGCATCGCCGAGGTCGAACGCCCGCGAATACCAGTAGAGCTGGGTGGCAGTATCACGCCAGCCCAACCCGGCCGAGACGCGAAAGGCGGCATCGGCCTTGTCGCCATGGCCCAGCAGGATTTCGGAGCGGCCGATCAGCCCCACGACCTGGGCATCGACAGGGTCACCGAGCAAGGCCATGCGCGCGAAAGGCAAGGCCTGCGCCGGAGCATTGTTGACCAGGGACCGCGTCGCCAGCGCACGCGCGGCCATGGTGTCATAAGGGAAAACGGGCGGGGCGTGCGGATCTCCCTCATCAGAGATCCAGCGCCCCAACCCGTTGATCGCGGCAACCGTGGCATAGCCGAGCAGGAGTACGGCAAGGCAGATACTCGCCCAGCGCTGCCCAGACATCTTTGCCACGGTTTGCACTCAGTTCGCGTTTTCTGACGTGTAGCGGTAGTAGTTGTAGCCGTAGTATTCCGAGTAGCGGTTGCCGACGCGCGAGGCATCGAACATCGTAAGCACTGCGCCCAGAACGTTGGGCTGCATGCCGCGCAGGCGACGCAGCGAGGCCCGCAGCGAGCCACGCCGGCTGCGATCGGACTGCACCACCATGACCACGCCTTCGACGATCGCCGCCATCAGCGGAGCATCGGCCAGGCCCAGCACCGGCGGGCTGTCGAGGATGACCACGTCAAACCGTTCGCTCAGTTCGTTGAGCACGCCGGCCAGGCGGCCCGAGCTGATCAATTCGGTCGGGCTCGGCGGCAGCGGACCCGAGGTGATCACCGTGAAGTTTTCCTCGTCGGTCGCGTGCAGCACGTCGTCGATGGTGTGCTGGCCGGTCAGCAGGCTCGACATGCCCTTGTCGTTGGCAACGCCGATGACCGCATGCAGCGCGGGGCGCCGCATGTCGACGTCGAGCAGCAGCACTTTGCGGCCCAGGCGGGCAAGACCGCGGCTGACGGCGACGCTGGTGGTCGACTTGCCTTCAGACGGCTGCGAGCTGGTGATGAGGATGGTCTTGGGCAGACCATTCGCCGTCGAGTAGAGCAGCGAACCACGCAGCGAGTTGTAGCTTTCGCTGACCGCCGACTTCGGATCGGCCAGAGCTTCGCCCGGCGTCGTGTCCTGTGACTTGGGGATGACGCCAAGGAGCGGCATCGCCAGCTTTTCCTCGATGTCTTCGGGCACACGCACCGCATCGTCCAGCTGGAAGCGCACGAGCACCACCAAGCCGGAAATGACCAAGCCAGCCAGCAGGGCGATCAGCATGTTGTTGAGTAGCACGGGCGAGCTCGGCATGCTGGGCGGCTCGGCCGAATCGATGATCGCGATATTGCTGGCGCTGATGCCGGCTGCCGCGTTCAGTTCTTTGTAGCGCTGCAGCAGGCCGTCGTAGAGTGTGCGGTTGGTCGTCGCCTCGCGGGCGAGCAGGTTGTACTGCACCGAACGGTCCTGTTCGGCCAGAGTCGAACCCTTGAGTTCACTCAGCTGTGCGGTCAGCTTCTGCTCGGCGTTGAGGGCCGCATCATACTGCTCCTTGACCGAGGCGCGGATGCTTTGGGCGATGGCGTTGATCTGCTGGTTGATCGCAGCGATCTGCGCCTTGGCCGCCTGTACCGTGGGATACTCGTCGAGGTGGCGCGCACGCTCCCGTTCCAGATCAGCCTGGGCCGTAGCGCGGGCGGTGAGCAGCGTGGAGATCGACTGGTTGGTCAAGACTTCCGGCGCGCCCATCAGGTTGCCGCTGGAAAGCGCACGCCAACGCTGCTCTGCCGCCACGCGGGTAACCTGCGCATTGCTCAGTGCCGTATTGATCTGCAGCAGCGTCGACATCGTCACCGATCCGCCGCTATCGCCGCCTCCGCCGCCCGCCGCGTCAGATGCGCCGGCATCGTGCAGACGGATCAGGCCCGCCTTGCGCGCGTATTCGTTCAGGTCACGCTCGGACTGTTCGAGCTTGGCCTTGGCTTCGGCCAGCTGCCCGGAGATGAAGTCCCGCGCATAGGCAGAGCTGTCATAGCGGCGCTGCAGGTTGGCCTGGATGAATTCCTCGGCCCAGGCATTGGCGATATTGGCCGAAAGCTTGGGATCGATGCTGGTAAAGCTGATCGTGGCCAGGCGCGATGCCGGCGTGATGTCAGCCAGCTCTGCCTTGTTGAGCAGCGACAGCGTATAGGCGCGGCGCTGCGCCGCCGTGGCCGTCGGCTTTGGTGCAGGCACGCCCATGCCGGCATAGAAGCTGGCGTTGTCGACCAAGCGCAGGCGCTGGGCCACGCGATCGGCAATTGCCCGGCTGTTGAGGATCGCGATCTGCGTCTTGAGGAAGCGATCGGTATCCCCCGCCGAGGCGGCTTCAGACTGCGAGGGGTCCTGATCATCAGCCAGAACCTGGGCAGACTGGTTGTTGATCTGCACCGTGGACGTCGCGGTGAAGTGCGGCGTCATCAGCATCGTGATGACCAGCGCTAGAGCCAGCGCCGCCCCCACGATCAGGCAGATGATCCACAGGTTGGCGCGAACCACCATGAACAGCTTGCGCAGATCGATCGAGGAACCGGCATCGCCGGCCCCGTTGGGTTCGTCCGCCTGGTCCATGAAGGCTCTGGGCACGAATTGATCGGCCGCAGCGTAGGAAAGATTTTTGTTCACACTACCGCCGATTTTAGAAGTTCCGAAGAACGTTGAGGAGCCCAGCCATGGAAATCAGGTCGCGATAGGCCGACTTGGTCTGCGAGAAGCCGACCACAACCACATCGCCGCCAATGATCTGCGGGTCGGGGTCCAGCCCCTTGCGGATACGATCGATGTCAAAGCGCGCTGCCATGCGCTGGCCGTTGACCGTCCTGAACAGGATCGTCTCATCCAGCTTGGCGATGCGCGTGGGGCTCGACGCCATCGAGATTGCGCCCAGCAGCGTGGTGTTCGACTGCACCGGATAGGCGCCAGCGCGATTGACCTGGCCTTCGACCGAGACCAGCTTCTGCGCCGGGGTTGCCACGTTGATGGCCACCTGCGGGTTGCGCAGGTATTTCTCGCCCAGCACCTTCTCGATCGCGCGAGACGCGTCAGCCGGAGAGAGCCCGGCCACCAGCACCGATCCTGCCAGCGGCAGTTGGATGCGGCCGGCTTCATCAACGATCAGGCGCGGCGCGCTCAGGTCGGGCTCACCCAGAACCGTGAGCGTCAATTCGTCGCCCACGCCGATCGCCACACTGGCTGGCATCTTGGTATCTGCCTGGGGAGGCGCCACTTCGTAGGCCTCTTTGCCACGAACAGGCCTTGCATCGGCAACTGCCGCGCCAAAAGCGATGGAACAAACCAGCGCTGCGGCAGCGCCCAATACAAGCGCGATATTCGAGTTGGACCTCACGTTATTCCTTGCTCCTGCAGAAAGGGTAGCCTTTGGCCTGCACCGCCGGCTGCCACGCGGGACGCCCCATTTTCGATCTATCTGTTGCGGAATGCCAGCTTATGCTGCTTTGCACAATACCCCAATTGGCAGGCAAAATCCCTCGACTATGCCTTGCGGTATAGTTTGCCATCAGCGCATTGCACAGGCCAGCAGTCTTGTCGCGGGTTTGCTGTGGGCGAATCTCCGCTCGTCGCTTTTGCGCGTCGTTTCAGCGCGCAACACAATCCGTCAAGCCGCCGCTCACAGACGCCCACGTGCTGCGCACAAAATGCGACGAAGGCGTCCCGCGCTGCGCAGGACGCCTGTCAGCATTGGGCGGGGGTCAGCGTGATGGCGCCACGTAGGCGCGGAACCAATCAACGAACGCGCCTACACCGGCTTCAACACTCGTCGCCGGCTTGTAGCCCAGATCGCGTTCCAGATCCGTCACATCGGCATAGGTATCGGGCACGTCACCCGGCTGCAGCGGCAGCAGGTTGCGCTGCGCCTTGCGTCCCAGGGCGTTTTCCAGCGCCTCAATATAGGCGGTCAACTTCACCGGGGCGTTGTTGCCAATGTTGTAGATGCGATAGGGCGCGTTGGACGTGGCCGGATCGGGCTTCATAGCGTCCCACGCCGGATCAGGCTGTGCCGGGCGATCGAGCGCGCGAATCACGCCAGCAACGATATCATCCACATAGGTGAAATCGCGCGTGTGGTTGCCGTGGTTGAACACGTTGATCGGCGTGCCATCGAGAATCGCCCGGGCAAACAGGAACAGCGCCATGTCCGGCCGGCCCCAGGGGCCATAGACCGTGAAGAAGCGCAGGCCAGTGGTCGGCAGCCGATAGAGATGGCTGTAGCTGTGCGCCATCAACTCGTTGGCCTTCTTGGTGGCCGCGTAGAACTGCAGGGGATGGTCCACGCCGACATGCTCGCTGAACGGCATCGCCTTGTTGGCGCCATAGACCGAACTCGTCGAGGCATAGACCAGATGCTCGATCCCACCATGGCGGCAGGCCTCGAGGATATTGGTAAAGCCCACGATGTTGCTTTCAACATAGGCGTGGGGATTCTCGATCGAATAGCGCACGCCTGCCTGTGCCGCGAGATTGACCACGCGGCGCACCCCGCCTTGGGTAAACGCTTCCTCTACCGCGGCGCGATCGGCCAGATTGGCGCGGAAGAAGCGATAGGGCGCTCCGGTGCGAGCGGCGGTTTCCGCAAGGATCTTGAGCCGCGCTTCCTTGATTGCGGGATCATAGTAATCGTTGACCACGTCCAGGCCGACCACGGCATCGCCGCGTTCAAGCAAGGTCTTGGCGGTGTGAAAGCCGATGAAGCCAGCATTGCCGGTAACCAGGGTAGCCAAGCCACATCTCCATGTTCGGGCGACAACGCCGCGCGCTCGCTCCCGCCATAGCCGGCAGAAGCGAACAAAGTGTAACGCCCGCCCGCGTCTGGGAAAGCGGTCAGCTGGCCTTCTTGGCCACGTTGAACGTGCCGGTCACGCGGCCGCTCGATGTCGTGGTGGTGCCGCCCGTGCCGCTCGGCGCGCCGCCGCTGCGCCCATCCACGCTCGATAGCCCGGTGTTGAGGTCGATCACCAGGCGGCCACCGTTGAGCGTATCCTTGCCCCGGCGCAGCGCGACATTACCCACCATGGTGATGATCTTGCGCGGAATATCATAGACGGCCGTGTTGCCGCTGGCACGCTGGTCGCCCCGCGTGACCACCACGCCGCCGGCTGCATCAATGCGCTGCACCTGTACCGTCTGCGCGTCGGTATAGGCGAGCGTGGTGCGCGCGGCCTGGAGCCGCAGGTCTTCCTGGGTGATATCGACGTTGCCGGTCAGCACCACGCGCTTCTGCTTGTCCTGCAACTCCATGCGGTCTGCCCCGAAATTCACGGGCGCATTGGAGTTGTGCTTGCCAAAGGTCTGCGCATCGAGATGCGAAGCCCCGGCCACCACCGCAGCCGACAGGGCAAAGCCGCAGGCCAGCGAACGCAGTGCCAGAACCCGCGTGGACACGCGGCCAGCGGTGCGCGGCGAGGAAGGAAGCGGGTCGATCATCTTCAGCGTTGTCCTCATCGAATCGCGCGGTACGGCGTGGCAGGCCTCAGGGTTTGGCCGGCAGCGGCAGCTTGCCCTGGTCCATCCGCATGTGGGCATGCCCTTCCAGCGTCACAACCCGATCGTCAAGATTGGCAACGATGCGGTCCGCTGAAAAAGTGCCGGTAGGCAGGCGGCCATCGACGTGGCCATCGCTGACCAGTTGCCGCTTGGTCAGGTCGATCGAGGCACCGTCGGTGATCATGCGATACCCATCGGAGCTTTCGAAATTGACCACGCCCGGCACGGTAATGAACTGCCGCCCGAAATCATAGGCGCCTTGCTGCGTCGTCAGGATCGCGGGGCCATTCTTGAGCATGACCCGGGCGGTTACGTCCTTGAGCTGGACCACATCCTGCGCGGCCGAATGCTGCACAGCGTTGCCGGCCGTTACCGAAAAGGTCCGCCCCTTGTTATCTGCCCCGCGATACATCGCGCTGACGACCTTGAGGCGATCCTGCACGACGGCCACCTTGGTGCGATCGAGCAGAAAGCTGATCTCGCCGCGCGGGGCCAGCGGGCTCAACACCATCACCGCCAAGAGCGCACCGATCAAGCCAGGCAGCACCACGGCCAGCATGCGCACGGTCCGATCATGCCGCCCGCCCGGTGCCGCCTTGTGCCGACGGCGGCTGCGCATCTGTTCTGCCTGGATGGTCATGGCGTGAAGATCATGGCAGGTGCAGGCTTACTCGTGGCTGAAGATATCGCGGTCGGCCCAGCCGGCAATGTCGAGCAACGCGCGCGTCGGCAGGAAGTCGAAGCAGGCCTGGGCGATTTCCGAACGCTTTTCCCGCGCCAGACGTTCCACCAGGATGGCGTGGGCACCGTGGAGATAGCGCACATCGGACGCGGCGTATTCCAGCTGCGGATCGCTCAGCACGCTGCCGCCCCAGTCGCTCGATTGCTGCTGCTTGGAAATCTCCTTGCCCAGCAATTCGCGCACCAGGTCCTTGAGGCCATGGCGATCGGTATAGGTACGCACGAGCTTGGAGGCGATCTTGGTGCAGAACACCGGCGTTGCCATCACGCCGAGGTAATGATGGATCGCCGCCAGGTCGAACCGGGCGAAATGGAACAGCTTGAGCCGGGCAGGATCGGCTAGCACAGCGCGCAGGTTCGGCGCCGCATAATCGCTACCCACCTTGAACCGCACGAGGTGTTCATCCCCCTGCCCGTCGGAAATCTGCACCACGCACAAGCGGTCGCGCGTGGTGATCAGTCCCATCGTTTCGGTATCGACGGCGATGATGCCCGGCGCCAGGAGATCGGCGGAAGGCAAGTCTTCTTCATGCAGGTAAACGGCCATGCCCGCGTGCTTAGGCCGGTTCGGCCGATGCGGCAACCCCAAGGCCTGCCGCCCGGAAATGCCGCGCCGGCCAAATGCCATCACCGGGCAGCCGCTCAGGCTGCCACCGGGTGATACTCCTGCAGCAGCACCGGGCTATCAAGCAGTTGCGCCTCCATGTTGACCGGCAGTGCCGGCTGCAACAGCGGGCCGACGAGCAGGCCGCAGGTACGCACGAAATAGTCGGTTGCCTCGGAAAAGCGCAACTGCACCGCCAGCAGCACCATCTTGGCCGCAGCGCGGCCTGCGGTGCGGGCATACCCGGTCCAGCCACGATGACGGATCGAAACCGCGCCATTGCCCAAGGCATAGGAGAACATCTTGTTGCGATGGTCTGCCGGCTTTTCGATCGCGGGATGATCGAGTTCCAGATCGCGCAGCCGCATGCCCTTGTGCCCCGAACGCAGCAGGCGCAGGCCAAGGTCTGCCCCCTCGCTCGCGCCGTGCAAGCAGCCCACACCCAAGTGGACGTCAAACTTGTTTGCCAGGAACACCGTGCGCCGCAGGATCAGGCCCGGTTCCCAGAAATTGCCGGAAATGGTCCGCTCATCGAACACGACATCGGCTTCGATGCGGCGCGAAACCTGGTTGGCGCCTTCGCCGCAGACGTTGGAATTGACGAAATCGAGATTGTTTTCGGTCAGCACCCGCTGCGCGCGGGCGAGATAATCGGGCGCAGCCGGCATCGTGTCGTCATCCAGGAACCAAATCCAGTCGCCCTTGGCCTGGCTGGCACCAAGATTGCGCGCCAGCGACAGCGCACGCACCTTGCACAGGAAGATGCGAACCTTGGGATGAATGAACTCCGGCCCCGGCTCTTCAAAAGACTGCCACACCACGATCACTTCATCGAGCAGCTCGAACTCGCAGATCGCCTTGATGATTTCCAGCAGGCGCGCGCGCCGGCCACGGCTGGCGCTGGTGGGGATGACAGCTGAAAAAGACATTGGTCCGGTCCCTGACTATGCGCAGATCACGCAAGGCGGCATGAGAGTGGCCATGCCGCACGCGCGCACTGCGTGCGCAAAAGTGCCTAGCAAATCCGAAAACGCGAAACAATTGATCATTTCGCACTTGCAGCAATGGGTGCAACAGCGCTGCGCCACTCAATCGAGATCGACCATGCCGAAGCGCTCGATCATGCGCTGGATTTGCACGTCATTGCCCGATTGCGACACATTGGTGGACATCAGCGATTCTTCCTGCGTCCCGCGCCAGTTGGTCGACACGAACTTGCCGCCCACCTTGCGGTATCGCGTGCCGGCGCGACGGGCCATCCAGTAGAGCCAGACGTCGTCGGCGTTGGGGCAGATGGCCTTGAACGTTGCGACGTCCAGCACCTCGGGATCAAAGCAGCCGGGAAAATAGAGCACGCCACCGTGGCCCGTGCCGAGCAGATCACCACGTGGCGCCGATGCGGGGGTGTTTTCATCAATGTTGCCCTGCCATTCCAGATAGGGCCGGATGGCGCCATCGGCCGTCCGCGTGATCGCGTGCGCGCGACGACAGATGATCGCCGGTGCGTTCGGATCGAATTCCTCGGTCAGCACCTTGACCAGATCGCGGGGATAATAGCAGTCATCATCGACGGTGATGATGTAGTTTGATCCGTCCTGCGCGAGCGATGGAATGATCTTGTTGTAGGACTTGGCATTTTCACAGAAGTGAATGGTCAGGCCATGTGCTTCGAGCGCGCGGATGCGATCGGTGATGGCATCCTTGTCTTCCCACGAAATCCACAGTTGCACCTCGTCCGGGCGCACCTCTTGGTCCAAGATGCTGCGCAGCGTCAGCGGCAGCGTGCCAAAGCGCAGCGGATAGGACGTGAGCGACATGACCAGCTTCCCCGGCAGGCTGTGCCGGCGCGGATTCTTCACCGTCGGGAAATTCAGCACCTGCCAATAGGCCGCTGCCAGATTGCGGGCGACACGCCCCTTTGCCTTCAACTTTCCCAACAGATCTGCCATGTACCAGCCCCCTTTTTACGCCACCGCTGTACCACAGCATTGCATCAACGCATTTGCTGTCGCAGGCGATCGGGCAGGCCCAACACGCGCCCGCCCCCCGTGTCGCCGGCGAGTGGCCAGCCCCTTCCGAGGCCGGCCATTCGCCATTTCATCAAAGATAATGTTGCATCAAAATCACCTGCGGCTTTTCGACACCGTCTACCGGGTCTGCCGACGCCATGTTGCGTCCCCATGTCCCGCCACCGGCAAAATAGGTGGCACCGACAAAGACATCGGGGTTTGCCGTGATAAAGTTGAGCAGGTCGGTCAACTCCTTCATGAATTCCGGGGCGGGGCCACAGCCGAATTCGCCTACGAACAGCTTCATGCCATTCTGCCTGGCCCAGTTGGTCACGCCGATCAGGCTTTGCGACCCCGATCCGGGCATCACCGGCCCCACCCCGCCGCCATAGCCGCGGTTGAGATACTGGTGGATGTCGAAGCCGAAATTGCCAACCGGATCGTTGACGCCGAGCATGACCTGGGCATTGCCGCTCGACAGCCAGGAATGGCCACCGGTCCAGGCTATCCCGGAAAACAATACCTTCGATCGCGCGCCGGCGCTGCGGATGGCACTGACTGCGGCATTCTGCATGTCCAGATTGAGCTGCGGCGGCATATCGTGTGGCTCGTTCATCAGGCCATACCATACCAGCGAATGCTGCCGATACCGCTCGCCTATCCGCCCCCAGAAATCAGCGAAGTCATCAATCGTCACGCCCGAACCGGGCGTGCCGATGATCGCCTTGTTGACATGGCCATAGTCGTGGGAGTCGAGGACGGCGACAGCGCCGGCCGCGTTGATCGCGGCGACCATCGCGTCAAGCCCGGTCAGGGCCGACTCCAGCAGCGGCCCGCCCGGTTCGGGCTGCAACCGCTGCCACAGGAACGGGATGCGGAAGATATTGAAGCCCTTTTGCAGGAAATAGTTCATGCTGGCAGCGCCAGGCCACTTCCAGCGCCCCCCGATCGCCTCGAACTCTGCGCCGGCAAGGTTGACACCAATCCGGGGCCGGCCCCTGCGGGTTGCCGCCAGGGCACTGCCGCCTGGCGCCAACAGCGCGCCAGCACCAAGGCTGGCCAACGAATTGAGGATCACGCGCCGCGAGACACCGTCGTTAGCAGATGCAGTGTCGGACAAGGCCGTTTTGGATGGCGCTGCTTTCCATGGGTTCATGGCTTGAAACTTTCGGACAATCGGAACAACAAACGATCAACCCTTGGCGATGGAATTATCGAGCCTGGGGCGACATCGTCGGTCAAGGCGTATCCAGGACCAAGAACCCGACCGTAACGCATCGACCAAACCCCTTGATGAACCGCGCCGGCATCAGGCGGCATGTGAACGAAGTTTAATGCAATAGAGCTATGTCGCGACGACGTTCCGCCAAAGCTGGCGCATGCTGCCAAGGCGCTGTTGCCGTTGCCAACCCATAGCGTGCACCGGCATGGGGCACAACACGGCAAATGCTGCACCGCAAACACAGACAGCTCCTGCGTCGTTTGGCCATAACCGGAAAGGGCGCCAACAGGCCGCAAAATCAGTGGATAAACGCCTTGTGACGGAACGATTTGTCACGCGGGCCGTTTGTTAGCCTGCGGTTTGCTTATGCCGTGGTGCAGCGATTTGGCGGTTGCCGCCCGTTTGTCGGTGCATTAGGGATGAGGAACGGTGACCAGCGAACCCTTGCCAGACGCGATGCGCGCCGATCTGCGGCACTCGTCAACGCGCACGGCAAGATGCTGCCAACCAGCCATTTTGGCACGCGGCAACATGAAATCAGGAACGTCAAAGACCATGATCACCCCGGTTATCCTGTGCGGCGGCAGCGGCACTCGTCTGTGGCCGCGCTCGCGCAAGGCAAAGCCCAAGCCGTTCCTGCCGCTGGTCGGCGAAACCACTCTGTTTGAAGCTTCCGTGCTGCGCTGCAGCATTGATGCAGGTTTTGCGCCGCCAATCGTGGTTACCGGCGCGCAACATCTCGATCATGTGGTCGACCAGTTGCCCGATCCGGCTGCCAGCCAGATCATTGTCGAGCCCGAAGGCAAGAATACCGCCGCCGCCATCGCGCTGGCCGCGCTGCGCTTGCCTGCCGATGCGATCATGCTGGTCTGCCCCAGCGATCACCATATCGGCGATTGCGATGCCTTCCAGACTGCAGCCAAGGCTGCGGCGAAGCTGGCCGCCGATGACTGGCTGGTATCCTTTGGCATTGCCGCCACCTCACCGGAAACCGGCTTTGGCTATCTCAAGCAAGGCGATCCGATCGAAGGCACTGGCGGCCGCAAGGTGGAACGCTTTGTCGAAAAGCCCGATCTTGAACGCGCCCAAGCCTTCCTCGCGGACGGTGGCTATGCCTGGAACGGTGGCATCTTTGCGTTCCGCGCCGGCCATTTCCTCGACGAACTCGCCAAGCACCGCCCCGATATTGCAAGCGCTGTGCGCACAGCGGTGGACAAGGGCCATGCCGATGGCAACGCCTTCCATCCCGATCCCACCGAATTTGCCCGCATCCCCGGCGAATCGGTGGACTATGCCGTGATGGAAAAGACCGATCGCGCCGCCATGGTGCCGGCAACGATGGCTTGGTCCGATATCGGCAACTGGCAGGCACTGCACGAGGCGCTCGACAAGGATGACGTGGGCAATGCCACCAAAGGCCGCGTCGAACTGAAAAACTGCAGCAACGTGCTGGTCCATACCGATGGTCCGCGCGTGTCGGTGGTAGGCGCCAGCAATCTCATCGTGGTCGTCGATGGCGATGAAATCCTGGTGTGCACGCCCGAAGGGGCGCAACTTGTCGGCAAGCTGCAAGGGGCCGCCAACCAATGAGCAAGCTGCCGATCCGCGAAGTTGAAAAGCCCTGGGGCACGGATGTTCTTCCCGCCCCGTTCTCCACGCCCGAAGGCAAGCGCATCGGCGAGATCTGGTTCGAGCCGCCCGCCGATGTTCCGAGCCTCTTGGTGAAGTACATCTTCACCAGTGAGAAGCTTTCGGTCCAGGTTCACCCGAGCGATGCGCAAGCGGCGGCTGCGGGCGAAAAGGACCGGGGCAAGGAAGAATGCTGGCTGGTCATCGCTGCTGAACCCGGGGCCACACTGGGCGTCGGCTTCAAGGGCCATGTCGACCATGACACCATGCGTGCGGCAGCGCTCGATGGCAGCATCGAGGACATGCTGGTGTGGCATCCGGTCAAGCCGGGCGATTTCTTCTATATCCCGGCCAACACGGTGCACGCGATTGGCGCCGGCGTGAGCGTGATCGAGATCCAGCAGAACAGCGACATTACCTATCGCCTCTATGACTATGGCCGCCCGCGCGAATTGCATCTCGATGCCGGCATCGCTGTGTCGCGTGGCGAACCGCTCGATCCCGCGCTGCACCGGCACATTCCCGATACCGGCACGGTGGAACTGGCGAGCGGTGCCTATTTCACCGCGCACCGGCTCCAGGGCGTACCCGACGCAGCGCTGCGTGCCGAATATGCCGGCCCATTGCTGGTCATCCCGCGCAGCGGCAGCGTCACGCTGGGCGACGACGTGCTGAACCCAGGCGACTGCGCTTCGGCAGCAAGCATCGATGCACTGACGTTCGATCCCCAGGGCCAGGCCATCATCGTGCGTCCCGCCACCTGATTGAAGATAGCGCGCATCGCCTTGTCCGTGATAGGCCCGGGGCATGAGCGCTTCTTCGGTTCCTGAAAGCTGGGCTGCGGCCCTTGATCCTGTGCTGGCCAGCCGCCCCTTGCGGGCCCTTGGCGGCTTCCTGAAAGCAGAGGAAGCTGCTGGCAAGACGATCTATCCTCCACGGGGGGAACGGCTTGCCGCGCTCGAACTGACGCCGCTGCCCGCCGTGAAAGTGGTGATCTTGGGGCAGGATCCCTATCATGGCCCGGGCCAGGCCATGGGGCTCGCCTTCTCGGTGCAGCGCGGGGTGAAAGTGCCGCCCAGCCTGGTCAATATCTACAAGGAGCTGGAAAGCGATCTGGGCCTGCCGCGGCCGGCCCATGGCAATATCACTCACTGGGCCCGGCAGGGTGTTCTACTGCTCAACAACGCATTGACGGTGGAGGCAGGCCAAGCGGGATCGCACCAGGGCAAGGGGTGGGAAGAATTCACCGATGCGGCGGTTGCCGCCGTGGCAGCGCGGCCTGATCCCATCGTGTTCCTGCTGTGGGGCAGCCACGCCCAGAAAAAGGCCGCGCGCGTGCCCGGCCTCGCCTCTGGCGCGCATCTCGTGCTCAAGGCGCCGCATCCCAGCCCGCTGTCGGCCCATGCCGGATTCTTCGGCTGCCGCCATTTCAGCAAGACCAACGCCTTCCTGGAAAGCCACGGGCAGACGCCGATCGACTGGCGGGTCGATCCATGAACGCCGCGACTGGCGCCGATTCGGTCGGGCCGAACTGGTCGCTGCCGGCGATGCGGCAGGCCCAGGCCCTGGCCTGGACCGCCGTGGAGCGGATTGCCTCGGCCATGCACCCTGGCCTGCGCGAGAGCGAGGCAAGAGCGATCGGCCAAGCCGTTCTTGGCGAACTGGGCATGGGCGAGGCGTGGCACCCAATGATGGTGCGTTTTGGTGCAAACACCTTGCGCGTCTTCAGCGACCGTGGCGGCGAAGACCTCGCGCTCGGCCAAGACGACATCTTTTTCATCGACATCGGCCCCGTGCTCCTGGGCCACGAAGCCGACGTCGGCGCGAGCTATGCGGTGGGTGAAGACCCGGACATGCACGCCTGTGCTGCCGCCGCGCGCGACCTGTGGCACCGCGTGGCCGCCATCTGGAATCACGGCGCGATCCGCGGCACCGCGCTCTATGCGCGGGCTGCTGCGGAAGCTGAGTCCATGGGTTGGCAACTCAACCTCGACGTGCGCGGCCATCGCGTGGCCGATTACCCCCATCCCTCGCGCCAGGCCGGCAAGCTCGGCGATCTTGACACCCTGCCCACCGCTGGCCTGTGGATTCTGGAAATCCAGATCCGCCACCCCACCCGGCCGTTCGGTGCGTTTTACGAGGATTTGCTGGGTTGATGATAGCTGGCCCGAAGGTTGGCTGGTTAGCGCCGATGAATCGGTGGAAATTGGTGGGGAGCGGACATTCGGCGAGGGTAGCAACGGACGCTATTTACAGGGTAGATCAGCGGCGTAGATGCGCCATCCAGCGACCGAAGCGGCGCGCTGTCGATCAGAACCACCATTCGCGATCGATCCGAAGCTCTCGCCGGTGATTTGATTGAGCACCGCATCCAGCCCATCCACCACTTGCTCAGGGCCGTAATGGCGCATCGCTTCGAAGGCGTTAGGCGTGTGATTCACGAGCGAAATTGCCTGCGTGCGAAGGGCGCGTCGATCATCCATCTGCGCGACGATGGCGGGTACTGCGGCTTCACCAAGGGCTACGAGTCGATCGAAAACCCGCTGCTGCTGATCGCCGCTGACCCGACCAAGTCGGGCGACGAGTGCGCGCACCTCCGCGAAACGCGGCAGAGTAGTGTCGGCGCGCCACGATGCGACTATCCGCGCTTGCCGGGCCGCCTCGGCACGCGCAGCGGCCACCGTCAGGTCAGTTGCGCGCTGCAAGGCGTCTGGCGTGTAGCCCGCGAAATATAAGCCAACCGGACCCTCATCCACGCGCGTGAGGAACAGCATCGCCGGTTTACCCGCAAAGCGGAGCACCGACTCAATTGAGGGCTTGTAGGCAGCATCCTGTGGATAGAAGCGAATGGTGACACTGCCGACGCTTCCGCCCTTCACCGCACCCTCGACCTGTAGCGGAATGTCCAAATACTCAGGTGACGCCTTGCGCGCTTCATCGGCAAGGCGCTGCTTTGGCACATCCATTTTGCCAAGCAAAACGAGATCAGAAGCAGCGAGCAAGGCCGCTAGCTTGGGGTCGGCTGGACACTGAAGCGCAGCTGCTGGTGCGGAAGTGACAGCAGCTGGCGCGACGCTCGATCCCAACACGGCGACGAGGAGTGTGGTTTGCAGCAACATGGGTGAGACAATGCCACTTCCGACGCATGTCCGCTATTAGGCGGATGCGGACAATCGCAGCAGAGTTTCGCAACCATCACCTTCTATTACGGTTCGCGCGGATGCGCCGAGGAATTTGACTCTCTGCGCCTCCGCGCCTCTGCGCGAGAAATTCCTTGCGCACTGGCCAATATTGGTCGCATCGGCGCACCGGCTCCCACCACGAAAAAGGGCGCCCGTTGCGGGGCGCCCCTGTTTCTTGCGGAGTAAACCAGCCGTTCAGCGCGGCAGTTCGGTCACGCCCATCAGTGCTTCATCCACGGCGCGCGCGCACTGGCGGCCTTCGCGGATCGCCCAGACCACCAGGCTCTGGCCACGGCGCATGTCGCCACAGGCAAAGATGCCATCCACGCTGGTCTTGTAATCGACCGTGTTGCCCTTGACGTTGCCACGCGCGTCAAGGTCCACGCCAGCCTGTTCGAGGAGGCCCTGCTTGCGCGGGCCGACAAAGCCCATGGCGAGCAGGATGAGATCGGCCTTGATCACGAATTCGCTGCCCGGCACTTCCTGCATCTTGCCGTCGACCCATTCGACGCGCACGCATTCCAGGCCGGTCACGTCGTTCTGGCCGACCACGCGCTTGGTCAGCACGGCAAATTCGCGGGTCACGCCTTCTTCGTGGCTGGACGAGGTGCGCAGCTTGAGCGGCCAGTTCGGCCAGGTCAGCGCCTTGTCTTCCTTTTCGGGCGGACGCGGCATGATCTCGAGCTGGGTCACCGAGAGGGCACCCTGGCGGTTTGACGTGCCAACGCAGTCAGACCCGGTGTCACCGCCACCGATCACCACCACATGCTTGCCCGTGGCGGTAAGCGAACCACGCGGCGCGGCGCGGATTTCATCATCGCCGGCCACGCGCTTGTTCTGCTGCGTCAGGAATTCCATGGCAAAGCGCACGCCCGGCAGTTCGAAGCCAGGAATGCCGATCGGCCGGGGATCTTCGGCGCCGCCAGACAGCACCACGGCATCGAAGTTTTCCTTGAGCGAGTCGACCGACACGGTCACGCCCACTTCCACCGAGGTACGGAAATCAACGCCTTCGGCCATCATCTGTACGAGACGACGGTTGATCAGGTGCTTTTCCATCTTGAAGTCGGGAATGCCGTAGCGAAGCAGGCCGCCCACGCGATCCGACTTTTCGAACACGGTCACCGAATGGCCGGCGCGCGCCAGTTGCTGCGCGGCGGCCATCCCGGCCGGACCCGAGCCGACCACGGCCACCGACTTGCCGGTCTTCTTGGCCGGCACCTGCGGCTCGATCCAGCCTTCCTTCCAGCCCTTGTCGACGATGGCGCATTCGATCGACTTGATCGTGACCGGCTGGTCGACGATGTTGAGCGTGCAGGCCGCCTCGCACGGAGCGGGGCAGACGCGGCCGGTGAATTCCGGGAAATTGTTGGTCGAATGCAGGTTGTCCAGCGCCTCGCGCCAGTCGCTTTCATAGACCAGGTGGTTCCAGTCCGGGATCTGGTTGTTCACCGGACAGCCGTTGTGACAATAGGGAATGCCGCAGTTCATGCAGCGCGAGGCCTGACCCTTGAGCGAGGCTTCGTCATGGGGAACGATGAACTCGCGATAGTGCTTGAGGCGCTCGGCCGGGGCGTCATAGCCCCGGTCCTTGCGATCGAGTTCGAGAAAGCCGGTTGCCTTACCCATTGTATTCTATTCCTTATTCCGCAGCGACCGACGCGGCTTCAAGGCGTTCAGCCTCAAGCTGGCGGAGCGCACGCGCATAGTCGCGCGGCATGACCTTGACGAAACGCACCACTTCCTGATCCCAGTTGTCGAGGATCGCGCGGGCCCGCTTGGACCCGGTATGAAGCAGGTGGCGCTCGATCAGCACGCGCAGACGATCGGCATCATGGCGCAGCATGTCACCCATGCCAAAGTCGTTGACGTCCACCCCGCGCTGCTGCGGGCGCCCGGCCCCATCGTCTTCGTCGCGGTCAGCCGAAACCGGCAGGACATCGACCATGGCACCGTTGACGAGCGAGGCGAAGTTGCCATCCATGTCATAGACATAGGCCACGCCGCCAGACATCCCGGCGGCAAAGTTGCGGCCGGTCTTGCCTAGCACGACGACGACGCCCCCGGTCATGTATTCGCAGCCATGGTCGCCGGTGCCTTCGACCACCGCCAGGGCGCCCGAATTGCGCACGGCAAAGCGTTCGCCGCCCACGCCGTTGAAGAACGCTTCCCCGGCAATCGCACCATAGAGCACGGTGTTGCCGACGATGATGTTCTCGGCGGCCTCGCGGTCGACATGCGCCGGCTGGCGCACGATCACCCGGCCGCCCGACAGGCCCTTGCCGACATAGTCGTTGGCATCGCCCACCAGATCGAGTGTGACACCATGGGCGAGGAATGCGGCGAACGACTGGCCCGCCACGCCCTTGAACGCGATGTTGATCGTGTTGTCGGGCAGGCCGGCATGGCCATAGCGCCGCGCCACTTCGCCCGAGAGCATCGCGCCCACGGTACGGTTGACGTTGATCACCGGGCGTTCGATGCGCACCGCCTCGCCCGCTTCCAGCGCCGGTGCGGCCGCCGCGATCAGATCGTTGTCGAGCGCGGCATCGAGGCCGTGATCCTGATGGCCGGTCCAGTTGAGGCTGGTTCCTGCCACCGGCTCCACCTTGTGCAGCAGGCGCGTAAGATCGACGCCCTGCGCCTTCCAGTTGGCGACGACCTTGCGGGTATCGAGCCGGTCGACCCGGCCGACCATCTCGGCAATGGTGCGGAAGCCCATCTCGGCCATGATCGCCCGCAGCTCTTCGGCAACGAAGAAGAAGTAGTTGATCACATGCTCGGGCTGGCCAGTGAAGCGCGCACGCAGGACGGGGTCCTGCGTGGCCACACCCACTGGGCAGGTGTTGAGGTGGCACTTGCGCATCATGATGCACCCGGCCGCGATCAGCGGCGCGGTGGCAAAGCCGAACTCGTCGGCGCCGAGCAGCGCGGCGATCGCCACGTCGCGGCCCGTGCGCAGGCCGCCGTCGGCCTGCACGCAGATGCGGCTGCGCAGGTTGTTGAGCAGCAGGGTCTGCTGGGTTTCCGCCAGGCCGATTTCCCACGGGCTGCCGGCATGCGTCAGCGAGGTCAGCGGCGAAGCGCCGGTCCCGCCTTCATAGCCCGAGATCGTGACATGGTCGGCACGCGCCTTCGACACGCCCGCAGCCACGGTGCCCACGCCCACTTCCGACACCAGCTTTACCGAGACGCGCGCCTTGGTGTTCACGTTCTTGAGATCGTGAATCAGCTGGGCAAGGTCTTCGATCGAATAGATGTCGTGGTGCGGCGGCGGCGAGATCAGGCCGACACCCGGCGTCGAGTGGCGGGTCTTGCCGATCACCTTGTCGACCTTGTCACCCGGCAGCTGGCCACCTTCACCGGGCTTGGCGCCCTGGGCCATCTTGATCTGGATGTCGTCGGCATTGACGAGGTATTCGGCGGTGACGCCAAAGCGGCCCGAAGCGACCTGCTTGATCGCCGAGCGCATCGAATCGCCGTTGGCCAGCGGCTTGAAGCGATCGGGTTCTTCCCCGCCCTCGCCGGTGTTGGACTTGCCGCCGATGCGGTTCATCGCGATCGCCAGCGTGGTGTGCGCCTCGCGGCTGATCGAGCCGAAGCTCATCGCGCCAGTGGCAAAGCGCTTGACGATCTCGCTGGCCGGCTCGACCTCATCGAGGCTGAGCGGCTTCTCGGCCGGCTTGAGCTCCATCAGGCCACGGATGGTGAGCATCCGTTCCGACTGGTCGTTGATCGTCTGGGCAAATTCCTTGTACTTTTCAGGAATGTTGCCGCGCACGGCGTGCTGCAGGCTGGCGATGTTGCCCGCCGTCCAGGCATGCTCTTCGCCGCGCAGGCGCAGCTGGTACATGCCGCCCACGTCGAGCATCTTCTTGTAGATCGGGTTGTCGCCATAGGCCGTGGCATGGCGGCGCACGGTTTCCTCGGCCACTTCCTTGAGACCGACGCCCTCGATCGAGGTGGCGGTGCCAGTGAAGTATTGGTCGATGAAGCCCGACGAGAGGCCGACGGCGTCGAAGATCTGCGCGCCGCAATAGGACTGGTAGGTCGAGATGCCCATCTTGGACATGACCTTGAGGATACCCTTGCCGATCGCCTTGATGTAGTTCTTCTGAACATCATAGGGCGTGAGCGGCAGGCCCTTGTCGACGCGGATCGCCTCGAGCGTTTCGAACGCCAGATAGGGGTTCACCGCCTCGGCGCCATAGCCGGCGAGCACGCAGAAGTGATGGACTTCACGCGCTTCGCCGGTTTCCACGACCAGCCCGGTCTGCATGCGCAGGCCCTGGCGCACCAGGTGATGATGCACGGCGGCGGTCGCAAGCAGGGCCGGCATGGCGATGCGATCAGCGCCTTGCGCGCGGTCCGACAGGATCAGGATGTTCTTGTCGGCCAGCACCGCTTCGGTCGCCGCCCAGCACATTTCCTTGATCGCCATGGCCAGGCCATCGGCGCCCGAGGCCGCGTCCCAGGTGGTGTCGATCGTGGCGGTGCGGAACGCGCCATCGAGCGCGGCTTCGACCGAGCGGATCTTGGCCACGTCCTCGTTGGTGAGGATCGGCTGATCCACTTCCAGGCGCTTGTGGCTGCCGGCATCGTGGCCGAGCAGATTGGGGCGCGGGCCGATCATCGAGACCAGGCTCATCACCAGCTCCTCGCGGATCGGGTCGATCGGCGGGTTGGTGACCTGGGCGAAGTTCTGCTTGAAATAGTCGTAAAGCAGGCGCGAGCGCTTGGACAGCACGGCAATCGGCGTGTCGGTGCCCATCGAACCGATCGGGTCTTCACCCACGGCCGCCATAGGCTCCAGGAACTTGGTGACGTCTTCCTGGGTATAGCCGAACGCCTGCTGACGATCGAGCAGGCTGTCGGTCGACGCGGGCAGCGCCACCACTTCCGGCTCGACCACTTCGAGTTCCTTGAGCTTGTACTGGGCCGCGCCCAGCCATTCCTCGTAGGGCTCAGCGGCAGACAGCTCGGCCTTGAGCTCGTCGTCCTCGACGATGCGGCCCTGCTCCAGATCGATCAGCAGCATGCGGCCGGGCTGGAGGCGCCACTTGCGCACGATATCTTCCTCGCGGAACGGCAGCACGCCGCTTTCCGAGGCCATGCAGACGAGATCGTCACGCGTGATCGAGAAGCGCGCGGGACGCAGGCCATTGCGATCGAGGGTGGCACCGATCTGGCGGCCGTCGGTGAAAGCCACCGCTGCCGGGCCGTCCCACGGCTCCATCAGCGCGGCGTGGTATTCATAGAACGCGCGGCGCTTGGCATCCATCAGCGCATTGCCGGCCCAGGCTTCGGGCATCAGCATCATCATCGCATGGGCAATGCCATAGCCACCCGCGACCAGCAGTTCGAGCGCGTTGTCGAGGCTGGCCGTGTCGGACTGGCCATGCGGGATCAGCGGCCACATCTTGTCGAGATCCGGGCCGAGCAGCTCGGATTCCATGGTGCGGCGGCGGGCGTTCATCCAGTTGACGTTGCCGCGCACGGTGTTGATTTCACCGTTGTGCGCCACGAAGCGGAACGGATGCGCCAGCTTCCAGCTGGGGAAGGTATTGGTGGAAAAGCGCTGGTGCACCAGGCCGAGCGCCGAAACGCAGTCCGGGTTGCGCAGATCGTCATAGAACGAGCCGACCTGGCCAGCGAGCAGCAGCCCCTTGTACACGATCGTACGCGAGGAGAAGCTGGGCATATACAGCTCGGTCACGCCGGGCAGGCCATGCTTTTCGGCCATGGCCGCCAGCGGGTTCTGCGTCTGCTTGCGGATCGCCAGCAGCTTGCGTTCGAACGCGTCCTGGTCGGCGCAGTTTTCGCCGCGCTTGATGAAGCACTGGCGGATCACCGGCATCGAGGCGATCACGGTCTTGCCCAGGCCATCGAGCGTGGTCGGCACATCGCGCCAGCCGATCAGTTCCTGGCCTTCCTTGGCGATGAACTTCTCGAACTTTTCGATCACGAACGTACGTGCGGCTTCGTCCTGCGGCAGGAAGCACATCGCCACGGCATAATCGCCCGGCTGCGGCAGTTCCTTGCCTTCGCCAGCCGCCCACTTGCGGAACAACTGGTCGGGCAGCTGGATCAGCAGGCCGGCGCCATCGCCCAGCAGCGGATCGGCGCCCACGGCACCGCGGTGGTCGAGATTGCGGAGAATCTCCAGGGCTTGGCCAATAATCGCGTGGCTTTTGACGCCTTTGATGTGGGCAATGAAGCCCATGCCACATGCGTCATGCTCGTTACGCGGATCATACAGGCCCTGAACCGGCGGAAATCCCATCGCGTTGATCGTCCCTACACCCAAAAAAGACAGCTCGCACGAATCACGACGCCGGAATGCGTCAAAAATTGCGCGAGAGTCCCCCATGACTGTTGGAAAGTTATTTTGCAACCGGTCAGGACCACCCAAACGGGAAACCGTGCAGGGAAATACGGATGCGATGCCGAAATGTCGCAGCGCAGCAGGGCGATGCGATCACAGCATCAGCGTTGGGCAGTCATCCGTTGCAGCGTGGCGAGTGCATCGCGCAGGGCCTGTTCGGTGCTGGCGGCATCGCGCGGGGCATCCTCGGCCTCGTCCTCAACCGCTTGAAAACGGGTGGGAACGGCAGCCAGATAGGGCCGCTCGAACGGCGCCGGAGCAGCGCTCGCCACCTCATCACCGTCCGGACGCTGGGCGCGGCCCTGGCCGGGGAAGATCACAACCGGCTGCGGCGATGCAGCACCGCGGCCAGAGAGGAAATGGCGCGCCGGATCGCTCCGCCGCACGGCCGCGGCCATGTCGAGCAGCGAGGAATAGCGTTCTTCGCGTACCGCGCCTTCGGGCTGGCCCCGGTCGGTGCTGTCAGCATCTGCCGCACCGAGGCGCGACGGGCGCGGCATGGCGCGCACGTCGCGGCCGTCCAGCCCGGCCAGATCGTCGGCGACGCTGTCGAGCGCGCGGCGGTGGTCGGCAATCGCCAGCGCCAGCCGCTCGACCAGTTGCACCAGCCCGAGGCCATCGAGATCGGCCTGGGCGACTGGCGAAGGCCCGCTTTCCCCCATCGCGTCACGCGCCTTGGCAAAGAGCGACGGCGTCAGCGCGGGCGATGCCACCACCACCGGGGCGGGATCGTGCGCTGCAACGTCCGCTGCTTTCACAGCATCCGGTTCTGCCTGCGCTTCGGCTTCGGCTTCGGCTTCGGCTTCAGCTGCGGCTGCCGTTTCGACTTCAGGTTCTGCCGCAGGCACGGCGTCCGCCTCTGCCTCAGCGACGATCGGCATTTCAGTCGGCGCTTCCACGGCTTCTTCGCGGGGCGCCGCTTGCTCGCGGGCTACCGTCAGGAACGCGGGCGGCACGAACAGGTCGGCCGGTTCTTCCTCGTTCTCGTAGATCGCAAAGGGATCGAAGGCCGCCGGGGCCAGCTCGGCCGACAGCGCATCATCGGCCGCCAGGGGGCGCAGGCGCGGCAGCGTGCTGGCGGGCTCATCGATCAGGATCGCGGTTTCGGATTCATCGATCATGTCCGCGCTCACCACCAGGGGGCGGCGCGGCGGGGCGTCGGGGTGGGCATCGCGCGCCCGCACCCGGGGCGCGACCGGCGCTTCATCCTGCACTTCGGCCCAGGTGGCGGGATCGATCGCTACGCGGTGGCGGGCGCCCAGGCGCAGGCCCAGCGCCAGGCCGATGACGCCGCCCAGCCCGGTCAGCAGCAGTGCCACCAGGGCGCGCGCGGTAAAGCCGAGCGGCGGCGCGGCAGCCGCCACAAGATGGGGCAGGCCGCTGGCAACGACCACGCGCTGCAGCAGTTCGACCGGAACGGCAAAGCTGGCAAGACCGAACAGCGCGGCAAACCACAGCGCGGCAAGGGCGGGAAACAGGCGATGGGCGGTGATCGGCTTGGCCTTGGCCTTGCGCTTGGTCTTGGTCACCTGTGCTTACCCCCGTTTGTACAACCACCTGCGCATCGAACCGGCGCGAATCGGTCTTTGCGCAAGCCTGCGCCAAGGCCAATATCCTGACAATTCAGGCAGCCAGGCCAGGCGTGTCTAGCCCTTGGGCTATCAGGCCTTGGTAAACGGGAAGATAACGCGCCGCGTTGGCGGCCCAATCGTGCGCGGTTTCGACAAAGCGGCGGGCCACGACGCGCTGCGCGTCCCACTGCGCGCGGCGGGCAAACAGCGCGACCATGGCCTGGGCCAGCGCGGCCGGATCGTCGGGCGCAAACAGCGTGCCGGTCTGCCCATCCGCGATCAGTTCGCGATGCCCACCCACATTGCTCGCCGCCACCAGCTTGCCCTGGGCCATCGCCTCCAGCGGCTTCAATGGCGTAACCAGGTCGGTCAGGCGCATGGCCTTGCGCGGATAGCACACCACGTCGGCCAGCGCGTAATAGCGGTCCACCTCGTGGTGGGGCACGCGGCCGACGAAATGGATGGCATGGGCAGCCGGGCTGGCCGCAGCCTGGGCGCGCAGGGCCTCCGCCGCCGGCCCGCCGCCCACCAGCAACAGCCGCGCGCCGGGCACTGCGGCAACGATCGCCGGCATGGCAGCGATCATGTCGTCGAGCCCTTCATAGGGGTAGAAGCTGCCAAGGAAGCCGATCACCGGCCCTTCCCCCAGCCCGAGCTGCGCGCGCAAGGCGGCATCGGGAGCAGGCGGCGTGCCGAACAGAGCGAGGTCGACGCCGTTTGGCATGATCGTGATCTTGGCCGGGGCCACGCCGCGTGCCACCAGATCATCCTTCAGGCCCTGGCAGATGGTGACGACGGCATCGGCGCCCGCCACGACGCGGTTTTCCAGTTGCCGGGTGAGCCAATAGCGCGCCGATCCCTCGCGCCCGGTGCCGTTGCCCACGGCAGCGTCTTCCCAGAACGCGCGGATTTCATAGACCACCGGCAGCCCCAGGCGGCGGCCGGCGCGCACCGCGGCCAGCCCGCACAGCGCCGGGCTGTGGGCATGCAAGACATCGGGCCGCCACTGGCGCGCCAGGTCGACGATGCGATCCGCCAGCGCCCCGGCCTCGCGCCACTCGCGCAGGCCCGGCGGGCCAGAGGCCACGCCGGGGGTGCGGTGAAAGCGAAGGCCGTCATGGATTTCCAGGTCATCGCCGAGCGCGCTGCCCGGCGCCAATTCGGGCCGGGGTTCAGTCGGGGAGACACCGTGGCGCAAGCCGGTCAGCCCGCGCACTTCCAGCCCATGGCCTTCCTGCGCCTTGAGGATCGCGCGTGTGCGAAAGGTATAGCCGCTATGCAGCGGCAGGGAGTGATCGAGGACGTGGAGAATCCGGGCCATCCCCGATGCTTGGCACAGCAAGCCTTAACGCGCTGCAAATTCTTCGCTTAACGCGGCGTCAACCCTGCGGCACTATTCCCGGCGGCTATGGCAGGCGGCGCACCACGATGATCGACAAGATTACCATCTTCGTGCCGCATATCCTGATGGCGCTGATGATCTGGAAGCTCGTCCACCGCGCCGATCTGGACGATGACCCCGCCCTGCCCAATCGCCGCCAGCCGCTGATGGGGCGGCGCGCCACCCCGCGCCCCGATAGCGACGGTGCCCAGGCCAACGCAAACAACCCCGACAGGACCGGGCGCGATGCTTGACCTGTTCTTCACGGCATTCTGCCTGGCGTTCCTGGGCGCCGGGCTCAAGCGGCCGTTCCTGTTCGTGATGGCCTATGCCTATATCGATATCGTCGCGCCGCAGAAGGTCAGCTGGGGCTTCCTTACGCACATCCCGATCTCGCTGATCGCGTTTTCCTGCGCCCTGCTGGGCTGGATCGTGGCCGAAGACAAGAACGGCATACGCATCTCGCCGCGCCAGTTCGTGCTGCTCCTGCTGCTAGTCTATTGCGGCCTCACCACCCGCACCGCCGATTTCCCGGTAGAGGCGGCGGCGAAGTGGGACTGGGTGTGGAAAGCGCTGATCTTCGCGCTGTTCCTGCCGCTGACCCTGCGAACCCGCCTGCGCATCGAGGCGCTGACACTGACCATGGTGCTCTCGGTGGGCGTGATCGTCATTGGCGGCGGGATCAAAACGCTCAGCTCGGGCGGCGGCTATGGCGAACTGCGTCTGCTGGTGAACGACAATACCGGCCTTTACGAAGGCTCGATCATTTCCACGGTGGCGATGTGCGTCATTCCCCTGGCGCTATGGCTGGCCAACCACGGCACGATCTTCAAGCCGGACTGGAAGGCCAAGCTGTTTGCCGCCGGCATCTGCTTTTCCTGCCTGCTCATGCCGGTGGGCACCCAGGCGCGCACCGGGTTGATCTGTGCGGCGGTGCTGGCGGTGATGATGCTGCGCTCCACACGGCGGCGCATGCTCTATATCAGCATCGTCTGTGCCGGAGCGCTGATCGCGGTGCCGCTGCTGCCCTCCAGCTTTACCGAGCGCATGGGCACGATCAAGAATCACCAGGCCGACCAGTCTGCCTCCACCCGCGTGGCGGTGTGGAAATGGACGATCGAATTTGCCAAGACCCACCCGTTCGGCGGCGGCTTCGACGCGTTTCGCCAGAACAGCGTGAGCTATGACACGGTCAAGGCCGACTATGCCGGCGCCAACAACGCCGCGATCGAGACCGACCATATCGAGGAAAAGGGCCGCGCCTATCACTCGGCCTATTTCGAGATGCTGGGCGAGCAGGGCTATCCCGGCCTTGCCCTGTGGCTGCTGCTGCACCTGATGGGCGTGTTCCAGATGGAACTGATCCGGCGGCGCTATCGCAAGGACCCGCCGGAAGGATTTGCCTGGGTTTCGCCGCTGGCCGATGCCCTGCAACAGGCGCAGATCTGCTACCTCGTCGGCTCCACCTTCGTCGGCATCGCGTTCCAGCCGTTCTGCTACATGCTGGTGGGGCTGCAATGCGGGCTATCGGCCTATATCGGCCGGGTGCGACGGGCCGCACCGGTGCCGTTCGTACAGCGCCGGGCGATCCCTGCACAGGCCTGAGGCGCCGGGCGGGGAACGGCCGCCGTATCTTAGCTCACCGCAGCCAGCTTGTTTCCGCGGCGCGGCTTGCCATCTGCGGCATTGTCGCGCGTGGCATAGCGGGCCATCCATGTCTCGATCACCGGGGCAATGGTCTTGCGCCAGCGCGAGCCGTTGAAAATGCCATAGTGGCCCACTTCGGGCGCCAGCAGGTACTGCTTCATGTCGGCCGGCAGGTTGGGCGTAACCTTGAGCGCGGCGCGGGTCTGGCCGATGCCGGAAATATCGTCGCGCTCGCCTTCGATGCACAGGATCGCAGTGTCGGTGATCGCGCCCAGGTCAACCGGCTGGCCGCGATGGATGAATTCGCCCTGCGGCAGGGCGTGGCGCTGAAACACCACGTCCACCGTCTGGAGATAGAATTCGGCCGGCAGATCGCAGACCGAGCGATATTCATCGTAGAACGTCTTGGTCGCCTCGGCGCTTTCTTCCGCGCCCTGCACCATGTGCTGGAACAGCTTGTAATGGCTCATCATATGGCTGCCCAGGTTCATCGACATGAAGCTGGTGAGCTGGACGAAGCCGGGATAGACCTGTCGCCCGGCGCCGGGATAGTTTTCCGGCACGGTGGTGATGACGTTGTGCTTGAACCAGACGTAAGGCTTGGTCACAGCATGATCGTTGACCGCCGTGGGGCTTTCGCGCGTGTCGATCGGGCCGCCCATCATCGTTAGCGTCAGCGGGCGGCAGGGATGCTTCTGCGCGGCCAGCACCGCGGTGGCGGCAAAGGCCGGCACCGAAGGCTGGCACACCGCCATCATGTGCGTGCCCGGGCCGATATGCTCGAGAAAGCCGATAAGATAGTCGATGTAGTCGTCGAGATTGAAGTGTCCTTCGGCCAGCGGCACGTATTTGGCGTCGGCCCAGTCGGTGATGTAGACCTCGGCCCGCTCCAGCAGGCGTTCCACCGTCCCGCGCAGCAGCGTGGCATAGTGCCCGCTCATCGGCGCCACCAGCAGCAACCGCGGCGCATCGGCGCCGAGGCCATCATGGGTAAAGCGTTTGAGATCGCCGAACGGGCGATGCACCACGGTGGTTTCGTGCACCGCGTGCACCTGCCCATCGACCTGGATGGTGCGGATCCCGAACGCCGGCTTGCCCCGCGGCGCGGTGGCGTGAGCAAACACGTCGAGCGCGGAAGCCATGGTCTGGTTGGGGCCATAGGCGGAAAAGGGCAGCCGCGGATCATTGAGCATGTCGGCCATCATCGAGGCCCAGGCACTGCTCGCATTCATCAGCGACCGCTGGATTTCATAAGCCTTGTACAGCACGTGGATACTTGCCTTTCTATCCGCTGCCCGCCGCGCGCAGCCCGCCGGCATGGCGTGGCGCAGCGCGGCAATCATGCGTCCCTTGCCGCGATAGTGCCTGCGAATCGCGCTGGCTGCAATGCAGCATCATGGACAGGGCGCGCGGTAATCAGTCCACAACAGATGGGAACATGGCCTGGTGCACGCAAGGCCCCTTCCGGTCTGGCGCGCCATCGGCTAGGTCCGCCCCATGGAAGAGGTTCCCCAGGAACGGCCCGCGCCGGACATGCCCGCCCCCGGCTCCAACCCTGCCGTTGGGCAGGCGCCCGCATCGGCCCCAAGCGCGCCGGCGGACGCGGATGAAACCCTCACCGTGCCGCCCGCGCCGCGCCGCCTCACCCCGCTGCGCATGATCTGGCGCGAGGCGATCAAATATCCTGGCCAGGTCGCCGCCGCGCTGATCGCGCTGGTCACCACCTCGACCGCGACCATTGCCATTCCCGCCCGCTTCAAGGGCATCGTCGACCAGGCCTTTGGCCCCCACGCCCAACCCGGCGTGATCGACCAGGCGTTCCACACCCTGCTGCTGATCGTGGTGGTGCTCGGTTTTGCCACCGCCATCCGCTTTTACTACGTATCGTGGCTGGGCGAGCGGGTCGTGGCCGATATCCGCGCCCGTGTGCAATCCAATCTGCTGCGCCTGCCGCCGGCCTTTTTCGAGACGAACAGCCCCAAGGAAATCTCTTCACGGATGACGTCGGACACGGCGATCATCGAGCAGGTTGTGGGCACTACCGTTTCAATCGCGCTGCGCAACACCATCACCGCGCTGGGCGGGCTGATCTACCTGTTCTTCCTGGCGCCCAAGCTGACCGCCGGGCTGGTCATCGGCATTCCGGTGGTGATCTTTCCGATCGCCTGGTTCGGCAGCCGCCTGCGCAAGGTTTCGCGATCGAGCCAGGATCGCGTCGCCGATATCGGCGCGATGACCGCCGAAGTGCTGGGCGCGATCCGCATCGTGCAATCATTCGGCCAGGAAGGGCGCGAACGCGCGCGCTTTGCCGGGGCGGTGGAGCGCACCTTCGATACCGCGCGCCGCCGCATCCTGATCCGCGCGATCATGACGGCGGTGGTGATCTTCCTGGTCATGGGCGGGATTACCGCCCTGATGTGGCAGGGCGCGCTGGGCGTATCCAACGGATCGCTGACCGGCGGCACGATCGCCGCCTTCGTGCTGACCGGCGGCATCGTCGCCGGATCGTGCGGTGCCCTGACCGAGGTCTATGGCGATCTGTTGCGCGGCGCGGGTGCGGCTGGCCGGCTCAACGAACTGCTGCTCGAACAGCCCGATATCGCCCCGCCGGCGCGGCCGATCACGCTGCCCAGCCCGCCGCGCGGCGCGCTGGCGTTCCAGAACGTGGCCTTCCGCTATCCCAGCCGGCCCGAGATTTCCGCCTTGGCTGATTTCTCGCTGACGGTGGAGCCGGGTGAAACAGTGGCGATCGTCGGTCCCTCGGGCGCTGGCAAATCCACGCTGTTCCTGCTGGCGCAGCGGTTTTACGATCCGCAGGGCGGCGTGGTGCGCATCGATGGCGTGCCGCTGCCCCAGGCCGATCCTTCGGAAATCCGCGCGCGCATGGCCCTGGTGCCGCAGGAAGCAGTGCTGTTTGCCGCGAGTGCGCGCGACAACCTGCGCTATGGCGCGTGGGACGCCACCGACGAGGCGATCTGGGCAGCCGCCCGCGCCGCCAATGCCGAGGAATTTCTGAAAGCCCTGCCCGAGGGGCTCGACACCTTCCTGGGCGAAAGCGGCGCGCGCCTGTCGGGCGGGCAGCGCCAGCGAATGGCCATTGCCCGCGCCCTGCTGCGCGATGCGCCGATCCTGCTGCTCGACGAAGCGACCAGCGCGCTTGACGCCGAAAGCGAACGCCTGGTGCAGGATGCGCTCGATCACCTGATGCAGGGGCGCACCACGCTGGTCATCGCCCACCGCCTTGCCACCGTGCGCGCGGCCGATCGCATCGTGGTGATGGATGGCGGCAGGATCGTGGAACAAGGCAACCACGCCAGCCTGATCGCCGCCGACGGGCTCTATGCCCGGCTTGCCCGCATGCAGTTCGAAGGGGTCTGAGCGCCAGCGCCACGGCTCTTCCGTGCCGCTGCCGGCGCCAAGGTTACCGATTTGCCATGTGGGCAATGCATGGAACGGCTTGAAAGCAGTGCTGCACTGCGGCAAGTCGGGTGCCCATGGACAGCCACACCATTACCGCCGTCATTCTCGGCATCGTCGAAGGCCTCACCGAGTTCCTTCCCGTTTCCTCCACCGGGCACCTGATCCTCGCCACCGAACTCCTCGGCTTCAATGCCAAGGAATGGGAAGTGTTCAACGTGGTGATCCAGCTGCCGGCGATCCTGGCGGTGGTGGTGCTCTATTGGCGCACGTTCGTCGATGTCGCCAAGGGGGCGCTGCGGGCCGATCCCGATTCGCTGCACTTCGTGCGCAACGTGCTGGTGGCGTTCATTCCCTCGGCGATCCTGGGCGTTTTGCTCAAGAAAAAGATCGACATGCTGATGGAAACCCCGGCGGTGGTGGCCGCCGCGCTGGTCGTGGGTGGCGTGCTGATCCTGGTGATCGAGCGGCTCTCGCGGCAGGGCGAATACCAGCCGGTCAGCAAGCTGCCGCTACCCAAGGCGCTGGCCGTGGGGGTGATGCAGTGCCTGGCCATGATCCCGGGCATGTCGCGTTCGGCGTCCACCATCATGGGTGCCTTGTCCATGGGCATCAACCGCAAGACGGCAGCAGAATTCAGCTTCTTCCTGGCCGTTCCGACGATGTTCGGTGCCACGGCCAAGCAGCTGTGGGACAATCGCCACGAACTGACCAGCGGCGCGGCCAGCGTGGGCTGGGGCGATATCGCCGTGGGCGGCGTGGTCTCGTTCCTCGTCTCGCTGGTGGTGATCAAGTTCTTCGTCACCTATATCGGCCGCCACGGCTTTGCGCCCTTTGCCTGGTACCGCATCGTGATCGGTGCCGGCGCACTGGTGTGGTTGCTCGGCGTCTAAAAAACGCGCATTTCCGCCCCTGCCGATGACATGCCGATGACCCCGCAGCCCACCCGGGCGGCGGGGTTTTTCACGGCCTTCAAGAGCATCACGCAACGTTCTGTCGCAAATGCGGAACCAACCCCCGCGTGGCGAATTATCCCACCCAGACAGCCACTCGTGGCAACAACAAAGGGGTAAACCGTCATGGGCCTTATCGTTCTCTTGATCGTTGGCGGCGTTCTGGGCTGGCTTGCCAGCATCGTCATGCGCACCGATGCCCAGCAGGGCGTCTTCCTGAACATCGTCGTCGGCATCGTCGGCGCCATGATCGGCGGCTTCCTGCTTGGCCCGCTGATCGGCGGCGGCAGCATCACCAACGGCATCTCGGCCGGCAGCCTGGTGGTTTCGTTCCTCGGCGCGCTGATCCTTCTGGCCATTGTCAATCTCGTGCGCCGCGGTTCGGTGCGCTGAGCCGGCCATTCCGGCCAAACTAACAGGGAGAGCCCGTTATGAAGTTCGCCAAGTACGCCCTCGTTCTGCCCGTCGCTGCGCTCGGCCTCAGCCTCGCTGCGTGCGAAAGCAAGCAGGAAAAGGCTGCCGACAAGACGGCTGACGCCGTTGCTGCCCAGTCGGACGCTGCTGCCGACGCCATCGATTCGCAGGCCGCCGACGCTACCGGCGCTGCCGCTGACAAGATGAACAGCAAGGCCGATGCCGTCCGCGCCGAAGGCAAGGACGAAGCTTCGGCGATCAAGGAAAACGCGGAAAAGGCCGAAAAGGCCCACTGATCTCCCGCGGACAAAGGATTTCGGGGCGCCAGGCATCAGCCTTGGCGCCCCGTTTCCTTTCTACAAGGCTTGACTTTCACGGCCGCCTCCCGCAATGGCGGCCCCCTGTCAGGGCGGCGCGCGCCGCCCGTTTTGTTTGAGCAAGCGGCGCGCTGACGCCTAGAAGGATTTTAGGACAAGCCCATGGCAAAGCCAACTACCGTCAAGATTCGTCTGGTTTCGACCGCAGACACCGGCTTCTTCTATGTCACCAAGAAGAATCCGCGCAACACCGCCGAAAAGATGACTTTCCGCAAGTACGATCCGGTGGTGCGCAAGCACGTGGAATTCAAGGAAGCCAAGATCAAGTGATCTGAAGGCTTTCCTGCCAGAACATGCACAAGGCCGGGGCTTGTCTCCGGCCTTTTGCGTTTTCGGGCGCTGAACGGGCGATTCGGAACCGAAAGGTTCACGGGCAGTTCAATGCGACTGCCTCAAGGAGTGGCGATGAACAGCTTGACCAAGATCCTGCGCGCCGGGCCGATTGCCGGCCTGGCTGCCGCACTTTTCGTTTCGCCGGGCGTGCCCACCGCGCTGGCCGCCCCCGCTGCGCCGGCAGCAGCCCCTGCCAACGATGTCGACCGCGCTGTTGCCGCACTGCGCGCGATTTCGACGATGCGCGCCGATTTCGTGCAGACCGATCGCAACGGCCAGCGTCTGACCGGCACGGTCACGCTGCAGCGCCCCGGCAAGATCCGCTTTCAGTACCAGCCGGGCGTGCCGCTACTGATCGTATCCGATGGCGCCGCGCTGACCGTGATCGACTATGAAGTGCGGCAGGTGTCGCGCTGGCCGATTCGCAACAGCCCGCTGGGCGCGCTGCTCAACCCGGACAAGGACGTGGCGCGCTATGCCCGCCTGCTGCCCACCACCAACCCCGACGTTGTCAGCCTGGAAATCAAGGATCCGCGTCATCCCGAATATGGCACGATGACCATGATCATGGTCCGCAAGCCCGGCGCGCCGGGCGGGCTGCAGCTCGATAGCTGGGTGGCGCTCGATTCGCAGAACCAGCGCACCACGATTCGCCTGTCGAACCAGCAATATGGCGTGCCGGTCCCGGCCAACACCTTCCGCTTCAACGACCCGCGCCCGCAAATCCGCCATTGATTCACCCGCTGGCCGCAGTGGGCGAACGGTTCATCATCGTTACCAGACCCTCTGCGACACTTTGCGAACAACCAGACCCTTCCGTTCATCGGGCAGCAAGCGGCCCGCCCCTAGAACGGTTTCAGACGAGACGGACAAGACGGGTTTCCCCCCTGTTGCCCGGTCTGACTTCAACCTCTCGTCGACCGCGTGACGAACGCACATGGAACCCTCGGACCATTGCCCCCGGTCCGAGGGTTTTCCTTTTTTGTGGTGTTGCGGGGCGTCCGGGCGGCTGCGAACGGCACCCGGCTGCGCTTCCGGTGCTCACGACCTTTGAAGGTCGCTGCGCGCCGGTTCTCGCCGGGCGCCATTCTCGCTCGCCCGGCCATCCCCGCAACGCCACAAAAAACCCCTTGGACCAGGGGATGTTTATCCGCCTTGCCGGGGTGGGCGGGCGATCGTAAAGCGCTGCCATGGTTTCGATCGCCACCTGGAATATCAATTCCGTCCGCCTGCGCGCCGATCAGGTCGTGCGTTTTCTGGAAGCGGAACAGCCCGATGTGCTGTGCCTGCAAGAGATCAAGGTGGCAGAGCACCTGTTCCCACACGAGGTGTTCGAAAGCCTGGGCTATACCCATCGCGCGATCCACGGACAGAAGGGCTATCACGGCGTGGCCACGGTCAGCCGCCTGCCGCTGCGCGAGTTCAGCCGGCACGATTGGCAGGACAATGGCGAGGCGCGCCATGTCGGCGTGGAACTGCTCGGCGCCGGCCAGGGCCTGATTCTGGAAAACGTCTATATCCCGGCCGGTGGCGATATCGCCGACCGCGCGCTCAATCCCAAGTTCGGCCAGAAGCTCGATTTCCTGGAGCGGATGACGCGCTGGGCCGACAAGATCGATCGCCCCACGCTGATCGTCGGTGATTTCAACATCGCCCCGCTGCCGCAGGATGTCTACGACCACAAGGCGCTGCTCAAGGTGGTGAGCCACACGCCGATCGAGGTGGAAACGCTGCAGCGCTTTGCCGATGCCCATGGCTGGGTAGACCTGGGCCGCAAGCACATTCCCGCGCCGGAACGCAACTATTCGTGGTGGTCCTATCGCTCCTATTGGCGGCAAAAGGACCAGGGCCGCCGGCTCGACCACATGTGGGCCTCGCCAGACCTGGCGCCGCAATCGCTCTCGCATCGCTTTGTCGAGGAAACCCGGCGCTGGGAGCAGCCTTCCGACCACGTGCCGCTGATCACCGAGTTTGCTCTTTGACCACGCCGGCGGCTGCGACGCGCCGGGTGGCACGGGCGCTTGATGCCCTGCGCCACGGCTGGGCGATCCGCGTAACGGATGCGGCCGGCGCGCTGGATCTGCTGCCGGCCGAAACCGGCTTTGCCCAGCCCGGGCTCTATGCCGCGCAGATGCTGATTTCGGCAGCACGCGCCGCCACGCTCAAGCTGGCGAACCAGCGTCACGCCGCCGTGCCCCATGCGCCGGTGCTGATTCACGCAGCCGAACCGTTCACACTCGCGAACGCACGCGATCTGGCTGATCCGGCGCACGATCTCGCCAGCCCGTTGCGCGGGCCATTTCGCGCCAGCCCGATCGCGTCGCTGGCCGGCGCCGAAGCCGCGATGGAACTGGCGCGGCTCGCCGGCATCCTACCCGCGTTCCTGGTCGGCAGCGGGATCGACGTGGCCGAAACCGTGGCCGCGACCGATCTGGCGCAATTCAAGGACCCGCTCAATCTCACGATCCAGGCCCGCGCGCGCCTGCCGGTCGATGCCTGCGAAGAAGCAGAGATCATCGCCTTTCGCGCCCGTGACGATCTGCGCGAGCATGTCGCCTTGATCGTGGGGCAACAGGACAATGCTGTGCCGCCGCTGGTGCGGCTGCACAGCGAATGCCTGACCGGTGATATCCTTGGCAGCCTGAAATGCGATTGCGGCCCGCAATTGCAGGCCGCCCTGGCACGGATGGCCGCCGAAACGACGCAGGCGCAGGGTGGCTGGGGCGTCCTACTCTACCTGCGCCAGGAAGGCCGCGGCATCGGCCTGATCAACAAGCTGCGCGCCTATCAGTTGCAGGACCAGGGCTTTGACACGGTCGATGCCAACGAACGCCTGGGCCTGCCTTCTGAAGCACGCGATTTTCCGGTGGCGGCGCGGATGCTGGACCTGATCGGGGCACGGCAGATCCGCCTGATGACCAACAACCCGGCCAAGGTCGCGGCGCTTGAAGCGCTGGGCGTAACCGTGCTGGAACGGGTCGCCCACCAGTTGCCGGCCAACCCGCACAACGCGCGCTATCTCGAAACCAAGCGCGATCGCACCGGGCACTTGCTGAAGTAACGTCTCGTTGGGCTGGGTTTCCACCACCCCCAACCCCCTCCTCTGAAGAAGAGGGGGCTTTTCGTATTGGTCAAAACGCGCGGAACATCACCAGCCCAACGCACAACACAAACACCGCGGTACCGGCAATGCCCTTGGCCAGATCGGCCAGCGTAAAGCGATCGAGGTGATCGGCGCGAAAGCGGGCATAGCCGCGCCCGATCGTGTCGTTACTGGCGATCATCCCCACATCGAGGGCATTGGCCTCGCGCTTGAAGTAGTGGACGAGCATGCCGTGTTCCTCGGGCGTGACATCGGGATAGGCGGCAAGCAGGGCTTCGACATGCGCACGGCGGGCGAGCGCCGTGGCGCTCTGGGTCTGAATGGTCATTTCTCTGGTATCCTGGCAAAAACGGTACAGGCCCGCGCCACCGAGGGCGCAGGGCGATCATGGTTTTTGTCAGGCGTGCGGGGGGGCCCGCGGGGTTCCAGGCGCGCGCAGCGGCGCAGTGGGCAATGGCGGCCCGGTGGCAGGTGGCGTCGCCTGGGCTTGGCGGGCCAGAATCGGCACCACCAGCAGCGGCAGCACCACGGCGATCGTCGGCAGGAGCGGCACGGGTGGCAACGCCACCATGCGTGCCACGGCCACGTGCGGCCGCGCGGGGGCCACGGCCACTTCCACGGTATCGACCGAAAAGGCCGAACCACTGCGCAGCGCAACCGGCGCTGCCCCGGGCGCCAAGGCGCTCAGGGCAATCGTCAGGACCAGCAGTGCCGCCCACAGGCGGCCGGCCAGATGCAAGGGCAACCGGTTCAACACGCGGGCAACCTAGGGAACGTGACGCCGCAGGGCAAGGTCAGCGCCGCTCGAACCGGGCGATGCCGGGGCCAAGCGCATTGTTGCCCACGGTGATCCGGTCACCAGACCAGTCTGCCACGAACACCGTCGGGCGCGACAGGCCGGGCACCAACCGCGCGGTGTTGCCGGTGATAGTCAGGCCATCGGCGCTGTGCTCATGCCCTTCTGCGGCGTTGGCAATGAACGTGCTGTAGTTTTCCTTGTCGCGTCCCTGGACGAACCAGTTGCCTGAAATCAGGCCCGTGGCGCCGATCGACAGGTCGATCATGTAGTTGGTGGTGTGCCCGCGGCTATCGTCAAAGCTCGAATCGGTCACTTCGATGCGGCCGGCATGGCTTTTCACGTAATGGCCGCCGGTGCCCTGCTCGAAGCGGCTGCGGCGGATCACGACGCTGGCCTCGTCACCGAAATAGAGCGAATGCGCGCAGGACAGCCCACGATCGCAACGGCCGAGCCGGGTAAACGTCGATTGTTCGATCACCACGTGGCCAGCGGGGAAGTTGGCGGAAAGAATGCCTTGCTCGCTATCGCGGAACCAGGCCTCGCGCACGGTCAGGTCACCGCGTTCGAGCCGGATACCCGCGCCATTGGCATCAAACGCACGCATGTTCTGGAACACCAGTCCTTCCACGCGCATCGATTGCCCGCGCATGACGAGCGCGGCCTTTTCCTCGCACACCTTGCCATCGAAGATCGCCTGGCCGGGGACGGCCGCGACATACGTCACATTGCCATGGGGCTGCACGCCGCAATCGTGCCAGGTGCCGGGCGCGATGCGGATGGTGCCGTCGCCCTCGCCCAGCGAATTGATCGCATCCTGCAGATGGTCATACCCCTTGCCGGTTTCGACCACAGTGAATGGAGCGCCACCAGGTGCCGACTGCGCCAGCAGGGCACCAGCGGGGATCGCGGCGAGAACGGCCACGGACAGGAGCATCAGACGCTGCCGCAACGTGCGGTGCCGGCTCAGGCGGGTTTGTATTTCGGTCAGCATGGCGTTCACTCGGCTCCCCACCAATTGCAGGCAGCCTAGCGAAAAATGGTTGACCGTCCATTTAGGTTCCAGCGCCCGCTGTGCCGAAGCGGGGCACACCCGCCACCGGGCCGCCGGAAAGGCTACAAATGCGCGCGGATTGCGGCGAGGAAGCGATCGCCATAGGCATCGCGCTTGCGTGCGCCGACGCCGCCGATCGCCGCCATCTCAGCCAGCGACGTGGGCCGCGCCGCTGCCATTTCGCGCAGCACGGCATCGTGAAACACCACATAGGGCGGCACATTGGCTTCCTGCGCGATTTCCCGGCGGAGCGCGCGCAGTGCATCGAACAGCGGATCACCCACGGGATTGAGCGCGGCACCACTGCCGGCCTTGCCCCGGCGCCGGCCGCCGCCACGTTCGCGCAGCGGGGGCAGCACCACGTCGACCCGCGCCTGCCCTTTGAGGATTTCACGCGCATCGCCGCCCAGCGCCAGGCCGCCATGTTCGGTCGGCAACAGGCTGCCGCGCGCCTGGAGTGCACGCGCCAGCGCCTTGAGCAAGGGCGCCTGATCGGACGGCACGATGCCGAACACCGAAAGCTGATCGTGGCCGCGCGCGGTCACGCGTTCATCGGCCACGCCGGTAAGCACCTTTTCGAGGTGGCCCAGGCCATAGCTTTGCCCGGTGCGATAGACTGCCGACAGCAGCTTCTGCGCCAGCTCGGTGGCATCGGTCAGCCCTGGCGGATCGAGGCAATTGTCGCAATTGCCGCACGAGGCCGGCGGATCTTCGCCAAAGTGGCGCAGCAGCACGGCGCGGCGGCAGGCCGGGGTTTCGACCAGGCCAGCCAGCGCATCCAGGCGGGTGCGCTCGCCCTGGCGGCGGGTCTCGTCCACTTCAGCCAGGCGCTGGCGCGCGCGCGCGAAATCGTCTGCCCCCCACAGCAGCAGCGCCACCGAGGGATCGCCGTCGCGCCCGGCACGGCCGGTTTCCTGGTAATAGCCCTCGATCGACTTGGGCAGGCCGGCATGGGCGACAAAGCGCACGTCGGGCTTGTCGATGCCCATGCCAAACGCCACCGTTGCCACGATCACCATGTCTTCGCTGGTGACGAAAGCTTCCTGGTTGGCCGCGCGCGTTTCAGCCGGCAGCCCGGCGTGATAGGGCAGCACGCTGCGGCCGGTCTCGCCCAATTGCTCGGCCAGCTTTTCCACCTGTGCGCGGGTGGGCGCATAGACCACACCGGGGCCGGGATTTTCGGCAATGAAGCGGGTCAACTGGCGCAGCGGATTGTCGCGCGGGGCGATGCGATACTGGATGTTGGGGCGATCGAACCCGGCCACGATCAGGCCATCGTGGGGAATGCCCAGCTGTTCGAGGATATCGGCGCGGGTGTGGCGATCGGCCGTGGCCGTCAGCGCCAGCCGCGGCACATCGGGAAACGCGTCCATCATCGGGCGCAGCAGGCGGTAATCGGGGCGGAAATCGTGGCCCCATTCCGAAACGCAGTGCGCCTCGTCTATCGCGAACAGCGCGAGCGGCGCCTTGCCCAGCAGCTCGCGGAAATGGGACTGGCTGGCGCGTTCGGGCGCGACATAGAGCAGGTCGAGCTCGCCATTGCGGAACCGCTCGATCGTCCATTCGCGGTCGGTGTCCACGCTGGTCAGCGCGGCGGCGCGGATGCCGTTGGCCGTGGCCGAGCGCAGCTGGTCGTGCATCAGCGCGATCAGCGGCGAAACCACCACGCAGGTGCCCGGCAGCATCACCGCCGGCAATTGATAGGTAAGCGACTTGCCCGCCCCGGTGGGCATGACCGCCAGGGTGGATCGCCCGCCCAGCACGCGGCCCACCACCTGGTCCTGCACCCCGCGAAAGCCGGAAAAGCCGAACACCTGCGCCAGGCGCTGGCGCGCGGCATCAAGATCGGGCGAAAGATCGGGCATAACGGCAGTCACGCCGCCGCCTATGGCAGATAGGGGCGCACCCGGCTAGCCCAAGCGCCTAACGCAGAAGGGCTAGCCCAACAGGCCCGCCAGCATCGGCGGCAGGCCGATCGTCCTGATCATCTGCACCACCACGAACAGCAGCACCAGCGAAAGCAGGCCCCAGGCGCCCCATGTGAACGGGCCGAGCACAGTGGCGCGCGTGGGATCGGCCGGATCATACCACACGGTATAGGCGCCCGCTGGCTTCCACCCGCGGTGGACCCAGCGATGCACCAGGGCGCGCCGCTCGATCCCGTCCTGGTCGCGAAAGCGGATTTCGTCCTCGATATAGCGGGTATCGTCGCCATCGCGCCAGTTCCATCCGCGCGAGGTGAACATCGTCATCCCCAAAGACCAGAAATCCTCGGACTGCTGGCCCTCGCTATAGTCGCTGCGCCAGACCATTGCCGGCGCAGGGCACCAGGTGCCGAACAGGCACAGCGCCCGCCACACGCAGAATACGAAGAACAGCCAGCACGCCAGTGCCGCCAGGACAAGGAAATCGGCCATGGCCCCTGTCCTAGCGGCAATCCGTCAAGAATTTGCTGCCGCCAGCCCTTTGAGTTTGGGGCGTACGATCGGCATGGTCAGCATCGTGCTCAACACCGCCATCAGCAGCAGCGCCGTAAACGCTTCGGGCGTGATGATCTTCTTGTCGAGCAGGACGTTGACGAAGATGATCATGATCAGCGCCTTGGTCTGGAGCATCCAGCCGATCACGCTGGCCTCGCCCTTTTTCCAGCCCAGGATGCGGCCAGCGAGGTGCACGCCGATCAGCTTGCCGGCCACCGAAGCCACGAGCAGCAACACCGCCGCGCCCAGCACGGCCGTCAGGCCCAGCCCGCCGACCTGGCCCCATTGCGTGCGCAGGCCGGTGGACAGGAAGAACACCGGCATCACCGCCAGCAGCAGGAAATGGCGGAACGCGTCGCGCCGCCCCTGCTCGAACCAGCGCGCGTCAAGCACCGCACCGGCCAGGAACGCGCCCACCATGAAATGCAACCCCGACCAATCGGCGGCAAAACCCACCGCCGCCAGCCAGACCAGTGCGATATGCCAGCGATCATCCTCACGCACACGGTCCATCAGCCGGCGCAGGCCCCAGGCCGCCACGGCAAACACCACCAGGAACAGGCCCTGGCGCCCGATGCGCTGCCAATCCAGCAGGATCAGCGCCAGCACGCCCCAGATCGCCACATCGTCCATGCTGGCATAGCGCAGCAGGCGCTGGCCCAGCGCCGTGCGGAAGATGCCGAGCTTTTCCATCAGCAGCACCAGGATCGGCAGCGCAGTAACGGCACAGGCCATGCCGATGCCGGCAACACCCTGCCCCCAGGTGCCCTTGGGGCCAAGCCAGCCCGGCACGGTGAGCAGCGCGGCCGCCGCCACCGCGCCCAGCAGCAGCGGGGTAAGCAGCGCGCAACTGGCGGTGATCAGGGTTTCGCGGGCATTGCCCCAGGCATCGGCCAGATCGAGTTCCACCCCGGCGATGAACACGAACAGGCTGACCGCCCACCAGGCCACGCCGTTGAGCGCGCCGATCACCTGCGGATTGAACACGAACGCGTAATAGCCGGGATAAAGCGCGCCCAGCACGCCCGGCCCGAGCAGGATGCCGCCCACGATCTGCACCACCACCAGCGGCGCATGATCATCGCGGTTGAACACGCGCCACACCAGCCATGGCACCGCTAGGATGATCGTCAACGCAATCAGGAAGATTTCACTGGTGCCCATGCCAGTGCCCACGCCCGTACCCATGTCCCGCTCCTACCCCCAAAATGCCCCGGCACACTTGCCGTGGGTCAAGGCGGGCTCCATCTGGCACAGTATCGTGTGGGTGCAAGAGGAGCGACCGCCATGGCGTTTGATCTGCGAAACGCACTGCAGCGCAAGGAGGAATACGAATCCGCACGCCTCACCGCGTTCGAATTTGCCGAAACGGTGCGCGCGCTCAAGGCGATGGCGGCCGACCGCGCGCTGCATCCGCGCCCCTTGCTTGACGCCATGGTCGAGCAGGGTCTTGCCAGCGCACTAACCATGATCGCGCGGCAGGCGGGGCAGAGCGCCGACGCGGTGGAGGGCGCATTCCTGCGGGCCAGAGCCAGGGCACGCGCAGACCTGATCGCGCTCCATGGCGATCCCTCGCCCGTGCGGCTGGGTTAAGCCCCTCCGCATTATGCCTATGCCCTCCCTTAAAGCCCTGCCCGTCCGGCAACTGCTAGCCTCTGTCCGGCAACAACGGCAGGAGCAACGGCATGGATATGCACCACAGCTTTTCCCCATCGGCGGAATGGCGCGCGGCACGCGAGAGCGAACTGGAATTCATCGAGATGGCACGCGCGATCCGCGATCTGGCGCGCGAGTTGGGCGTTGCGCCCGACCAGGCGGTGGATCGCCTGGCCGAGCGCGGCCTGCATGCCGCGCTGTCCCTTCTGGCCGAACAGGCCGGCCCCACAGTCGAAGCCCGCTTTCTCCAGCGCCGCGCCCAGGCCGCCACAACCCACCGCCCACTTTGACACCACCGGGGTCCACGCCGCCCCGGCGCCGCGAAAGGACCCCGGCATGACCACCCGCATCGAAAGCGACAGCATCGGCACGATCCCGGTGCCCAATACCGCCTATTGGGGCGCGCAGACCCAGCGCTCGATCGAGAATTTCCCATTCGGCGCGGGCGAGCGCATGCCGATCGGCATCGTCCATGCGCTGGCCCTGGTCAAGCAGGCTGCCGCCCGCGTCAACCGCGCCCATGGGCTCGATGCCCGGCTCGCCGATGCCATCGAAAAGGCCGCCGCCGAAGTGGTGGCCGGGCATCACGATGACCAGTTCCCGCTGGTGATCTGGCAGACCGGCAGCGGCACCCAGAGCAACATGAACGTCAACGAGGTGATCGCCGGCCGCGCCAACGAGGAACTGGCCGGCACGCGCGGCGGCAAGAGCCCGGTGCACCCCAACGACCATGTGAACCGCGGGCAATCGTCAAACGACAGCTTCCCCACCGCGTTGCACGTAGCAGCAGTCGTCGCGCTCAACCGCGAACTGCTGCCCGCACTCGACCTTCTCACCGCCTCGCTCGATACCGCCGCGCGGGAATGGGCCGGGATCGTCAAGATCGGGCGCACCCATCTGCAGGATGCCACGCCGCTGACGCTGGGGCAGGAATTTTCCGGCTATGTCCAGCAATTGCGCGATGCCCATCAGCGCTTGCGCCATGCCGAGGAGCACCTGCTGCGCCTCGCCCAGGGCGGCACGGCGGTGGGCACCGGCCTCAACGCGCCGGAGGGCTTTGCCGAGGCGATGGCCGCTCAGTTGGCCGACCTTACCGGCCATGCCTTTGTCCCGGCGCCAAACCGGTTCGAAGCGCTCGCGAGCAACGATGCCCTGGTGCAGTTTTCGGCGACGCTGGCGACGCTCGCCGTGGCGCTGACCAAGATCGCCAACGATATCCGCCTCCTGGGCTCAGGCCCGCGGTCTGGGCTGGGGGAGTTGGACCTGCCGGCCAACGAACCGGGCAGTTCGATCATGCCGGGCAAGGTCAATCCCACGCAGTGCGAGATGCTGACCATGGTGGCCGCGCAAGTGATCGGCAACCACCAGGCGGTGACGCTGGGCGGCCTGCAGGGGCATCTGGAACTCAACGTGTTCAAGCCGATGATCGGCGCGGCGGTGCTGCGCTCGGTTCACCTGCTGGCCGTGGGCATGGAAAGCTTCGCCGTGCGCTGTGTCGACGGGATCGAGCCCAACACGCGCCGCATTGCCGAACTGGTCGATCGCTCGCTGATGCTGGTAACGGCGCTGGCCCCCGAAATCGGCTATGACAATGCCGCCAAGATCGCCAAGCACGCCCATGCCGCCGGCCTGACCCTGCGCGAGGCCGGGCTGGCGCTGGGCCTGGTGGACGCAGCCATGTTCGACCGCCTGGTACGGCCGCAGGACATGGTGTGAAGGATCGGTCCGCCTAATCCAGGCGGACTTTGCCGCGGCCGGCCTTGACCGCGCCGCGGATCTTCTTGCCTTGCAGGCGCTGCACCTTGCCTACGCGATTGAGGCGCGACTTGGCGCGCTTTTCCGGCAGCTTGCACGCGTCGCGCAGCAGGTCGGCCAGCCGGACGCGGGCATCTTCGCGGTTGGCTTCCTGCGTGCGAAAGCGGCGCGCGGTCAGCACGATCTCGCCGCCAGCGGTAAACTTGCTGCCGGCCAGTTCCTTGAGCCGGTGAAACACCGGCGGGCCCAGGCGCAAGGCGAACACGTTAATGCGCAGTTGCACCGCCGTGGCCACCTTGTTGACATTCTGTCCGCCCGGCCCGGCAGCCGCGATGAAGCTTTCCTCCACAAGGCCCATGGCACGGGCCACGATCGCCTCGGGAGTGTCGGTCACAGCGTGAAGCCCAAGCCCGCAATATCGGCCGGGATCGGCGCTTCGGCCACGATGGCCTCCTTGCCCTCGCGCGGCATGACCAGGCGCGTGGCGTGGAGCAGAGTGCGGGCCGCGCCCTTGCCATCGCCATAGACCGGATCGCCCAGCAGCGGGGCACCCAGGCCAGTCAGCGCATGGACGCGGACCTGGTGGGTGCGGCCGGTTTCAAGGCGGAATTCCACCAGGGTGCGGCCCGGCAGCCGGGCCAGCACGCGCCAGTGGGTGACGGCGGGCTTGCCCTTCTTGGCCGCGATCATGCGCCAGCCGGCAGCGGCGCTGGAAATCTTGGACAGATTGAGCGCGATGGTGCCAGCCGTTCCTTCGACATCGCCAGCCACCACGCCCCAATAGACCTTTTCCACCTGGCGCGCTTCGAACGCGGCGGAAAAGCGCTTGAGCGCCTTGGGATTGCGCGCGAGCAACAGGCAGCCCGAGGTGTCGCGGTCGAGCCGGTGGACCGGCGCGGGCAGGCGCTGGAAGCCGAGCTTCAATTCATCGAGACGGTCTTCCAGCGAGATGCCGCCGGCACGCGGCCGGTCGAGCGGCAGGCCGGCCGGCTTGTCGATGACCAGCGCTTCGCCGTCTTCGAACAGGATGGGGATTTCGATCATGCCCACCCCTTGCGCGCGAAATCGCCGGCGGGCAAGCGCGGCGGGCGTAAATCCTCAGGCCAGCGCCGCCGCAATGCGCCGCAGCGCTTCATCCAGCACGGCATCATCGGCGGCAAACGAGATGCGGAAGCCCTGCGCACCGCCAAACGCCGAGGCCGCCACCACCGCCACGCCATGTTCCAGCAGATGCAGGGCCAGCGCCTCGTCATCACCAAAGCGCTCCATCAGCGGCGTGGCATCGATCATACAGTAGAACGCGCCATCGGGCACTGGCGTCGACAGGCCGGGAATGGCGTTGATCGCGGCAACGACCTTGTCGCGCCGGGCGCGGAAACGCTCGCGCCAATCGGCGAGGAACGCTTGCGGGCCAGCCAATGCCGCCGTCGCGGCGGCCTGGGCGATCGAGCAGGGATTGCCCGAATTGTGCGACTGCAGCTTGGCCATGGCCTTGATCAGCCATTCCGGCCCGGCCGAAACCCCGATGCGAAAGCCGGTCATCGCATGGCTTTTCGAAACGCCCGACACCGTCAACACGCGGTCGGCCAGATCGGGGCATTCGACCGCCAGCGTGGCATGCGCGCCGCCGCCATAGCGCAGCGGGGCATAGATATCGTCAGACAGCACCAGCACGCGCGGGAAACGGCGCAGCACGTCGCCCAGTGCGCGCAGCTCCGTGGCCGGATAGGTGGCGCCAGTGGGATTGCCCGGGCTGTTGAGCAGCAGCCAGCGTGTGGCAGGCGTGATCGCGCTGGCGAGTTGGTCGGGCGTGATGCGAAACCCGCCGCTGGCCTGCGTCGGCAGATCGACCACGCTGGCCCCGGCAAAGCGCACGATTTCCGGATAGCTGACCCACCAGGGCGAGGGAATCAGCACCTCGTCACCCGGATCAAGCGTGGCGAGCAGCGCCTCGAAGATCGCCTGCTTGCCACCTGCCGTCACGATCACCTGGCTGGGCGGCACGGCAAGGCCGAGGTCGCGCTGGAAATGCATGGCGGCTGCTTCACGCAAAGCCAGCGTGCCAGGCACGGCGGTATAGCGGGTCTGCCCGGCATCGAGCGCGGCCTTCGCCGCCGCAATCACATGGGGCGGCGTGGGGAAATCAGGTTCCCCCACCGACAGCGAAATGATGTCGCGACCAGCGGCGCGCAGTTCGATCGCGCGGTCGGTCATGGCATTGGTGCGCGAGGGTGCGATGCGGCCCAAGGCGGCGCTGGTAGCGTGGTTGTCCATGATGGCTCAGCCCTGCCCCAGGAGGCGCGCCGGCATCAGGCCGCGCAGCGCATTGCCCAGGAAAAAGCCCTGCGCCAGGTCTTCCAGGCGAACCTCGCCCTCCACCGCGCGGCCTTCTTCCAGCAATTGCGCGCGCAGCACACCGGGCAGCAGGCCCAGATCGGCCGGCGGGGTGAAGAGCACGCCATCGCGCTCCACGAACACCGAGGTAAAGCAGCCTTCGGTGATCAGGCCATCGTCGCGGCGCAGCAGGGCTTCCTGCGCGCCAACACCACGCGCTGCCTTGAGGCCAGCCTCGTAAAAGCCGCGATCGGTAGTCTTGTGGCGCAAGCGCCAATCGCCGGTGCTGACCGGCAAGGGCAAGACGGCGCAGGTCACCGGCCCAGCAAAGGCAGGCGGCAGCGGCGCTGCCTCCAGCGCATGGGCGCCGCTGCGCGCCACCACCAGGCGGACCTTGGCCGGGGCACCGAGATCGAAGCACAGTGCGTGGATGGCGTTGCGCAAGGCATGGCGATCGAACGCAAAGCCCAGCGCCTGCGCACTTTGCTTCATCCGCTCGAGATGCCGCTCCAGCAGCGGGATGCCCGCCGTCGGATCAAAGGCCATGGTCTCGATCAGATCGGCACTGCCGGCGTTCAGGCGCAAGAAATTCCCCTTTACCACGCATTCGCGCCATTCGCCCATTATGACGGAATCCGCGACCACGGCCGAGCCAACCCCCATGGTCGCCCGTCCGCCGGCCGCGCCGGGATGGTCTGGCACCAGGCGCACGGTGCGGATTGCCACATTGAACGCCGCGCTGCCAGCCCCCGGCGCATCGCCGCGATCAGGCGCCGCGTTGTCGGGCACATCGACAAAGCCGATCGATCCGCAATAGAGCCCGCGCGCATCGCGTTCGGCCATGTCGATCCATTCCATCGCGCGAATCTTGGGCGCGCCGGTGATTGATCCGCAGGGAAAGATGGCGTGCAGTACATCGGCCACGGCCACATCGGGCTGCATCTGCGCGGTCACCGTGGTGACCATCTGGTGCACGGTGGGATAGCTTTCCACGGCAAAGGCATCGCGTACCTTGACCGTGCCGGGCACGGCCACGCGCGACAGATCGTTGCGCATCAGGTCAACGATCATCAGGTTTTCAGCGCGATCCTTGGGATTGGCAGCGAGCGCGGCCTTGAGCGCGGCATCTTCGTGCGGGGTGGCGCCGCGCGGCGCGGTGCCTTTCATCGGGCGCACGGTCACACGATCGCCGCGCCATTCGAAAAACAGCTCGGGCGAAACCGAAAGATGCCAGTGCGATCCGTCCCACAAGACGGCGCCATGCCCGGCCAGCGCATCACCACGCAGCGCGGCATAGATCGCCAGCGGATCGCCCTGCCAGGAACCGGCCAACTGGAACGTCAGGTTGGCCTGATAGATATCGCCGCTGCGGATCGCCTCCTGCACCTGGGCAAAGGCGCGGGCATAGCCGCCGGTCGAATGCGTCGGGCCCAGCGGACCCAGCCGGCCGCCGCTGCCCTGCCCGGCGCTTTCGCGCGCCAGCCAGGCTGCCACGTCTGCGCTGGCCATCGGCGTCATCTGGGCAAAGCGGGCAAACCACACCAGCGGCCCGGCACTGCCGCTGCGCGCCGCCGCGCGCGGCAGCAGCCGCTCTTCCAGCGCCAGCCCGGCTTCGTAGGCCAGTGCGCCAGCCCACCATCCCGGCGTTGCGCCGATCCGCGCCAGGGCCGCGTCCACCTCTTCGGGCCGGCGCGCCACCACGATCTCCAGCGGCGCTTCATAGAGGCGGGCCGAGCCGTGATCGCCTTGGCGGGCATCATCGAGCAAAAGAAAGGGGGCGCGTGTCATTACCCCACGCGCATAGCGACAAGCCGATGCGGATGCAAAAAGCCCTCGCGGGCAATCGCGGCTCATCCTACACAGCAAAGCAACAAATCGAGAGAGAGTGCGGCGGATGGACGAGATTTTCCTGGGCCTGGGCGCGAAGGGCGAACGCGAAGTGCTGTTGCTGAGCCGGGCCAACCGCCATGGCCTGGTCGCCGGGGCCACCGGCACCGGCAAGACCGTGACCTTGCAAGGCATGGCCGAACAGTTCAGCCGCGCCGGGGTGCCGGTGTTCCTGGCCGACGTGAAAGGCGATCTTTCCGGCATTGCCATGCCTGGCAGCCCCACGTTCAAGCACGCCGCCACGCTGGAACAGCGCGCCAAGGACCTGGGCATTGCCGACTATGCCTATGCCGATAACCCGGCCGTGTTCTGGGATCTGTATGGCGAGCAGGGCCATCCCATCCGCACGACGATTTCCGAAATGGGGCCACTGCTGCTCGCCCGATTGATGGGCCTTAACGAAACCCAGGAAGGCGTGCTGACCATCGCTTTCCGCTATGCCGACGACAACGGCCTGCTGCTGGTGGACCTGGCCGACCTGCAGGCCGTACTGGCTGCCTGCGCCGAAAACGCCGGCGCGCTCGCCACCAAATACGGCAACGTGACCAAGGCCAGCGTAGGCGCGATCCAGCGCCAGCTGCTCGGCCTGGAAAGCCAGGGCGCCGATCGCTTCTTTGGCGAACCGGCCTTTGAAATCCACGATTTCCTGCAGGTGGACGAACAGGGCCGCGGCATGGTCAACGTGCTGGCCGCCGACAAGCTGATGCAGAGCCCCAAGCTCTACGCCACGTTCCTGCTGTGGCTGCTGTCAGAACTGTTCGAGGCGCTGCCCGAAGTGGGCGACCCGGAAAAGCCGTGCCTGGTGTTCTTCTTCGATGAAGCCCACCTCTTGTTCGACGATGCACCCGATGCGTTGATGGACAAGGTGGAGCAGGTCGTCCGCCTCGTCCGCTCCAAGGGCGTGGGGGTCTATTTCGTCACCCAGAACCCGATCGACATTCCCGAGAAGGTGGCGGGCCAGTTGGGCAACCGCGTGCAGCATGCCCTGCGCGCGTTTACCCCGCGCGATCAGAAGGCGATTCGCGCCGCAGCTGAAACCTTCCGCATCAACCCCGATCTTGACGTGGGCCAGGCGATTACCGAGCTCAAAGTGGGCGAAGCGCTGGTCTCGATGCTCGACGCCGATGGCGCGCCGGGCATGGTCGCACGCACCCTGATTGCGCCGCCGCGCTCGCGCCTGGGGCCGGTCAGCCCGGCCGAGCGTGCTGCCATCCAGTCCGCCAGCCCGTTTGGCGGCAAATACGATACCGCCGTCAACCGCGAGAGCGCGGCCGAAGTGCTGGCACAAAAGGCGGCAGACGCCGCTGCTGCGGCGCAGACCGTGCAGGAACAGGGCGCAGACGCCCAGCGTGCCCAGCCGCGCCAGTCCCCCACGCTGTGGGGCCGCGCTGGCAAGGCCGCCATGGGCGCCGTCGCCTCATCGGCCGGAGCGATGGTCGCCGCCCAGATCGCCGGCAAGAAATCCCGCGCGGCGCCCGTCGCCAGCGGAGTAACGGCAATGGTCGGCTCGATCGCCACGAGCCTGGGCGGCGAAGCCCTGGGCCGCTTTGCGCGCGGGCTGCTGGGTGGGTTGTTGCGGTAATGCTCCACGACGACATGCAAGGACATGATGCTTTGCTGGACGGGCTGGATTTTGACCCCGTCAAAGGGGTCGTGTCCCTGCGGCTGCAGGCGTACCCGAAACCTGACGCCACAACGCGAACCGCGATCGTCGTGTTCTTCGAAGGCGTCACTACTGTCGCCATGCATGCAGACATTGCCTCGCTTGCCGGCAATCGGTTCGCAGGGAATGTCAGCTACTGGCATATGGCCGATAGCCGCGGAACGTCATACATTTACCTGACCGAGGGATATATCGCGATCACGGCAGAGGGTGTGCCGAAGGTGGTTCAGTCTTGATCCCAGGTAGCAGGTAGCGCCGTGTGCATTGTTGCGTACAGCGAACCCACTTTCCTTCGCCACCCTCGGACTTGATCCGGGGTCCAGTCCGGGGTGACGATGCTTTTTTGCGCGCCGGTCGATTAAGACACCATCAGTCAATGGGCTGCGCGTGCCATTGACTCACACGCCACCAAGCCGTTGGCAGATCAATCCCGGCGGTTCGTCGAAACCGGTTGCACGTGCAACGAGCCGGGCGCAAGCAGGCGCCCAGCCTCTTTTCGCGTGAAAGGATTCCATGCGCGCTCTGCTTCTTGCCGCCACGATGCTGGCCGGCACTCTTGCCGCCGCCCCGGCACTTGCCGCCCCTGCTGCTTCTGCCGATGCCAAGGCGATGACCATTCCCGCCGCCGCTGGCGTGATGCCCGTGGGCAAGCTCGGCAATGCCGTGGTGCCCCGCGCCTATCGCCTCGATTTCACGCTCGATCCGGCCCAGCCGCGCTTTACCGGCCATACCGAGATCGACGTGACCGTGAACCAGGGCGGCCGCTATGTGTGGATGCACGGGCTCGATCTCAAGGTGAAGCAGGTTGTCGCCAAGGTGGGTGGCAAGACGATTGCCGGCACGTTCCAGCAGGCCGATCCCACCGGCGTGGCGCTGGTCACCTTTGCCCAGCCGCTGCCCAAGGGCGCCGCGACGCTGGCGTTCGATTATGAAGCCGGCTTCAACGATGGCCCCACCGGGCTGTTCCGCGTGCACGTGGACAACCAGTGGTACAGCTGGAGCCAGTTCGAATCGATCGATGCGCGCGGCGCGTTCCCTTCGTTCGACCAGCCCGGCTTCAAGACGCCCTATACTGTCACCATCACCACGCCGGCGGGCCAGCGCGCGGTAAGCAACGCGCCCGAAGTGGCGACCGAAACGCGCGGCGCCCAGACCGTGCACCGCTTTGCCCCGACCCTGCCGCTGCCCAGCTACCTCGTGGCGGTAATGGCCGGTCCGTTCGTGAGCGTGGATGGCGCCGTGCCGGCCACGCCGCAGCGCGCCACCCCGCTGCCGCTGCGCGTGGTTTCGACCAAGCCCAATGCCGACAAGCTGGCCTTTGCCCTCGATGGCACCAAGGGCATCGTCAGCCACCTGGAGAACTATTTCGGGCAGGCCTTCCCCTTCCCCAAGCTGGACCAGATCACCGCGCCGATCATGCCGGGCGCCATGGAAAATGCCGGGGCCGATCTTTACGAGGATTCGCTCCTCGTGCTCGATGACAAGGCCTCGACCGCGCAAAAGCGCAACTTCGGCATGGTCGTGGCACACGAGCTGGCGCACCAGTGGTTTGGCGACATGGTCAGCCCGGCCTGGTGGGACGATATCTGGCTCAACGAAAGCTTTGCCAACTGGATGGGCTTCCGCATCGGCAACGAATGGCGTCCCGATCTCAACATCGGGGCCGGCGCGCTGGAAGAAGGCTTTGCCGCGATGAACACCGACGCGCTGATCGTCGGCCGGCCGATCCACCAGAAGATCGAGCGCAACAGCCAGATCGACGCGGCCTTTGACACCATCACCTATGGCAAGGGTGGCCACGTGGTATCGATGATCGCCGCGTTCATGGGCGATACCAAGTTCCGCGACGGCGTGCGCGGCTACATGGCCAAGCACAAGTACGGCAACGCTAGCACCGCCGATTTCTTTGGCGCCATGGCCGATGCTGCCGGTGATCCGCGCATCCTGCCTGCGATGCAAAGCTTTACCGACCAGCAGGGCGTGCCGCTGGTGACCTTTGCCCCGGCCGGCCAGGGCAAATGGAACGTGACACAAAGCCGCTATGTCCGGCTCGGCACACAGGCCCCGGCCCAAGCCCTGGCCCAGACCTGGGGCGTGCCACTGTGCCTGCGCCAGGGCGATGCCCGCGTCTGCCAGCTGCTGGTGGACAAGAGCGGCACCGTGGCGATCGCCGGCAGTGGCGCGCTGATGCCCAATGCGGGCGGCACCGGCTATTACCGCTTCGAACTGCCCGCCGCGCAGTGGGACAGCCTGATCGCGCAGGGTTCCGCCCTGCCCGGCGGCGAAGCCCTGGCGGCGATCGACAGCCTGGAAGCCAGCTTCCTGGCCGGGCGCGCCACGCCAGCGCAGCTGGTGGCGGCCGCGCGCAGCTTTGCCGCCAACCCCGACAGCTACGCCAGCGACGGCGCGACCGGCCAGCTTGAAGCATTCGACGATCGCGGCATGTTGTCCCCGGCTGCGCACGAGGGCCTGCGCCGCCTGGTGGCCGAGGTGCGTGGTCCGCAGCTGGCCCAGCTGGGCTTCGATCCGCGCGCCGGCGCGCATGCGGGTGACGATCCCGATCAGCAGCAGCGCCGCGTTGCCCTGGTGGCGGAAATGTCGGGCGTGGCCGAAGACGCCGCGCTCAATGCCAAGCTGGCCAAGGCGGTCGACGGCCTGCTTGCGGGCGATGCCGCCGCGCTCGATCCTGCGTTCTACAACAGCGCGTTCAAGGCCTGGCTCAAGCCGCGCGGCCTGGAAGGCGCCAAGGTGCTGATGGAAAAGGCACTGTCGACGGAAGATCCGCTGCTGCGCCCGGCCGCCCTGCGCGCCGTGGGCCGCAGCAACGATCCGGCCGTGGCCAAGTGGCTGATCGAAGAGTTTTCCGACAAGCGCCTGCGCCTTTCGGAAAAGCTGACCGGCATTTCGCTGGCCATCGCCTCGCCCAAGACGGCTGACTATGCGTTTGCCTGGGCCAATGCCCACGTCGACACTCTGCTCTCCAGCGGCGGTGGCATCTTCCTGGCGCGCAGCCTGCCCCAGGCCGTGAGCGGATTCTGCTCGGTGGACAAGGCCAAGACCATTGCCGCCTGGCGCCCGCACTTTGCCAACAACTCCGGCGCCCTCGAACTCGACCGCGCGATCGAGCGGGTGCAGGATTGCGCCGTGCTCAAGGACCAGCGCTCGGCCGCGCTCTCGGCCGAACTGGCCGCAGTGAAGTAACGCCGAGCCGCCACCCTGGGCTATCCCGGGGTGGCACCCACAAAAAAAGGGGCGCCTTCCAGATCCGGAAGGCGCCCCTTTTTGTGGGCTATAGGCAGGCGTGTGGGCGGTTATTCGACCACCGCGCCCCAGTTGCCCCAGACGTAGATGGCCACGAACAGGAACAGCCAGACCACGTCGACGAAGTGCCAGTACCAGGCCGCCGCCTCCAGGCCGAAATGCTGGCGCGGCGTGAACTCGCCCCGCTCGGCGCGGATCCAGCACACGATCAGGAAGATCGTGCCGATGATCACGTGGAAGCCGTGGAAACCCGTCGCCATGAAGAAGGCAGAGCCATAGGTGTTCTTGCCAAAGGCGAACGGGGCATGGACGTATTCATAGGCCTGGATCGAGGTGAACAGCAGGCCGAGCAGGATCGTGGCCGTCAGGCCCAGCTTGAGGCCCTTGCGATCGCCATGGATCAGCGCGTGATGGGCCCAGGTCAGCGTGGTGCCCGAGCACAGCAGGATCAGCGTGTTGAGCAGCGGCAGGTCGAACGCGTTGATGACCGCCTCGATCGCCTTGGGCGGCCACACGCCGCCGATCACGTCGGTGTTGAGCTTGCTGGGGAACAGCGAGAAATCGAAGAACGCCCAGAACCAGCCGACGAAGAACATCACTTCCGAAGCGATGAACAGGATCATGCCATAGCGCTGGTGCAACTGCACCACCGGGGTATGATCGCCGGCGTGGGCTTCCTTGATTACCTTGCCCCACCACGAAAACATCGTGAGCAGGACACCCAGCAGGCCCAGCAGCATGATCTGCGTGCCGCCAGCCATCTTGTGCATGTAGAAAACGCCGCCGCTGGTCATCACCAGGGCTGACATAGCGCCCATGAACGGCCAGATATCGGGCGGCAGGATGTGATAATCGTGGTTCTTGGCGCCGGCCATGATCGTCTACTTCCCCCAAGGCTTAACCAGCATCCTCGTGCGCACAGCGACGGGAGCCATTTTTGTGGTGGCTGCAATGTCTATCGGGCACATCTGGCCCGGTCCAGTCAATTTGCGGCCTTGTTGAACGTATAGCTGAGCGTGATTTCCGGGATATCGCGCGTGTTCGCGTCATCCAACATAGCCGGGTCCACGTAGTAGACCACCGGCATGCGCACTTCCTGACCCGGCATAAGCTTCTGATAATTGAAGCAAAAGCACTGAATCTTGTGAAAGTAGGAACCGGTCTGCTCGGGTGTCACGTTGAACACCGCGCGGCCCACGATGGGCTGGTCGGAATTGTTGCGGGCGGTGAAGAAAGCGATCTTGCGCTCGCCGATTCGCCCGTCCTGCGTCACCTGCTCGGGCTTGAACGTCCACGGCAGGCCGGGCGCGACATTGGCATCGAAACGTATCGTGATCGGGCGCAGCGTGGGCTTGACCTTGGCCGCCTGGGCCGCAGTGGCCCGCTGGGTGGTGCCGGCAAAGCCCGTGGCCTGGCAGAACATGCGATAGAGCGGCACGGCGGCATAGCCCATGCCCAGCATGCCCAAGGCCGCCGCGCCGGCGATGATCGCCACCTTGCGATTGGCCCGGGTGGTTTTGTCGATTGCCGCTGCCACGCTTTCTCTCCCTTATCCGCCCGCCCGGCATTGTCCGGGTCAGGCGTGCTGTGCGCTTTCGTTGCGGTGTGCGGCCTGCACACCCAGTTTCACGACGGTGATGGCAAAAAACAGCACCACCAAAGCCCCCAGCACCAGTCCCAAAGCGCGGTTGCGTGCTTTCTGTCGCGCACGAAAGGCTTTCAGGTCAATATTTTCCGGCTTGTCGCCCACGTTGTTTCCTCTCCGCTCAGGCCCACCCCTGGAGCCCGGCAAACCGATCCAGCACCAGCGCGGCGAACAATGCAAACAGATAGAGCACCGAATAGCCGAACAGCCGCTTTTCCGGCTTCATCTTGTCATTGGCCACGCTGTCGCGCAGGCCCACCCGCATGGCCAGCACCAGGAAACCCAGGCCGAGCAGCGCCGCCGCCACGCCATAGACCAGCCCGGCGCCACCCAGCGCCCATGGCACCAGGCTCACGGGCACGAGCACCAGGGTATAGAACAGGATCTGCCGGCGCGTCGCCTTTTCACCCGCCACCACCGGCAGCATCGGAATGCCGACCTTGGCGTAATCGGTCTGCACGAACAGGGCGAGTGCCCAGAAGTGCGGCGGCGTCCACAGGAAGATGATCAGGAACAGCACCACCGGCATCCAGGTGATGTGCCCGGTAACGGCCACCCACCCGATCAACGGCGGAAAGGCACCGGCCCCACCGCCGATCACGATGTTCTGCGGGGTGCGCGGCTTGAGCCACACGGTATAGACCCAGGCATAATAGAAGATCGAGATCGCCAGGATCGCGGCCGCCAGCCAACCGATCGCCAGGCCCATGACCACGACCGATCCGCCCGACAGGGCAAAGCCGAAATCGCGTGCCGATTCGCGTTCCATCCGCCCGGCCGGCACTGGCCGCCGCGCGGTGCGCTTCATCCCAGCGTCGAGGTCTGCCTCCCACCACTGGTTGAGCGCGGCAGCGCCACCGGCGCCCACAGCAATGCACAGAATCGCCGCAAACCCCAAGACCGGATGGATCTCTCCCGGCGCGGCGAGCAAGCCGCACAGCCCGGTAAAGATCACCAGCGTCATCACGCGCGGCTTGGTCAGCGCAAAGAAATCGCGCCAATCGGCGGGCATGCGCAAGGGAGTCGTCACTAGGTCCATCGTGACGCGGCTATAGCAGCCCCGGCCATGAGGGAAAGTGTTCAAGGATAGCGAGCGGCACGCGCGATCATCCCCGGCGATCACACCCGCCCTGTCGGGCAATGGAACCGGAGGGCGGCCCGATCATTTGCCCGGTGTCACGGCATGGCCACCTCGATCCATGCCATCCCTTTTGCAGGAGCATGTTCCATGGCCACTGCCACCGCCGCCAAGCCGGCCAAGTCTGACGCCAGCTTTACCGACACCGCCACCCTGCGTGCCCAGGCCCGCAAGCATATCGACCAGGGCCCGGTCACCCAGTCCTTCCCCAAGGACCGCGAGGTGATCATCGCCCAGCTCAACAAGTCGCTGGCCACCGAATGGGTCTGCGTGCTGCGCTATATGCGGCACTATTACACTGCCGATGGCCTGGTTTCGGAACCGATCAAGGCGCATTTTCTCGAGCACGCCAACGAAGAGCGCGCCCATGCCGACAAGCTGGCCGAACGCATCGTCCAGCTGGGTGGCGAACCCGATCTCGATCCTGCCACGCTGACCCAGCGCAGCCATGCCGAATACCAGGTGGGCAAGACGCTCAAGGACATGGTCAAGGAAGACCTCATCGCCGAACGCATCGCGGTGGAAGCCTATCGCGAACTGATAGCCTATGTCGGCGATCGCGATCCCACCACGCGGATCATGCTGGAAGGCATTCTGGCGCAGGAAGAAAACCACGCCGACGAATTCCGCGATCTGCTCGAAGGCTGGCAGGGGGAATAATCCCGCCGCCTTGCCCTTAATGTGTCGATCAATGCCCGGCGGCGCAGTCCTGCGTCAGCCGGGCATGCAGTTTGGCAATCATCTGCTGCCGATCGGCCAGCGCAAGATCGGTGCGCTGCGCGACATAGCGCAGGAGGGCGTAGGCCTGGTGCGCGCGCCATTGCGCGTCTGCCACCCCACAACCCAGTTCCACGAACTGGTCCACCAGATAAGCCGTGCGCGCCGCGTCCACCGCGCCAACTGCGGCCCGTGCTGCCGCTGATCGGCGTGCCCAGCCCATGATGGCCAGTTCCAGATCGGCCGCCAGCGCCGCCGCACCGGAATGAAACGGCAGTTCCATCAATCGCTTGATCCGCAGCGCGACGTCGGGCTCGTCACGCATCAGCCGCTCTTGCACCATCAGCGTCGATCGTGCCTGCCATTCCTCCAGAACGGCTGCCAGCAGCGCATTGCGGTCCTTGAAATGCCAGTAAAAGCTGCCCTTCGACGCCTTGAGGTCGATCGCCAGCTTTTCCACGCGCACCTGCTCGACGCTGCTGTCGGCCATCACCCGGATCGCCGCCGCGATCCAGTCGGCGCGGCCCAGGCGCTTGCTGTGCGCCAATGGCGCGGCCGCTGCTGGCGCTGCGACGGGATCGGACGCTGGATTGGACGGGGACGACGTCATGCCATGCGGCTTAGGCGCCTTGCCATGCCCCGTCCAGAACCGGCCTTGACCCAGGTCCGTCCTCAAACCATACGGTAGCGTATAGAGAGAGGAACCCAAGATGTCCTACGCCGATGCCGCCGGCACGATCGTCGCCCAAATCCTGGCCCTGCCCGAATTCGTGCGGGTGCAGGCGCTATTTCCCGATGCCGGGTTGGACGAAGCGATGCTGCTCGACATCATCGGCGCGGCCGGTGACCTTGCCGAAGGCGTGATCGAGCCGTTCAACGCCCAGGCCGATCAGGTTAGCTGCCGCCTGGAACAGGGCCGCGTGCGCTTGGCACCAGGCCATCATGACGCCTGGCAGGCCTTTGTTGCCGGTGGCTGGACCACGATAGAAGGCGCGCCACAGTGGGGCGGCGCGGGTCTGCCGATGCTTGTGCACAGTGCGTGCGAGGAACTGCTCAACCGCGCCTCACCCGCCTTCGGCATGCTGCCCACGCCGATGCGCTGCGCGACAAAGGTGATCGAACGCTATGCCGACCCGGCGCTGTGCGCCGAATGGGCGCCGCGCCTGGTCGATGGCAGTTGGGCCGCGACGATCTGCATTTCCGAGCCCGACGCCGGGTCGGACGTGCCGCGACTGCGCACTGCCGCAGTGCCCCATGCCGATGGCACCTGGCGGATTACGGGTGAAAAGATCTGGATCAGCTTTGGCGATCACGACCTTACCCCGCGCATCGCCCACATGGTGCTGGCGCGCACGCCCGAAGGTGAGCATGGCGCGGCGGGGCTCAGCCTGTTCCTCGTTCCTTCGGATGTCGCTGGCCAACGCAATGCCGTGATCGTGCGACGGATCGAGGAAAAGCTTGGCCTGCACGGCTCGCCCACCTGCGCCCTGGGGTTCGAGGCGGCGACGGGCCACCTGATCGGCACACCGGGACGCGGCCTCGCCCAGCTTTTCACAATGATCATCGGCATGCGGCTGTCGGTCGGCAGCCAAGGGGCGGGCCTGTCGGGTGCCGCAGCCAGTCTCGCCTGGCGCTATGCTGCAGAGCGGCGGCAGGGCGGCAGGGCAGATGCCCCGCCGGTCACCATCGACCAGCACGGCGATGTCCAGCGCATGCTGCTGGGCCTGGCGGCGCGCGCCGAAGTCACACGGGGGCTCGTGCTGACCGCGTCAGCCGTGGCAGACCTTCAGGCCCACGAAGACGATGACGCAGCCCGCACCGAAGCGGGACTGGTACTGGCCTGGCTACTGCCGATCACCAAGAATTTCGCGGCCGAGGCAGCGAGCCTGTGCGCCAACGACGCCATCCAGGTTCTCGGCGGCGCCGGCTATACCCGCGAATGGCCAGCCGAGCGCTATCTGCGCGATGCCCGCGTTCTGGCGATCTACGAAGGCACCAGCGGCATGCAGGCGCTCGACCTCGCCCTGCGCCGCGTGCTCGGCGATGAAGGCCGCGCCTATCGCGCCTTCCTGGCAAAGGCCCGCGGTGATGTAGACCGGCTCGGCAATGCCACCCTGGGGGCGCTGCTCGACATGCTCGAGCAGGCCGCATCGGGCCTCGACAAGCCGACGGCAACGGTCGTCGCCTATCCGTTCCTGCAACTGGCATCCCTGGCCACGACAGGATGGATCGCCGCCCGGCTGGCGGCACTGTCGGGCAGCCCGGTGCACGATCACCTCGCCGCGCTGGGCCGCCATTGGCTGCTTCTGGCGCAGGCGCAGGCATTGGCCGAAGCGGCGCTCACATCCCACGGGCAAGCCTTGGTGGCGGCATTCGATGATGTCGATCGCGGCTATCTGGGCTGAACGTGAAAAAGCCCCACGCCGTTGTTCGGCTGGGGCTGTTGTGTGGTGATGTTGAGAGATGGTTGAGGGCAGGATTTGCCTGGGCGGCGTCGGCATACATCAGATGCGCTGCCGGCGATTTCGCCTTTTCCCGCTCCCTTGCTACCGCACGCCCCGAAACCTGCTGCCGAAAACGTGTTGGGCGGAACCTACTGGGCGAGGATGGACTGGGCGGCGATCGCCACCTGGGTGCGGTTGCGCACGTTGAGCTTGCGCATCAGCGCGGTCATATGAGCCTTAACGGTCTTTTCCGCGATGCCCAGGTCATAGGCGATCTGTTTGTTGAGCTGGCCCGAGCGCACGCCCTGCATCACTTTGAACTGGGTAGGGGTCAGGCGGACGGCGGGCGCCTCTGACAGGCGCTGCGCCGGCTGGTTCGGAACACTGGCAGGGGCAAAGTCGGTCACCGTTGTCTCTCCCTATCGCCTACCGTTGCGGCATCTACCGCGCGTCCATGCTCGGATCGGCATGGCGAAATCCAATATCAGTTAGACAGCTTTCTGATATTATGCCGGAGTTATCCCGTCAATACACGATTTATTGCTGAAATCGACGCCCACCTGTTATACAACTTTTCGCAGAACAAGCGCAGGCAGGCAGCGCCGTGGCGCGAGAGGAGAGCAGGATGGGCCATCACGGATCGGGGCAAGGCAGGCTGGGGCGAATCGCCACCACCCGGACGGCGGCAGCGCGATGAGCGACGATCTGCGCCTGGTCCTGGCCGCGCTGCTCGGTATTGGCCTCGCCATCGCCCTGATCGTGCGCGGGCGGTTCCATCCCTTTCTCGCCCTGCTCTGCGGCGCCTTTGCCGTGGGCATCGCGGTCGGCATGCCCGTCGCCGAAACCGCCAAGGCGGTGCAGAAAGGCGCCGGCGACGTGCTGGGCGGCACCGGCCTCGTCGTGGCGCTGGGCCTCTCGCTCGGTGCCATGCTGCAACTGTCGGACGGGGCGGGCGTGCTGGCCCGCATGGCGCTGCACCATGGCCGGCCGGCAGCGGCCCCTTGGCTGAGCATGGCGGTCGCGCTGCTGATCGGCCTGCCGCTGTTCTTCGAAACCGGTGTGGTGCTGCTGCTACCGATCGCGGCGGCGGCAGCCGCAGCGATGACCGGGCCGGCTGATGCGGGCACCACGCGCCTGCGCCTGCTCCTCCCGGCGTTGGCAGGCCTCTCCACCCTGCATGCCCTGGTGCCGCCCCATCCCGGCCCGCTGCTGGCCGTGGACGCACTGCACGCCAGCCTGCCGCGCACGATGCTCTATGGCCTGCTGATCGGCGTACCCACGGCGATCGTGGCTGGCCCGCTGTTCGCGCTGTGGATCGCGCGCCGGGTTCGGCCCGATGCCCCGGTGATGACGCCGGCCGCGCCAATCGTCACCGCGCCCGGCGTGGGCCGCGCACTGCTGTGCGTGCTGCTGCCGGTGGTACTGATCGCCGCCGGGCAGATCGCCGCCGTGGCGCCGCCAGCCCTGGCCCCGCATCTTGCCTGGCTTGGCCTCGCGAGCAATCCGGTGCTTGCGCTGGTGCTCGCCAATCTCGTCGCGCTGCCGCTGCTGTTCGGCTGCGGGTTCAGCGCCCCGGCGATCCAGGGCGCGATCTGGAAGGAAGCGATGGCCCCGGCCGGAGCGATCATCCTGGCGATCGGCGCGGGCGGCGCGCTCAAGCAGGTGCTGGTCTCGGCCGGCCTGGCCGATTTCCTGGCCCACCTCGCCGCCCACGGCGGCATTCCGGCGCTGCCGATGGCCTGGGCCGTGGCGGTGTGCATCCGCCTGGCCACCGGATCGGCCACGGTCGCCACGATCACTGCCGCCGGCATCATGCCTGGGGTAGTCGCCGCCACCGGCGCCTCGCCGGAATTGACCGTGCTTGCCATCGGCGCTGGCTCGGTGTTCTTCTCCCACGTCAACGATCCGGGGTTCTGGCTGGTGCGCAGCTATCTCGGCACCAGCACGCCCGACACGTTCCGCACCTGGTCGGTGCTGGAAACGCTGATTTCGGTGGTAGGCCTGGCGCTGGTGCTGGCCGCCGGATGGATCGTCTGAAGAAGGGGAGGACCATGCACGAGGAACGCCTGGCCGATCGCGCCTATGCCGGGATCGTCGAACTGATCAACACCGACGATCTCCAGATCGGCGACCGCCTGCCCTCCGAAACGCGCCTGGCGGAAATGTTCGGCATGTCGCGCACCGTGGTGCGCGAGGCGCTGGTCCGCCTCGCCTCCGACGGATTTACCGAAGCGCGGCGCGGCGCCGGCTCGTTCGTCAAGCGGCGTCCGTCCGAACGGCTGGGCAGCCATCTGCCGATGCAGAACCTTGCCGCCACCATGGGCAGCTATGAAGTGCGCCTGGTGCTCGAGGCAGAAGCGGCACGCCTGGCCGCGCAGCGCCGCTCGGCCGAACAGATGCTGGTGATCGAGCGCGCGATGGACGCGCTGCGCGCCGCCCTGCAAGCGAGTGGCCCGGCCCATGTGGAAGACATGGACCTGCACCGCGCCATTTTCGAAGCGACCGCCAACCCGATCTTCGTCTCCAGCTTCGATCACATGCATGACGAGATCGACCGCATCCTGCGCGCCGGGGTCGATATCTCGCGCTCCCGCCCGCCCGCCGCGATCAACGCCATGATCGAGGAACACGAACTGATCGTCGACGCTATCCGCGCCCAGGATGGCGATGCCGCTGCGCTCGCGATGCGCTGGCACCTGTGGCAGGGGCGCAAGCGGCTGATGCCCTGAGCGCCTGAAATTCCACACAGTTAAGACCATGGTCGCGCCTGCCCCGGCGCGCGCCAGCCGCTATCCCGGCCGGATCGGGTGAGGAGAGGAAACGTGGTGCCACGGCAGGCCTGGATGATCGGAACAAGCATTCTGGCGGCCATCGCGCTCGCCCCAACCCTGGCACAGGCCAAGACCCCATCGGTGTTCGACCAGATGCCCGGCGACACCCAGGCGATCACCGTGCGCGCGGTGGGCGATGGCAAGGCCGACGACAGCGCCGCGATCCAGCAGGCGCTGGACCAGGCCGGGGCGCGCGGCGAAGGCGTGGTGTTCCTGCCCAGCGGGCGCTATCGCATCACCCGCTCGCTGTTCCTTTGGCCAGGCCTGCGCCTGATCGGAACGGGCAAGACCCGGCCGGTGCTGATGCTCGGCGATGCCACACCGGGCTTCCAGCAGGGCGTGGCCACCATGGTGATCTTCACCGGGCGCGGTCCCAAGGGCAGCCCCACTGCCGGCGACGGCAAAGTGCCGTTCCCCCCGCCCGACGCGGTGCCGTTCAATCCCGCCATCGCCGACGCCAATTCCGATGCGTTCTATTCGGCCATGGCCAATATCGACATTGCCATCGGCGCGGGCAATCCGGCGGCAGTGGGCGTACGCTTCCACGCCGCGCAGCATGCCTATCTGCGGCACATGGACTTTCAGGTCGGTTCGGGTCTCGCCGGCGCCTATCAGGTGGGCAACATGGCGCAGGACGTGCATTTCCACGGCGGCCGCTATGGCATCCTCAGCGAAAAGACCTCTCCCGCCTGGCCGTTCACGCTGCTCGACGCCACATTCGACGGCCAGCGCGAGGCCGCCATTCGCGAGCACGAGGCCGGGCTCACCCTGGTCAACGTCGCGCTGCGCAACGTGCCGGTGGGGATCGCCATCGACGAAGGCTATGGCGACTGGCTGTGGGGCAAGGACGTGCGCTTTGAAAACGTCAGCCAGGCTGGCGTGGTCATCGCCAACGCCAACAACGCCTATACGCAGATCGGCTTCGACAACGCCGTGGCCAGCCGCACCCCGGTCTTCGCCCGTTTTCGCGAAAGCGGCAAGACCGTGGCCGGCGCCGCGCCGGTTTATCGGGTGAAGAGCTTCACCCACGGCATCACCCTGCCCGGCCTGGGTGTGCCCGGCGCGGTTGAAACGCGCATGGACCAGGCCGCGCTCGCCGCCCTGCCCCGGCCGCGCGCCCCAGCGATCCGCGCGCTGCCCAGCCCGGCGCAATGGGCCAACGTGCGCGCACTGGGCGCCAACGGCGATGGCCGGACCGACGATACCGCCGCCCTGCAACGCGCGATCGCCACGCACCGCGTGCTCTATTTCCCGATCGGCCGCTATGTCGTCACCGATACGCTGACGCTACGGCCCGACAGCGTGCTGATCGGGCTCCACCCCGATCTCACCCAGATCGTGCTGCCCGATGGCACCCCCGCGTTCCAGGGCGTCGGCGCGCCGCGCGCGCTGGTCCTGGCTCCTGCCGGCGGAGAGGCCATTGTCACCGGGCTGGGCCTGTTCACCGGCGGCATCAACCCACGCGCCACCGCGCTGTCGTGGCAATCGGGCGCCGGCTCGCTGGTCGAAGACGTGAAATTCCAGGGCGGCCACGGCACTCTGGCGGCCGATGGCACCCGCTTCGATCCCTACAACGACACCCATACCGCCGACAAAGACCCGCGCCGGCGTTGGGGTGGCCAATATCCCAGCCTGTGGGTGAACGCGGGCGGCGGCGGCACCTTTGCCAATATCTGGACGCCCAATACCTATGCCCAAGCCGGCATAGTCGTGTCCGACACGCAGACGCCCGGCCATGTCTACCAGATTTCAGCCGAGCACCATGTCCGCACTGAATTCGGCCTCACCCGCGTCGCCAACTGGGAATTCCTCGCGCCACAGACCGAGGAGGAAGCCGGCGAAAGCCCCGATGCCGTCTCGTTCGACATCCGCGAATCCCGCAATATCCTGATCGCCAATCTCCACGCCTATCGCGTCACCCGCTCGCGCCAGCCGGCCCGTGCCGCCGTGCGGATCGAGCGTTCGGCCGACATCCGCCTGCGCAACGTGCACGTGAACGCCGAAAGCGGCTTTGCCACCTGCGACGAAAACGGCTGCGCCACGTTCCTGCGCGCCAGCAAGTTTCCGTTCGAAAACGCGCTGCTCGACGTGACGCATGGCCTGGAAGTGCGCGAACGCGAATTTGCCGTGCTCGACGTGCCCGCCAATCCGGTTGCGCCGGCAGCGACCAGGGTGCCCGTGACCAAGCTCGCCGACGGATTTTTCTCCGCCAGCGGCGGCGTGGTCGACGCGCAGGGCAAGCTCTATTTCATCGATCATTTCCAGCAGCGCATTCATGGCTGGAGCGAGACCGAAGGGCTGACCACCGAACGCGACGCCCCACTCGATCCGGTCAATCTGACAATGGACCGGACGGGCAACCTGATCGTGCTCTCCGCGCTCGGCCGCAACGGCACGGTCTATGCGTTCAAACCCGGCACGTCGGCGCAGGCGCTGACGGTGATCCCGCCCACCGCCGCCGCCACGACACCGGCCCCCGACCGGCTCACCGTCCTGCCCGGCAACCTCTGGGTCAACGGTGAGTTTCGCAGCCAGCTCGATCCGGCAACCTACCGCTTCACCACCCTGGCAGAGATGTTCGCCCGCGATGTGGCGCTGCCCAAGGCGCAGGAATATGTCTCGCCCGATGGCAGCCTTGCCATCCCCGCCTATCGCGTGTTCCAGCAAGGCCCGGCCGACCATCTCGGCTGGCGCTTTTCCGATTCGCTCGATGCCTATGGCCTGGTCACCGCCCGGCCCGACGCGCGGGTGTTCCTGAGCAACGAGTCAGAAGACCGGACCTATTCCGCCCGCCTGGGCGCCGGCGGCGCAGTGACAGACCTGCAACCCTTTGCCGATCGCGGCGGGGAAAGTGTGGCATCAGGGCCAGACGGACGAGTCTACATCGCCAATGGCCAGGTCTTCGTCTACGACGCAGCAGGCCGCCCGATCGACCGGATCGACGTGCCCGAACGCCCCCTGCAATTGCTGTTCGGCGGCAAGGACGGGCGCACGCTCTACATCCTAACCCACCACGCCCTCTTTGCCGCACGGCCCTGAGGAAACCGAACCTGCAAGCGCGCTGGAACGCTAAGCTGCGAGGCGCTGGGCGATCCAGGCCAGGATCGCATCGGCCAGCCGATCCTGGCCCTGCGTGGAATCGAGAGTAAGCGCTGGCTCATCCGCGCCGGGTCGCTCCAGCGTGTCCAACTGGCTATCGAGCAGGCTCGGCGGCATGTAGTGCCCTGGCCGGTTGCCCATGCGCCGGGCCAGTTCGGCCAAGGGCGCATCGAGCAGGGCAAAGGCGATCGGCTCGGCTGCCGCGGTAGCCAGCCGCTCGCGATAGGCGCGCTTCAGCGCGGAACAGGCCGCGACCACCACGCCGCCTTGCCGCACCGCCTGGCCCATCGCCGCGCCCAGGTGATCGAGCCAGGGCCAGCGGTCTGCATCGGTCAGGGCGATGCCCTCGCGCATCTTGGCGACGTTTGCCGCCGAATGGAATCCATCGCCTTCCAGGAATGGGCAGTCCAGCCGCGCCGCCAGCGCCGCGCCCAGTGTCGATTTGCCGCTGCCGCTCACGCCCATCACCACGATGGCCAGCGGCGCCACGCTGTGGCCTGCAATCTTGCCCGACACGCTTCTGTCCTTCCTGCTTTGCCGTCCCCGCATGGCGTGCGCCGCGCGGGTTGCATGACAGCCATGTCAACAGCGTCCTTAGCCGCGTCGCCGGCGCCCGCCCAATTAGGACCATGGTCGCGGCTGCGCCAGGCGCCCCGCGGTCCTATGCCCTCACCACGGAAACCGGGCTGCCAACGCCAGGACCACGCGCAAGATTGTTAGCGATACCAAGCCAGGCCGGGGCAGCGCCACCGGCCGAGGGACCAGCCATGGGGGAGATTTCGATGACCACCACGCCAACCGCCACGTCGAGCAGCAGGCCGCTGCGCACCGCCCTGGCCAAGGGCACCGCGCTCGTGGCGCTGGCCTGGGCCTGCCCAGTGCTCGCGCAAGAGGCCGCACCGGCCGCCCTGCCCGAGACCCCTGCCCCAGCAGCGGCGCCCGCCCCCAGCACCGGGGAAATCGTCGTCACCGGTTCGCGCATCACCTCCAGCGGCTTCAGCGCGCCGACCCCCACGCAAGTGCTCAGCGCGGCGGTGATCGCCAAGAGCGCGCAGCCCAACATCTTCACCACCATCGCCCAGTTGCCCTCGCTCCAGGGCAGCACCGGTGCGACCTATGGCACCAACAGCACGTCCAGCGGCACCCAGGGCCTCAGCTCGTTCAGCCTGCGCGGCCTTGGGCCGATCCGCACGCTTACCCTGCTCGACGGCCAGCGCGTGGTCGGCGCCAATGTCACCGGCGTGCCTGATATCAGCCTGTTCCCGCAATTGCTGGTCGATCGGGTCGACGTGGTCACTGGCGGCGCATCGGCATCCTATGGATCGGACGCGGTGGGCGGCGTGGTGAACTTCGTCACCAACACCCACTTCGAGGGTTTCAAGGCCAACGCGCAGAACGGCATCACCACCTATGGTGATGATTACAACTACACGTTCCAGGCTGCGGCCGGGAAATCCTTCATGGATGGCCGCCTGCATGTGGTGGTCAGCGGCGAATACAGCCATGAAAACGGCGTTCCCGCCTATGGTTTCGGCGAAGGCCCCGGCCCCAACGGGCGCGACTGGTACGAGACCGAAACGCTGATAAACACCGGCCTGCACACCGATGGCAGGCCGCAATACCGCAACAGCAAGCATGCCCAGGCCTATCAATACACCAAGTATGGCCTGATCACGGCCGGCCCGCTCCAGGGCATCGCCTTCGACCAGAGCGGCAAGCCGTTCAATTTCGTCTATGGCTCCAATGGCGTGCCCGACAAGAACGCCGCCGGCACCGTGACCGGTTGCAACAACGGCTTCTGCGTGGGCGGCGATCTTTCCGGCTGAGGTGGTCCCGCCTTCCTGGACAGGTTTGCGGCAAAATTAAGCTCAAACCGGTGTCGTCATGCCGCGAGTTTGGTCATCAGATCATGGGGGGC